>CAZOSA010000152.1:0-5111 GCA_964582155.1 uncultured Enterobacteriaceae bacterium | reverse complement strand
CCCTTGTTCAGGAACGAGCCGAAGTTGAAGCTGTTGTCGCCTTTCTCCTTGGCGGCCTCGCGCATGCGTTGCTCGGCGATCGATTCTCGCGCCAGTGCGGCGCCGTATTTGCGTTTCATGATGGCTCCAGTGGTTCGATGCAATCCTATTTGACCCGGCGCAGCGTCGGCTTGCCGCCCCCGGGCTTCTTGGGCGGCTCCGAGGAATTCGCCGGCGCGGGCAGCGCCGCCGGCATCTCCTTCGGCGCCGCCGGCTCGGCCTCCGCCACGGCCCGCGTCGCCGGCTTGGCGGTATCCACGTCGAAGGTCATGCCGTGGCCCGTTTCGCGTGCATAAACCGCGTAGACGTTGCCCACCGGCACCGAGATCTGCCGTGCCACGCCGGCGAAGCGCGCGGAGAATTCGATCAGCTCGTTGCCGATCTGCAGCTTGTGCACCGCCGAGGGCGAGACGTTGAGCGTGATCTCGCCGTTCTTCACGTATTCCGAGGGCACCTGCGTCTTCGAGTCCACCTTCACTGCCACGTGCGGCGTGTAGCCGTTGTCCACGCACCACTCGTAGAGCGCGCGCAGCAGGTACGGCTTGGTGGCGATCTCGTTCATGCCGCTATTTTCGCATCACCTTCTCGGAAGGCGTCAGCGCCTCGATGAACGCCGGACGCGAGAAAATGCGCTCCGCGTACTTCATCAACGGAGCCGCGGTCTTGCCGAGCTTGATGCCGTAGTGGTCCAGCCGCCACAGGAGCGGCGAGAGGGCGACGTCGAGCATGGTGAAGTCGTCGCCCAGCATGTGTTTGGTCTTGGTGAACACGGGCGAGAGCTCGATCAGCCGGTCGGTAACCTGGGCGCGCGCCTTTTCCACCTGCTTGTCCTTGCCCGAGTCCAGCGCCTCGATCTGGCTGAACAGCTCCACTTCCATGTTGTACAGCATCAGACGCGCGCGCGCACGCATCACCGGGTCCGCCGGCATCAGCTGCGGGTGCGGGAAGCGCTCGTCGATGTATTCGTTGATGATGTTCGACTCGTACAGGATGAGATCGCGCTCCACCAGCACCGGCAGCCGGTTGTAGGGATTCATCACCGCCAGATCTTCGGGCTTGTTGAACAAGTCCACGTCGATGACCTGGAAGTCCATGCCCTTCTCGTAGAGCACGAAGCGGCAGCGGTGGCTGAAGGGGCACGTGGTGCCGGAGTACAGTTGCATCATGGTGCGCAGGTCCTGATGAAAAAGCCGGACGAAAAAAAGCGCACCCGGCTTCGGGGTTGGTGTGGCGCGGGCCTACCTTACGTCCTTCCAGAAAGCCTTCTTCATGGCGTAAGCGTAGACGAACAGCACGGCAAGCACCAACAGCACGATGATGCCGATCGGCTTGCGCGACGGTGCAGAGGGCTCGCCGATGTAGACGAGGAAATTGACCAGGTCGCGCACCGTGGCGTCGTATTGCACGGCGCTCTGCTCGCCTTGCAGTTTCCAGAGCACGTGCGGCATGGCGACGTTGGGAAACGCCTTGTTGTTCCAGCCGGTCGCGGACTTTTCGTCGCGGTAGAACGTGCGCAGGTAGGTATACAACCAGTCCGCGCCGCGCGAGCGCGCGATCACCGAAAGATCGGGCGGCGGCACGCCGAACCAGGCCTTGCCGTCTTTCACCGTCATCGCCACTTTCATCGTCTCGCCGACCTTCTCGGCGCTGAACATGAGGTTGTCCCGGATCTGCGCTTCCGTCAGGCCGAGGTCGGTGAGCCGGTTGTAGCGCATGTACTGCGCGCCGTGGCAGCCGAGGCAGTAGTTGACGAAGGTGCGCGCCCCCGACTGCAGGCTGGGGAGGTCGCGCGGCTCGATCGGCGCTGAATCGAGCGGGGTGCCGCCTTCGGCGGCGAACAGCAGCGCGGGGGACGCGAGCAGCGCGGCAAGCAGCTTTATGATGGTCGCGGCCCTCACATCGTCACCCGGTCGGGTACCGGCCTGGTCTTGTCCTTCACCGTGTACCAGGGCATCAGGATGAAGAAGGCGAAGTAGATCACCGTGCACAGGCGGGCCATCCAGGTGGCGCGGTCCCTGGTGTCGAGGAAGAAGGCGTCGAAGCCGAACTGCCCCCAGACCGTGGTGGACTTGACGCCGAGGTAGCCGAGCACCACGAACGTCACGACGAAGATGGCGACCGCGCTCTTCCAGTAGAGGCCGCGGTAGCGGATCGACTTCACCGGCGAGCGGTCGAGCCACGGCAGCAAGAACAGGATCAGCACCGCAACGCCCATCGCCAGCACCCCCGGGAATTGCGAATTGAACAGCGGCGGCACCGCGCGCAGGATCGAGTAGTACGGCGTGAAATACCACAACGGCGCGATGTGCTCAGGCGTCTTCAGCGGGTCGGCCGGGATGAAGTTGTTGTACTCGAGGAAATAGCCGCCCAGCTCCGGCATGAAGAACATGACGATGCAGAAGATGGCGAGGAACACCACCACGCCGACCGTGTCCTTGACCGTGTAGTAGGGATGGAACGGGATGCCGTCCACCGGCCTGCCGTTGGCGTCCTTCGTCTTCTTGATCTCGACGCCGTCGGGGTTGTTCGAGCCGACGTCGTGCAGCGCGAGGATGTGCGCCACGACCAGACCGAGCAGCACCAGCGGCAAGGCGATCACGTGCAGCGCGAAGAAGCGGTTCAGCGTCACGTCCGACACCACGTAGTCGCCGCGGATCCACAGCGCGAGGTCCGGGCCGATGAACGGCACCACGCCGAACAGGTTCACGATCACCTGCGCGCCCCAGAAGGACATCTGGCCCCAGGGCAGCAGATAGCCCAGGAAGGCCTCCGCCATCAGCGCGAGGTAGATCAGCACGCCGAAGATCCACACCAGCTCGCGCGGCTCCTTGTACGAACCGTAGAGCAGCGCGCGGAACATGTGCAGGTAGACCACGACGAAGAACGCCGAACCACCGGTGGAATGGATGTAGCGGATGATCCAGCCACCGGGCACGTCGCGCATGATGTACTCGACCGAGCCGAAGGCGAGGTTCGCATCGGGCTTGTAGTGCATGGTCAGGAAGATGCCCGAGACGATCTGGATCACCAGCACGAGCAGCGCGAGCGAGCCGAAGTAGTACCAGAAGTTGAAGTTCTTCGGCGCGTAGTACTCGGTGAGGTGCTTGCGGGTCTCGATGGCGACCGAGGGCATCCTCGAGTCGAACCACTCCCACAACGCCATCCGGCGCGATGCCATGCCCTATGCCTCTTTCTTGTCTTCGCCGATGACGATGGCGGACTCCGAAACAAACGCGTAGGGCGGCACCGACAGGTTGGTCGGCGCCGGCGAGCCCTTGTACACGCGCCCGGCGAAGTCGAACTTCGAACCGTGGCAGGCGCAGTAGAAGCCGCCCTCCCAGTCCGCGCCCATTTCGGCCTTCGCCTCTGCAGTCTTGAGCTGCGGCGAGCAACCGAGATGGGTGCAAACGCCCTCGACCACCATGAACTCGGGCTTGATCGCCCGTTGCTCGTTTTTCGCGTACTCGGGCTGTATGGAGGAGCGCGAGGCGGGGTCGGTGAGGCTGGCCGTGACGGCCTTGAGCGAATCGAGCATCGCCTTGGTGCGCCGGATCACCCACACCGGCTTGCCGCGCCACTCGAAGACTTTCATCTCGCCCCGAGCTATGCTCGAGATGTCCACTTCGACCGGCGCGCCGGCCGCCTTGGTGCGTTCCGAAGGCAGCATGCTGGCGACGAAGGGGATCGCCGCTCCGACCGAAGCCGCGCCGCCGACCATTGAAGTCGCGACCACGAGGTTGCGCCGTCCCTTGTCGACTTTCTGGTTGTCGCTCATGGAGTTGATTCGATGCTGGAAAGGGTGGGAGAGTGCGAAAGAGGCGCCATTCTATCGAGCGAGCGTCGGAAAGTCCACGATTTGCGGTCTAAGCGGTTCAATTTGCAGGGCTTTGTGCTAAATTAGCGACCCCCTATGCTGTACCGTCTTTGGCTGATCTTTGCGCAGACCGCGACTGTCTGCGTGGCTGCACTGTTCGTCGTCTCGACGCTCAGGCCGGAGTGGTTGCCGGCCAGGCAGCACGCGCCCTGGGTACCGATCGTAGCTTCGGTGCAGCCCACCACCGCGCCAAGCGCTGCGACGACGACGCCGGGTTCCTTACACGACGCGGTAGGGCGCGCCACGCCTTCGGTGGTCAACATCTTCACGTCCAAGGAAGCCCCGCGCAATCCGCTGCTCAACGACCCGACCTTCCGGCGCTTCTTCGGCGAGCAGTTCGGCGATGAGGCGCAGCGCGCCTCCAGCCTCGGTTCGGGTGTGATCGTCAGCGCGGCGGGTTACATACTCACCAACCACCACGTGGTCGAGGCGGCCGACGAAATCGAGGTGGCGCTGCCGAACGGCAAGAAACTGCTCGCCAAGGTGGTGGGCAACGACCCGGAGACCGACCTTGCCGTGCTGCGCGTCAGCGCCGATAAACTGCCCGCGATTGCCTTTGGCCAGTCGGACACATTGCGTGTCGGCGACGTGGTGCTGGCGATCGGCAACCCGTTCGGCGTAGGCCAGACGGTGACTTCGGGCATCGTCTCCGCGCTCGGCAGGAGCGGCCTGCACATCAATACCTTCGAGAACTTCATTCAGACCGACGCCGCCATCAACCCGGGCAACTCGGGCGGCGCCCTGGTGGACGCGCGCGGCAACCTGGTCGGCATCAACACCGCGATCTACTCGCGTTCCGGCGGCTCGATGGGCATCGGCTTCGCCATCCCGGTGTCCACGGCAAAAATGGTGCTGGAGCAGATCATCCGCAGCGGCACGGTGACGCGGGGCTGGATCGGGGTGGAAGTGCAGGAGATCACGCCGGCGCTCGCCGAGTCCTTCAGATTGCGCGACGCGCGGGGCGCCATCATCGCCGGCGTGCTGCGCGGCGGTCCGGCGGACAAGGCGGGCGTGAAGCCCGGCGACATCCTTACCGCGATCAACGACGCGCCAGTGTCGGATCCGCAGAACATGCTCAACCTGGTGGCGTCGCTGCTGCCGGGCTCCAGCGCGAAGGTGAAGCTAAAGCGCAAGACGCAGTCCCTCGACGTGGCGGTGAAAGTCGGGCGCCGCCCGAAACCGCAGCCGCGGGAATGAT
>CAZOSA010000151.1:0-5115 GCA_964582155.1 uncultured Enterobacteriaceae bacterium | reverse complement strand
TCGTTCCCGCCGATGACAAGAAGAACGCCCGGTTGATTGTTTCCCAGATTCTCCTCGATGCGCTCAATGACCTCGAGCTGAGCTATCCCAAGACCACCGCGAAGCGCCGACGGGAATTGAAATCCATCCGCAAGCTGCTGGCGAGGTAACGCTTGCTGCGCGACCGCTGGGCCGAGCAGAGGGAAACTGACCACCCATGCCGGCTATGTGTGTTGCGCCACGGAGCGCTGCGCGACGTGCTGAGGCGCCTCGCCAGCGGGGTGCTGGTCAATTTCCTCAATTCGCCCACCGCGACGCTTGGGCTCGGCGGCGGGTGGGGGTGAATCTGTTCTCGCCAGTGTGCGTCAACGAACTGAGATTGCGCGGGCAAAGCGGACAATCGATCCACGCGCTGATATGGCGCGCAGCAATGTCCAAAGGAAGAAACCCATGAACGCAGGATTGGTGCTCGTGTCCGCCGCGCTCTGCGCCGGGATGCTCGCAGGATGCGATAAAGCCTCAGAAGCGCCGAAATCTCCGTCCGGCGTCCCGACATCTCCGTCCGGCGTCCCGACATCTCCGCCCGGTGCCCCGACGCCAACCGTCTTGAACCAGGCGCCGCCGCAAGCGCCGTCGACGGCAGCCGAGCGCAAGAATTCCACGTCGGTCCAGGGGCAAGTCGACACCAAGGAACCGGCACAGCGCAAGGACTTCGAGAAACCGAAGCCCTGATAGCGGGCCGCGAACGCGGCACCGGGCGTTACGCGCGGGGCTCGCCCTTGGCGTTGACGGTGACCGTACGACCTGGGGGCGAGGTCAACTGCACGCGATGCTCCTGGCCCCGGAAGCTGTAGGTGACATCCCAGAATTCTGGCCGGGCCTGGCTGGGCACGCTGGCGCAACGCTGGACATCCTGCGTGACCACCTGCTGTCCGCCGCTGCTGCGACCGATTTGGGAGCCCATCGCGGCCCCCGCGACAGCGCCACCGACAGTGGCGATATCCCGGCCACGCCCGCTACCGATCTGGTGACCGAGAATGCCGCCGATGACGGCGCCGGCAATCACCGCGGGAGCGTTGACGCTGCTGCGTTCCTGAACGACTTGTTCGCGCTCGACCCAGCATCGCTGCTGGGGCGGGCCGACCACCGCGCGCACTGAAGTGACGTTCGCCTCGAACAGCCGCTCCTTGTTGCGCCGGCGGAAGTCGCGGGCAACAACAGGCGCGGGCGCATAGCGACGCTCGTCGATGCGCGCGTTCCTTTGCACGATCCGCACCGATGAAACGCGGTCGTTCAAGCCCATCGCGGCCAGCGACGGATACTGGCCCGGACGCAGGACGACGCACCGGCCGCGGAAGCGGACGTCTTCGCAGATCTCCCACCGGCCGCTGCGCACCACGACCGAGGAGGCGCGGTCGTTGAAGCCGTAGCGCTGGAAGTTGCCGACCTGTTTCGTCGAGGTGAAAGACCGGCCCTCAAAGCCTTGACGTTCGAAAAAGGTGACCTGGGCGGCCGCTTGGGCGGAAATAGCCACACCGGCCACTGCCAACACGGTTCTCAACATTGCATTCATTGCTGTCTCCTGTAATTAAAATCCTGCCGAGCGGGCCCGCTAGTCTCCTGCGGCGCGCTTTGCGGTCCCGGCTGGTTTGGGGTGCCAGCGCGACGCCGCTTCGATGCACAGGCTTGCGAGCTGTTCCAGCGCGGCCTGCACCGCGCGATTGGCCGCAACGACCCCGCCGTAGGGGTCCTCACTCCCGGCCAGGACGGTCTCGTCGAATTCGCGCCACGCCAGTACCTGGCGCGTCGTGTTGTCCACGATATGTGCGCGCAGCGTGAAGCGCACGCGACTTGGCCGGGTGCGGAAATCGTGCTGCAGCCGGATGATCCCGGTATCGAGCCGCAAATCGCCGGCAGCGGCGCTGGGCGTGAGCACCACGGCACGGAACATGCCGCTGCTCTCGGCAGCGGCAACGATGAGCGGCGCGATCATGCGCGCCGGGGTGTCGACCCATTCGTTGTGGGCGAAGTATTCGAGCCTGTGGGCCTCGCGCGCGTAGATGATGCGCCGGCTGTCAAAGCCTGAAGCGGCATGCGAAGGGTTGACGACCAGTGTAGGCGCCGTTGGCGCCGCCACCGCCGCCGGCATTGCATCCGGCCTCCTGTCGAGCGAATAAAAAGATGGCTGCGGCACCGCTGCCGGTTGCAGCAGGCCGCAACCGCCGGCCAGCGGCAAAAGCAGGCCGGCGGCGCACAGCCGGCGCAGCATTGCAATGGGCAGGAGGTTCACTGTCGCTGCCGTCCCGTTGCAGACTCTCCAGGACCGTCCGCCAGCGGCCTGCGGCCAAACAGCAGGCCGGCGGGATCGCGCTCCGTCTGCTCGCTCAGGCGCCGCAGCGAGTTCGACAGGACGGTGAGCTCGCCGAGCAGGCGTTCCAGCTCGGGCAGCGTTTCCGCGGTGAAGCGCTGCACGTCGGCGCCGATCGCGTTGGCCATGTTGCCTGCGCTGGCGCTCGTCCGGGCGACCTCGTCCCCCATGTTCTCGACCGAATCGGCGCCGCGGCCGACACGATCGAGCACGGGCCCGAGTTGCGCTGTCGCGCGCGATGCATGCTCGAATGTGCGGGCGGCGTCGGCGATGGCCGCATCGAGCGCATCTTTGCGCGCCGCGACCGTGCGCGCCACGGTGGCGAGGTCGGCGAGCGCGTTTGTGAACGCCGCCCGGTTCGCGTCGCTGAGTATGGCGTTGACGTTGGCCGAAGTGCTGTCCAGTTTCGCCAGGACGCCGGTGAGCACGTTCTCCAATCGGGCGCCGAGCGAGGGCTTGGTGCGGATCACCGGATACTTGCTTGCCGCGGTGGCACGCAGCGCTGGCGAATCCCGGGCGCCGCCGCTGAGCTCTACATAGGCGATGCCCGTCAGGCCTTGTGTCTTCAACACCGCCACGGTGTCCTCCTTGATGGGCGTGCCGCGCTCGATGGCGAAGAGCAGGTTGACCCGTTCCGGGTTGCCCGGCTCGAGCCAGATCTCGCGCACTTTTCCAACGTCGACGCCGTTGTATTTGACCGGTGCATTCAGGTTGAGACCGGCGACCGACTCGTCTTCGATCGCCATATACAGGTCGACCTGCTTCTGGAAAGCGCCGCCCGAGGCGAGCCAGAGCACGCCCGCGACCAGCATGGCGCCGAGGACCAGCACGAACGCGCCGACAAGCGCGTAGTTCACCTTGGTTTCGATGCCGCTCTCCCGCGTGGACCGTCGAAGAATCTGCGCACGGCGGGATGCTCCATGCGCGACAGTTCGGACATCGAGCCGGTCCCCTGCACCTTGCCTTCGGCGAGTACGGCGACACGGTCGGCCACCTGCCACAGCAGGTCGAGGTCATGGGTGATCATGACGATGGTCAGGCCGAACAGGTCGCGCAGCTTGCGCACCAGCTGGTCCACGCCGCCGGCGCTGTCCGGGTCGAGACCGGCGGTCGGTTCGTCGAGAAACAGCAGTTCCGGGTCGAGCGCCAGCGCACGGGCGAGGGAGGCGCGCTTCATCATGCCGCCGCTGAGTTCGGACGGGTACTGCGCAGCGACCTCCGGCTCCAGCCCGGCCATGGCGAGCTTGCCAGCCGCTATTTCATCGATCAGCCCGCCCGCGAGCCCGGTGTGTTCGCGCATCGGCAAACCGACGTTCTCGATCACCGTAAGCGAGCCGAACAGGCCGCCATGCTGGAACATCACGCCCCAGCGCTGTCGCAGCGCGAGGGCGTCATCGTCGCCGATCGCCTGCAGGTCGACGCCGAGCACCCGGATGGAGCCCGAGTCCGGTCGGTGCAGCAGGATCATTTCGCGCAGCAGCGTGGACTTGCCGGAACCACTGCCACCGATCAGTGCGAATATCTCCCCGCGGCGCACTTCGAGGTCGATGTCGGCATGCACGACGTGCTCGCCGAAGCGCGTCGATACCCTGTTGAGCTCGACCACCGCTTCGCCCACGTGCGCCTGGTTCTGCACGTCAGAGCTCCAGTGCGCTGAAGGCGATCGAGAACAGGGCGTCGGCAACGATGACGAGGAAGGTCGCCTGAACGACACTGAGCGTGGTCTGGCGGCCAACGCTGTCGGGGCCGCCTTTGGTGCGAAAACCCTGGAAGCAGCCCACCACGGCAATGATGGCGCCGAACACCGGTGCTTTGCAGATGCCGATCAGATACGCAGTATTACTGACCGCCTTGGTGAAGCGCTCGAGGAATTCACCGTAGCCCACGTCCAGCTGCGCGCGCGCCATGATCATCCCCCCGAAGGTGCCGAGCACGTCCGCGAACACGGTCAGCAGCGGAAGCACGATCAGCAGCGCAAGGACCTTTGGCAGAACCAGCAGGTCCATCGGCGCGATCCCCAGGGTGCGCATGGCATCGATCTCCTCGGTCACGGACATCGTGCCGATCTGCGCGGCATAGGCGGAACCGGAGCGCCCGGCAACGATGATGGCGGTGAGCAGGGGTGCGAACTCGCGCAGCATGGACACGCCGACGAGATCGGCGACAAAAATATTGGCGCCGTATTGCCTCAGCTGGTCGGCCCCCTGATAGGCGATCACAACGCCGAGCAGGAACGACAGCAGCCCGACGATGGGCAGTGCATCGAATCCGGCGCTGCGGATGTTGTACAGGATCGGGCGCCACCTGAAGCGGGCCGGGTGCGCGATGCAACCGGCAAGGGCGAGCGCGCTTTCTCCCACGAAGCTGAGCAGCGCGGCAGCCTGCTCGAAGGCGGCTGCGGCGCTGCGTCCCAGTTCCTGGAGCTTCGTGGAGGGCGCGCGGGAAGTCGGGGGAACGGCAGCTGTCCGATCCGCGGTCTGCCGCCCCACGACGTCAAGCAGCTCCGCAAACGCCGGGCGCAAGTCGCGCAGCTGCACGGCGGTTCCTTCGCGGCGCAGCCGCCGCAGGAGCTTATGCAGGACCCAGGCGCCGGCGGTGTCGAGTGCTTCGATGCGCGCACCGTCGACGACCATCCCGGATCCGGAAGGCGCCGACAAAGCGTTGATCTGCTGGTCGATCGCGCCAAGTCCGCGCCCGGTCCACGACCCCGACAGCGCAAGCTCCTGTGGCGTCGGCTGAGCGATTGCGGCAGGTGCCACCGACATGGC
>CAZOSA010000150.1:0-5130 GCA_964582155.1 uncultured Enterobacteriaceae bacterium | reverse complement strand
GCGCAAATCGTCAGGCGACAGTGCCAATGGTCACGCACAGCGGAGGCTGCCACTGCGGGCGGGTCAGGTTCGAGGTCGTGGCGCCCGCGCGTTTGCAGGTTACCGACTGCAATTGCTCCATCTGCACCAGGTCCGGCTATCTTCATCTCATCGTGCCGAAGTCCCGGTTCAAGCTCTTGTCCGGCGCGGAGGTTCTCACGACATACGAGTTCAATACGCTTACCGCCAAGCATTTGTTCTGTTCCGTTTGCGGCATCAAGGCGTTTTACGTGCCGCGGTCGCACCCGGACGGATTCAGCGTCAATGCCCGGTGCCTGGATGAGGGAACTGTCGAGGAAATGATGGTCATTCCCTCCGACGGGAAGAACTGGGAAAAAACCCATCCGCTGGGCCGCGGCAAGCTACCCGAATGAAGTTGTCGCCTGGCCCGGATGTGAAATCAACCGCAGGCTGCCGTGAGGTTTCGGGCAAGGTCGCCCCGTTCGTCGACAGGAATCGTTGCGAGGGCAAGGAAGACTGTGTGCGCGTCTGTCCTTACAACGTTTTCGAAATCCGGAAACTCTCGCCCGGGGATCGCGCCTCGCTGTCGACCATCGGCAAGCTCAAGGCCTGGACTCACGGCTGGAAGCAGTCCCATGTCGTCAATCCCGGGGCCTGCCATGCGTGCCGCCTGTGCATCGAGGCGTGCCCGGAGAACGCTCTCGAGCTGCGCCCCATTGTTCAGGAGGCAGTCCGCGCCTGAGCGCTAGCGCTCGGTATCGACCGGCGTGGTGCCGCCGGTGAAGGCGACGCGCGGATTGCGCACGCGCAGCCGCCACAGCCGGAAGGACTCCTTCGCATACTTCAGGCTGAACAAGGCGTAGAGGAACTTGAACAGCCAGAAGCGCGAGCGCGCGCCGACGTCGCGGAACACGTCGCCGGCGAGCAGCGAGATCACCGCTTCCTGCACGCGCAGCGGGTTCCCGGGCTGCAGCATCAGGTGGCGCATGCCGGGCGAATTGAAGCGCCAGATGAACCAGGAAAAGGTCTCCACGCCGCGCTGGACCATGCGCTCGAAGTGCCGGAAGCGGGATTTCGCGGCGGCGGCATCGCCGCGCAGCCAGGCATCGATGGCCTCCGCGCCCAGCATGCCGCTGTTCATGCCCAGCAGTACGCCGCTGGAGAACACCGGGTCGATGAAGGCAAAGGCGTCGCCCACCATGATGTAGCGCTCGCCGCGCATGCGCGTGGACTGGTAGGAATAGTTCCCGGTCGCGCGCGCCTGGTTGTCGATCAGCGTGGCATTGCGCATGCGGTGGCGCATTTCGGGGTGTGCCAGCGCGATGGTCTGCAGCAGGAATTCCGCGGGGCTGTTCTGGCGCTGCTTGAGGTATTCCGGGCGGCACACCGCCCCCACGCTCATGCTGCCGTCCTTGAGGGGAATCATCCAGAACCAGCCGTGCTGGAACCAGTACAGGCTGATGTTGCCCGCGTCCTCGCCCTGGCGCCGGTCCACGTCGAGGAAGTGGCCGAAGATCGCGGCGCTGGCGTGGTGCCTGTTCTTGCGCTTGAGGTCGAATTTCTTGGACAGCAACGTGTCGCGGCCGGAAGCATCGACGAAGTAGCGGCAGGACCAGCTGCATTCCCGGCCCTGCTGGTCCACCGCGTGCGCCACCGGGTCCCCGCCCTCCGGGAAGTCCACGCGGGTCACGCGCACGCCCTCCAGCACCTGCGCGCCCTTGGCGGCGCTGTTGCGCAGCAGCAAGTGGTCGAACTCGGAGCGGCGGACCTCGTAGGCGTAGGGCTGGCTCTTGTCCAGCGCGAAGGAAAAATGGAACTCGTGGTGGCCGCTGACCTCGAGGTCGGCGGTGAAATCGACGCCGGGCTTCCTGATGCCGATGGCGTCCACCTGCTCGAGCACGCCGAGGCGCTCGAGGATCGGCAGGTTGTGCGGCAGCAGCGATTCGCCGATGTGGAAGCGCGGGTGGCGTTCCTTCTCCAGCAGCGTGACGCGCCAGCCCTTCTCGGCGAGCAGGGCCGCGATGGTCGAGCCGGCGGGACCGCCGCCCACGACCAGAACCTCGCATTCATTGCGGGTATGCAAGGCGGTCATCCGGCGCACACCGCGCAGCCCGGGTCCTTCTTCACCCGCACGCTGCGCACCTCGGAAGTCTTCGCGTCGATCAGCGTCAATTGTCCGCGCGGCGTCTCGCCCGCACCGGCCAGGATCTTGATCGCCTCCAGCGCCTGCATCGCGCCGATCGCGCCGGTGAGCGGCGCAAGGACGCCCATCACAGAGCACTGCACTTCCTCGACTTCGCCCTCCTCGGGAAACAGGCAGGCGTAGCAGGGCGCATCCTTCGACCTCAGGTCGAATACCATGAGCTGCCCGTCGAAGCGGACCGCCGCGCCGGAAACGAGCGGCCTGCGATGCTGCACGCAGGCGCGGTTCAGCGCATGGCGCGTGGCGAAGTTGTCCGAGCAGTCGAGCACCACGTCCGCCGCAGCCACCAGCGGGCCAACGTCGCTTGCGTCCACGCGCTGCGCAATCGCCACGATCTCGACCTCGGGGTTTACAGCAGACAGCGCCTTGCGCGCTTCCTCCACCTTCTTCGCGCCGACCGAATCGGTGCGGTAGAGGATCTGGCGCTGCAGGTTGGTGAGGTCCACCGAATCGGCATCGGCAATCGTCAGCCTGCCGACCCCGCTCGCAGCGAGGTACAGCGCCGCGGGACAACCCAGGCCGCCGGCGCCCACGATGAGCGCGCTGCAGGCGCCCAGCCGCTTCTGCCCCTCGACGCCGAATTCGTCGAGGAGGATGTGCCTCGAGTAGCGCAGGAGCTGCTGGTCGTTCAGCTGCCGGACTTGTTCGCGGCGACGGGCTTCGAAGGCTGGCCCAGCACTGGCGCGCCTTTGAGGAAATTCAGCGCCTGCGCGAGTTGGAAATCGTCCTTCGATCCCATCTCGATCGGCTTGGGCAGCTCGCCCGGGGGCACGGCCGCGGGCTTGGCGCTCGGGGCGGCCTTCTTGCCTTCGCCCTGTTCGCGGTCGTTCGACAGGTGGCGCTCGAGGTCCGCCTCGCGTACCCGCGCCTGCGGGCCCGAGCCCGGCTCCTCGACGATGAAGTCGGGTGTGATGCCCTTGGCCTGGATCGAGCGCCCGCTCGGCGTGTAGTAGCGCGCGGTGGTCAGCTTGATCGCGGTGGCATTGCCCAGCGGCATGATGGTCTGCACCGAGCCCTTGCCAAAGGACTGCGTGCCGATCACCGTCGCGCGCTTGTGGTCCTGCAGCGCGCCGGCGACGATTTCGGAAGCGGAGGCCGAGCCGCCGTTCACCAGCACCACCATCGGCACGGTCTTCGCTGCCGCGGGCAGGTCCTTCAGCACGTCGTCGCGCATGCCGCGCAGGTAGTCCTCGGGCGTGGCATGAAACTTCTTCTTCGCATCCTCGGTGCGCCCGTCGGTGGACACCACCAGCGAGTTCTGCGGCAGGAAAGCCGACGCAATGGCGACTGCGCCGTACAGCAGGCCGCCAGGGTCGTTCCTCAGGTCGAGGACCAGGCCCTTGAGCGGACCCTGCTTAAAGAGGGCGCCGAGGTGCTTGACCAGGTTCTCGGTGGTGGACTCCTGGAACTGCGACACGCGCACCCAGCCGTAGCCCGGATCGAGGAGCTTGGATTTCACGCTCTGCACGCGGATCACGGCGCGCTTGAGCGTCACCACGATCGGCGCCGGCTCGCCCTTCCTCGAAATGGTGAGGGTGATCGACGTGTTGGGCTTGCCGCGCATGCGCTTCACTGCGTCGCTCAGCGTCATGCCCTTCACCGGCGTTTCGTCCAGGCGGATGATCAGGTCGCCCGGCTTGATGCCGGCGCGGAACGCGGGCGTGTCCTCGATCGGCGACACCACCTTGATGAAGCCGTCTTCCATCCCGACCTCGATGCCCAGGCCGCCGAACTGGCCCTGGGTGCCGACTTGCAACTCGCGGAAGGCCTCCGCATCGAGGTAAGCCGAATGCGGGTCGAGCCCCGAGAGCATGCCGTTGATGGCCTCGGTAATGAGTTTCTTGTCCGCGACCGTCTCGACGTAGTTCTGCTTGATGGCGCCGAACACCTCGGTGAACGCGCGCAACTCCTCGACCGGCAGCGGCCCGCGTGTCGTGCGGTCGGCGATGGCCTGGAAATTGAGGCTGACCAGCACCCCGGCGACGGCGCCGAGCGCGATCAGCCCGATGTTCCTGAACTTGCTCATGGTGCTTGACGGCTCCTTACTTCAGCACGACCCAGCGCAGCGGGTCGAACGCCTTGCCGAGGTGCCTGAGTTCAAAGTATAAGCCCGATTGCTCGTTGCCACCGCTTGCCCCGACAGTGGCCACCGCTTCGCCCGCCGCGACCGGATCGCCCGTCTGCTTGAGCAGCGATTCGTTGTTGGCGTAGATGGAAAGATAGGCCTCGCCGTGGTCCACGATCAGCAGGTTGCCGAAGCCGCGCATCCAGTCGGCGTACACCACCTGCCCCGCGGCGACCGCCCGCACCGGCTGGCCTTCCGCGGCGCGGATGAAGACGCCTTTCTGGCCCGCCGGGCCCTCGTCTCTTGTTGCACCGAAACGTGCCACAAGTTCCCCCAGCACCGGCAGCCGGAGCTTGCCGCGCAGCCCGGAGAAGGGCCCGGCGAGCGAGCCCAGTTCCGGGACTTTTTCCACGCGCGCGAAGCCCGCACCGGGGCGCACCGCGAGCACGCGCCCGATTTCCTCGACCAGCCGCGCCAGGCGCCGCTCGTCCGCCAACAGCGTCTGCACCTGCCGGCGCGTCTTTCGGATCTCGACCGACACGCGCTCGAGGATGCGTCGCCTCGCGCGCCGTTCGGCGAGGATCTTGTCGCGGTCGGCGCGCTGCTGCGTCTCGATGGCGTCCAGGCGAGCGCGCCGCTCCTCGGCGGCGCGGCGCACTTCGCCCGCGTCAACGAGCCCCGCGCGCAATTCCTGCAGCAGCCGGGCCGTGGCGCGCGACAGCTCGGACAGGTAGTAGAGCCGGCGCGAGACCTCCGACGGGTTCTCGCCCGAGAGCGCCACTTTGAGCGCGTCGGCCGCCTGTGGCCCGCCGGCGGCGTAGCGCGCGGCGAGCACGCGGCCGAGCGCGGCCTGCTGGCGTGC
>CAZOSA010000149.1:0-5157 GCA_964582155.1 uncultured Enterobacteriaceae bacterium | reverse complement strand
GCGCAGCCGACTCGTCCGGCGGCGCCGGCCGGGCGCGCGCGCCCTCTGCGGCGAGGCGCTGGGTGAAACGCCCGGCGAACGCCGCTCCGTCCGCGGCAAGCACCGAGAATTCCACCGGTCGGCCGCCGTCTTCCTTGAACGCATCGCCGAGCGCAAGCGACATGACGACAATGAAGGCCACCGGCATGACGAAGAGCACGGCAAGCCCGTGCACGTCGCGCGACAGCGCGAGCCATTCCTTGTGCCACAGCGCGAGCAGCCGGTTCATGCGTCGCGCAGCGAGCGGTGCGTGAGCTGCATGAATAACTGCTCTAGGTCGCGCTGCCCGTAGACAACGGCAAGCGGCTCGCAGCCCGCGGCTTGCGCCTCCTCGAGCGTGCGCGCGAGCTCGGCGACCCGCGCAATGCGAAGGCTGTAGCGCGCCGCGCCTTCCTCGCGCAGCGCATAGCGCGCGCGCCAACCGGCAGCGAGTGACTCGGGGAGCGGGCGGCGCAGATGCAGCGTGAGCAGGCCCGAACTTTCCTGCAGGACCTCGGCGAGCGGCCCGGCAACCAGCACGCGGCCGTGGTCGACGATCGCCACCCGGTCGCAGATCGCCTGCACTTCCTCCATGTAATGGCTGGTGTAGACGATGATCTTGCCCGCGCCCGCGAGTGATCGGATCGAATCGAGCAGGAACGCCCGGGACTGCGGATCGACGCCGACGGTCGGCTCATCCAGGAGCAGGATATCGGGCTCGGTCAGCAGGCCGATCGCGAAATTCAGCCGGCGCCGCAAGCCTCCGGAAAGCTCTCCGGCACGGCGGCGCAGCACGGCTTCGATACGTGCAAACGCGACCACCTCGTCCACCCGGCGCGCCAGGTGTGCCCCGCGCTGACCCTGAACCTGCGCGAAGAAGCGCAGGTTTTCAAGACAGCTGAGCATGGGATAGAACGCATGGTCCTGCGGTACGAGACCCAGAAACTGCGGGCGGCGGCGGCGCAACTGCTCCAGGGGCTCGCCGTCCACGGTGATTCGCCCCGCCGCGCCGCGCAACTGTCCGGCAATCAGCGAAATGAGCGTAGTCTTGCCCGCGCCGTTCGGTCCGAGCAGACCGAACACGCCACCATCGGGTATCGCGAGCGTCACGCTGTCGAGGACCGTCGCGTCGCGGCCGGGATAGCGATACGACAACTCCTCGATGTTCAGGCAGCCCATGCGCGTTGGGTCTGGTAGAGGTCCTGGAAGAAGCGGCGCTCCTCCGCTGCAATCGCGCGCAGGCGCTCAGCGAGGCTCGGCGGCGCGAGCGCATCTCGTCCCTTGATCATGCGGGCCGCGGCGAGCGCGAATTCGCGCCAGTGATCGCCGATCTCGACCAGCCGCGCCGCCAGCGGTTCGAGCGGGGCGTGGGCGGTGCGCGCCGCGAGTTCCTGCAGGAATGAAGCGTACAGGAAGCGAAATCCTCCTCCGCCGGTTCCGATCTCCTCCTGCATGCGCACGATATTGCCGATATACAGCCGCGCCCGCTCACCGCCGTCCGCAAGTGAGAGCCGCTCGATGCGGCGGGCAAGCAGCGCAATGCCGCGCACGCCGATGATCGGCAGCGGCGTATGCAGCATGATATGCGCGGTCCGGGCGAGCGCACTGCGGCCCAGGCGCGCCCAGTCGGGCACGGCGGGTTTCGTAGTCAGATAATAGAGCAGGCCCTTGGGCGCGAGCGCGCCCTTGGCGAAGCGCGCCTTCTGCAGATCCTTGCGCGCGCAGCGCACCGCCGTCTCACCCACGGGATCGCTGATCAGATACTCGTCGCCCTCGCGCCCGTAGACGAGCAGGTTGTGCGCATTGAAGTGAAAGCGCAGGTCGGGCGGGAAATAGGGCAGCCAGAATACGGAAGTCTGCAAGCCCACGACCCGCCCCGCGTCGAGCAACTCGTCCAGCCGGGCCATGCCCGCGGCGGGGGAACGAAACGTCTCGAACCGCATGCCGATGCCGAGGCGCCGTCGCATGCCGTGAATGATCGCGCGCGGCGGCATGCGGTAGGCGACCAACGGCTGACCGTTGATGCGGATGCACGGCAGATAGGCAAAGGACAGCGCGGACGACAGGCCGAAGGCCATCGCCTCGGAGATCGGCAGACCATGGTGGCGCAGGAGCGAGGACATCACACCGGACTCGCAGTGCGAGGCATGCGCGTGCTCAAAAGCGGCGACGGGCATCTTCACGCGAGCCGTCGTAGCGCCTCGACTTCGACGCCGAGCGCCTCGGCGTAGCGCTCGAGCACCAAACGCGGCAGGCGTACGAATACCTCCGGCCTGAAGTGGCGGCGAATGCGCCAGCGCCAAAGGCCGGTGGATTGCGACAGCAGCGCGAGGTCCATGCGCGCGCAATACATGTGGTATTCGAGGGGCGAGGTCTCGCCCGCCAGCGCGCGTCGCCGTGCGTGCGCGGCATGTCGCTCAAGATCTTCGACGGCCTGGCGCGTGACGATCTCCTCGACCTCCCAGCCGCGCGAGGCGACGCCATGAACTTTACCGTCCGGCGCTACCGCGTAGACGATCTTGCGGTGGCCGGCAAGCGTGGCGTTGCCCTCCTGCGGGACGTCGCCCTCACGCATGCATGAGCGCGGTCAAGTGGACAAACCCGCTCGAGAAACGCCCGCTCTCCGGCACGTAACACAGCAGGCGCTGCCCGTCGCGCAGGCGGCCACTGCGGAACAGCTCGTCGAGCATCGCGTAGACCGCGGCCGAGCCGATGTTGCCGACCGTGGCGAGGTTCATGAACCAGCGCTCCTGCGGAATCGGCAGGCCCGCGCGCGTCAGACCATCGGCGACCGGCGCGTGAAAGTATTCCGACGAAATGTGCGGCAGGAACCAGTCGATGTCGCGAGGCGCAAGCCCTCGCCGCGCGACGATCCGTTGCAACGGCTTGACGAGGGTGTGGTCGACGACCGCCTCGTTGAGCAGCCGTACATCCTGCTTGAGGGCGAAGATCTCCCTCGCCTCGCGCTCGCCCGCCGGGTAGCGCATCCATCCCCGCAGGGACCCGTCGACCTCCTTCTCCGCGCCGGCGTACATGCACGGCGGCAACAGGTGGGCATATGAAAAGAGATCGATCCAGTCGATTCGCAGGTTGAGGCCGGGGCGCGGGGAGGGTTCAAGGAGCAACGCGCCCGCACCGTCCGAGAGCATCCAGCGCAGAAAATCCTTTTCGAATGCCAGTTCCGGGCGCGCCTCCAGGGCGGCTTCATCCTCGTTGCGCTCGACGTAGTTGTGTGCAAGAAGCGCGAGCGAGGCGACTTCCGAGCCGGTCACAACCGCGTTGCGCGTGTTGCCGGACATGACTGACAGCCAGCCGTATTTCATCGATGTCGCACCCGACACGCAGACACCGGAGGTCGCGATTACCTCGCATTCCGGCGGGCCCAGCTCGCCATGCACCATCACCGCATGGTTCGGCACCAGTTGATCCGGGCTGGACGTGCCGCAGACGAGGCAGGCGAGGTCTTCGAGCGCAAAGCCCCGGCCCACCAGGCCTCGTACTGCCTGCGCCGTGAGCGTCGCATTGGTGAAATTCGGCTCTCCGGTGGCGGGGTCGATGACGTAATACCGACGGCGCATGCCGTTGCTGCGCTGGATGACCCGACGCACGCGCGAGGGCCGTGCGCCCACCTGGCCGAGGATCGCCTCGACCCGGTCGTTCTCCACGGGCGCGTTGGGAAAGCATACGGCCGTGCGCGTGATGTAAGCGGAGTTGCGGGTCATGCCCGGGTTTCGCCTGTTTCGCCAGCCGCCTTATCGACCGGAAGGCGCTTCGTAGTATGCCTGCAGCGCCGCCAATCGCCGCGCGAACAATGGCCGCAGGAACCGTTGCAGGAGCAGACTGGGCGGAACGATGACCACGATCATGGCGACCAGATACACCGAAAAAAGCACGAGCAGCGGCAGGCGCCCCGGCGAGCCGGACCGGCCGCCCAGGCGTATTACGCGCGCCCACACTGAAAAAGCGCGTAACGCGGCGCGCTCGCTGAAAATGAGCGTCGGATCCACGCGCGCCGCGCCCAGGCCCGGGAGCATCGGCCGCTCGTCGCGCTCGCGCCCGGCGCGCAGTGCGGCAAGCAGCGCGCGGCCGAAGCGATCAGCGGCCTCGATATCGCGTTCCGCTACACCCGCTGGCGCGAGACCCCAGACGGCATCGCGCCGTCCGGTGAGCAGCCAACGCGGCGTCGTGACGAACGTTTCCAGGGTACTGCCCTGATCGGTGAATACCACGTTGTCGCGTAACGTGCCGCCCGCCTCGAGGACGAGGCGTTTGGCTGTCTCCTGCGCCATCAGCCACATATTGCGGCAGGCAATCACCGTGACCACGGGCCGATTCCGGAGCAACGCGCAGCCAGTCTCGCTCTTGAGGAATGCGATGATCGGACCGGCCGGCGCAAGATACCATACCTGATAGGCGAGCACGATCAGGTCGAAGCGTTCCGTCGCCCGCACCGACAGGGGTTCGAGTTCCGGCGGATCGAGCAGCACGGACTCTGGCATGGTGTCCAGAAACCGCCGCAGCGGCCAGGGGAAAGGGTAGGGGCTGCGCGGCCGCAGAATCTCCTCGACGAGTTCCACATCGCCCGCGCCGGCAAGCGGCGCGACAAGGCGCCTCGCGACGCGCGCGAGTTGACCGGTCTGGGAGAAATGCACGAACAGAACGCGCTTCATCGCGTAATAGTAGACGGGATCGCCCACCGCTCGCGTAGCGTCGATCAGGCCTTGGGGAGCAGTTTGTTGAAATCGTCGTCGACGCCGAGCACGTAGCGCGCCAGGTCGTCGATCGCTTCCTTGAAGGTTTCCGTGGCGAGGCGCACCGTGACGCGGCCGAAGCGCCGTACGTTGACCAGCTCGACGGTGGCGGTCGCCGCCTCGTAATCGGCCCGAATGTTGACCTCGCACGGCAGGAGTCCGGTGACGACGAACTGCACCGGCCGCTCCTTGTCGTCATTGCGCGCCCGCTGCTGGTACTCGACGCGCAGCGACTTGAGGTACTGCTCGCAGCGGCCGACGTCGTCGCCCAGGAGCATGAACTTCGAAGGCTCGGCCGAGCGCACGCAATAACGGAACTGGACCTGCGCGCAAAGCTCCTTGCCCGCCGGCAGCTTGAGCGTGCGGTTGCCGACCGATGCCTGGGTGA
>CAZOSA010000148.1:0-5181 GCA_964582155.1 uncultured Enterobacteriaceae bacterium | reverse complement strand
AGGGGCCGGCCGACGCGCCGCGCACCGAGGCGCCGCTGCCCAGCGCGGCGGCGATGCTGCGCATCCACGCCGACACGCTCGACCACCTGATCAATGAGTCCGGCGAAGTCAGCATCGCCCGCTCGCGCATCGAAGGCGAAGTGCGCTCGTTCAAGCAATCGATCTCCGACCTGAGCGACAGCATCGCGCGGCTGCGCAGCCAGCTGCGCGAGGTCGAGATCCAGGCCGACAGCCAGTTGCAGTCACGGCTGTCGGTGCTGGAGGAGCAGCGCAGCGAGTTCGACCCGCTGGAATTCGATCGCTACACGCGCCTGCAGGAACTCACGCGTCTGATGGCCGAGAGCCTGCACGACGCGGCCTCGATCCAGCAGGGGCTGCTCAAGAACCTGGGCGAGACCGACGCCGCGCTCACGCACCAGGCGCGCATCAGCCGCGACGTACAGCAGGAATTGATGCGCATGCGTGCGGTGCCGTTCTCGATCCTCGATGAGCGCCTGTACCGCATCGTGCGCCAGACTTCTCGCGATCTGGACAGGAAGGCCGAGCTGCAGATACAGGGCAGCCAGGTGGAACTGGACCGCAGCGTGCTGGAGCGCATCGGTGCGCCGCTCGAGCACATGTTGCGCAATTCTCTGGCACACGGCGTGGAAGCCCCCGCGGTGCGCGTCGCGGCAGGCAAGCCGGAGGGCGGCCGCATGACGATAAGCCTGCGCCAGGAGAGCAACGAGATCTCTCTCATCGTGAGCGACGATGGCGCGGGCCTCGACTTGGCGCGCCTGCGGCACAAGGCCGAGGACATGGGTCTGCTGCAGCCTGGCCAGGAGCACGGCGAGGCGGAACTGATGCAGATGATCTTCGTCTCCGGGCTGTCCACCGCGAGCGAGATCACCGAGCTCGCCGGTCGCGGCATCGGCATGGACGTGGTGAAAAACGAGATTGCCGCCATCGGCGGGCGCATCGAGGTGGCGAGCACGCGCGGTCAGGGCACCACCTTCAGCATTTTTCTCCCGCTTACTCTGGCAGTAACGCAGGCGGTGCTGGTGCGTGCCGGCGCCAACGTATTCGCGGTGCCCTCGGCCATGGTGGAGCAGGTGCTGCGGCTCAAGTCCGACGCCCTGACGGCGCACTATGCCGCAGGCGCGATCGAGTTCGCGGAGCGCAGCTACCCGCTGCACGGCCTGGCCCAGCTGCTGGGCGCGTCCGCTGCGGCGGGCGCGCAGGCCTACCACTCGATCCTGCTGCTGCGTAGCGGACTCCAGCGCGTCGCGCTGCACGTCGACGAGCTGATCGGCAACCGGGAAATCGTGGTCAAGAATATCGGTCCGCAACTGGCGCGCGTGCCCGGGGTGGCGGGGGCCACGGTACTGGCCGACGGCAGCATCGTGCTGATCGTGAACCCGGTGCAGCTGGTGCAGCACGCGCGGGCCGCGCCGGAGCGCGCCACCACCACGTTGCCTGCGCCCGCGGCCGCCGCGCTTCCGGTGGTCATGGTGGTGGACGACTCTCTGACGGTGCGCAAGATCACCAGCCGTGTGCTGGAGCGCGAGGGCTATCGGGTGCTGACCGCCAAGGACGGTGTGGATGCGCTCGAGCAGATGAAGGACACGCTGCCCGCCGTGATGCTGGTGGACATCGAGATGCCGCGCATGGACGGCTTCGACCTGACGCGCAACGTGCGCGGCGACCCGCGCACGCGCCACGTGCCGATCATCATCATCTCGTCGCGCACTGCCGACAAGCACCGCAACCAGGCAGCGCAACTGGGCGTCAACGCCTTCCTCGGCAAGCCGTATCCGGAAGCCGAGTTGCTGCAGCACATCGCGAACTTCATCGCCGCAGGCCAGGATGTCGCAGTCGCGGCCTAGCGCGCACGGCAGCGCGGCGGGCGGCAAGTTCGAGCCGCAGGTGCAGCTCGGCAAGTACCCTATCCTGCGCGAGATCGGCCGCGGCGCCACCAGCCACGTCTACCTGGCGCGCGACCCGTTCGCGGACCGCGAGGTGGCGATCAAGGTGTTCCTGTTCGACCAGGACGCCGACCCGCAGACCGAGCGCATGATGCACAAGTCCTTCCTCGCCGAGGCCTCGCTCGCGGGCAAGCTCAACCACCCGCACATCGTCGACATCCTCGACGCGGTGGCCGAACCCGACCACAGTTACCTGGTGATGGAGTATGTCGCCGGCACCGCGCTGGACGCGCACGCCGACGTCAGCAACCTGCTGCCGCTCGGCAAAGTGGTGGAGATCATCTTCAAGTGCATCCGCGCCCTGGAATATGCGTTCCAGCACGGCGTCATCCATCGCGACATCAAGCCGGGCAACATCCTGCTGTCGGCGGCGGGCGAAACCAAGGTGAGCGACTTCGGCGCCTCGTTCCAGCAGCGCCCGGGCCAGGAGACCACGCAGATCACCGGCGTGGGTTCGCCCGCCTACATGTCGCCCGAGCAGATCCGCATGGAGCCGCTCACGCACCAGACCGACATCTATTCGCTGGGCGTGACCATGTACCGCCTGCTCACCGGGCGGCTACCCTACCAGGCCTCCACCCAGGCGGGGCTGACCTACGCCATCCTCAACACGCCGCCGGCGCGCCCGGCGATGCTGCGGCCCGATCTGCCGGAACTGCTCGACAAGATCGTCATGACCGCGATCAGCAAAGATCCGGCGCAGCGCTACCCTTCCTGGCTCGAGTTCGGAAAGGAGCTGAGCGAGGCCTTCGCCACCCTGCGCCTGGTCGGGGACTCGCTGTCGGATTCGGCGCGATTCAACGAGCTGCGCCAGATGGCGTTCTTCGAAGGCCTGGGCGACGTGGCATTGTGGGAGGTGGTGCGCATCGGCGCCTGGAAGAAGATCAAGGCGGGCACTGCGATCATCCGCGAGGGTGACCACGGCGACAGCTTTTACCTGCTGATCGCGGGCGAGGTCGGCGTGACGCTCTCGGGCACACAACTCAATACCATCAAACCGGGCCGCTGCTTCGGCGAAATCCTGTACTTCACCGAGCGCATGGAACGGCGCACCACCACCATCACCGCGCTCAGCGACATCACGGTGATCGAGATCAAGGCGGTGGCATTGCGCGTCGCCACGGACGCCTGCCAGGTCGGGCTGAACAAGGCCTTCATGCGCGTGTTGATCGAGCGCCTGATGCAGGCTAACATGCAGCTTGCGGCACGCGGCTAGGAGACGGACATGAGGCTTTGGATGCTGGTGATCATGGCGATGGTGGCGTTACCGGGCAACGCCGCCGACAATGCGGTGGAGCGCGGCCTGCAAAAAGCGGGCAAGGCGATCGAGCGCGGCGCGAAGGCCACCGGGCGCGCGGTGGAACGAGGCGCCAAGGCGGTGCAAAAGGGCGCCGCCAAGGTGCACAAGAAGGTGGACGACAAGGTGAGGCCTAAGCAGTAGCGATCCGGGCGAGCGCCTCGATCCAGCGCGGCGATTCGTTGAGGCAGGGCAGGGCGCGGAACTCGCCGCCGCCCGCGTCGAGGAATATTTTCCTTCCCTCGATGGCGATTTCCTCCAGGGTTTCCAGGCAGTCGGCGACGAATCCAGGGCACAGAACGTCCACGCGACGCGTGCGCGCCGCGCCCAGCTCGGCCAGCACCTGCGCGGTGTAGGGCCGCAGCCAGCGCGCCGGGCCGAAGCGCGACTGGAAAGTGACGCGGTATTCTCCGGGCTTCATCTGCAGCGCCTCGGCAAGGAGCCTCGCCGTGCGTTCGCACTGTTCCCGATACGGATCGCCGCGATCCACCGCGCGCTGCGGCAGGCCGTGAAAGCTCATCACCAGCACCCCGGGACGCTCCTGCACCAGCGCAGCGAGCGCCGCGATGTATCCGGGGTGATCGTGGAACTGCTCGACGAATTGCATGCCGGTTCCGACCACGTCGCGAATGGATTCGGTGGTGCTGCGCGCGTACTGGGGATAGAGCGGAACGACGCACGGATTTCCGGGAAGCTTATTTAACGCGCGAGGGATGCTCGGCTCGCCGTAGCGCATGGCGTACTCGACCGGCAGGCCGGTGGCCTCGCGCAACAATTGCGCCTGCTTCGCGGTATGCACCGCCAGCGGTGAGCCCTCCGGCGTCCAGATCCTGGCGTACCTGGCGGCGGACTGCGCCGGCCGGCGGCGCAGCACGATGCCGTGCAGGACCGGCAGCCACAGCCAGCGCGGCAGCTCAACCACGCGCGGGTCGCACAGGAATTCGGCGAGGTAGGCGCGCACCGCCGCCGGCGTCGGCGCCGCCGGCGTGCCGAGGTTGACGAGGAGGATGCCGTTCAGGGCTTGGACAGTGCGCTCGACAACAGCTTCGCCGTGACGTCAACGATCGGCACCACGCGGTCGTAGGCCATGCGCGAGGGCCCGATCACGCCGACCGTGCCGACCACTTCGCCGTCGACCTTGTAGGGCGCGGTCACCACGCTCACGTCCTCTGGCGCCGCGACCGCGGACTCGCCGCCGATGAAGATCTGCACGCCCTCGCCGCGCAGCGACAGGTCGAAGATGCGCAGCAGCGTGGTCTTGTGCTCGAACAACTCGAACAGCTGGCGCAGGCGCCGCATGTCCTGCGACAGGTCCTGCGCCGTGAGCAGATTGCGCTCTCCGGAAATGACGTAAGGCTCGTTGCTCTCGGCCACGGCGCGGTTGCCCGCTTCGAGCGCCGCGCTCATCAGCTGGATCATGTCCTGGCGGATCTCGTGCAGTTCCCGATGCAGGCGCTGGCGCACCTCCTCGAAGCTGTGGCCGGAATAGTGCTGGTTGATGAAATTGGCGGTCGACACCAGTTCCGCCGGCGAGTAGTCGCGCTCGGTAAACAGGATCCGGTTCTGCACGTCGCCCTCGGGGGTCACGACGATGAGCAAGACGCGCTTCTCGGACAGGCGCAGGAATTCGATCTGGCGGAAGCTCAGGCTGCGCCGCCGCGGCGTCACCACCACGCCGGCAAACCGCGTGAGTTGCGACAACAATTGGGAGGCGCTCTGGATCACGCGCTGCGGGTTATCCGGGTGCAGCTGGTCTTCGAGCTGGCGCTGCTCGCCCGAGCCAAGCGGCTTCATCACCAGCAGCGTGTCGACGAAGTACCGGTAGCCCGCCGGCGTGGGCACGCGGCCGGCGGAAGTGTGCGGGCTGGAGATGAAGCCCAGCTCCTCCAGGTCCGACATCACGTTGCGGATGGTGGCGGG
>CAZOSA010000147.1:0-5199 GCA_964582155.1 uncultured Enterobacteriaceae bacterium | reverse complement strand
GCCGTAGAACGTGTGACGCCCGAAACTTCTCGAGCGCGTCGGCCGGCCCCTGCCCCGGTGCCGCGGGTGCCGCCGGCACAGCCTCCGGACCCGCCACCATGCGCTCCAGGTCGAGGCTCAGCCGGTCCATTTTCTCTTCCAGCTCGGCGAACAGTGCCGGCGCGAAGGCGCCCGCCTCGAGCGCCGCCTCGATGCGGCTCTCCATGATGTGCGTGAGTTCGCCCAGGCGGATCGCGCCCGCCATGCGCGCACTGCCTTTCAGCGTGTGCAGGGCGCGCTGCAGCGACTGCAGAACCTGGGGATCGGCGGGATTGCCTTTCAAGTCGCGCAGGTCGCTGCCGATCAGCGGCAACAGTTGCTGCGCCTCCTCGATGAAGATCGGCAGCAGCTGCGCGTCGATGTCGTCTTGCATCACGCGCTTGTTGCGCCCGCTGTCCGCGCCCGGCGCCGGTCTGGCCGGTGCGACGGGGGCCGCCGCCTGCTTCTGGGGCGGCGCGGGCGCGCGCAGGCGCGCGCTCAAGTCCTGCAGGGCGCGCAGCACTTGCGGCGCCGGTGTCGGCGCCTCGCGCCGCTTTAGTGCGTCGGTCATTGTGCGCAGGGCAAGAATCGCCGCCTGCACCGTGCCCGTATCCGCCGTGCCCGTGTGCCGTGATAGCGGCATCCACTGCTCCAGCGCTTCCGCCAGCACGGCGACATGCGCGAATCCCGCCGTGCGCGAACTGCTGGCGAGCGTATGGGCGGCCCGCACGAATTCGTGCGGCGCCTGCGCCCCCGGGGTCCTGCGCCACGTGGCGCATTGCGCTTCCAGCGTCGCGGCGTGCTGCGCGGCCTCCTGGATAAAAATGTCGAAAATACTGCGCGCAAGCCGCACGCCGCCGACCTCGACCTCCTCCGGCTCGGGCGCCGGCTCTTCGGCGCGGACTTGCGGTTCGGGCAGCAGTTCCTGCAGCGGCGCCGACTCGGGCTCCGGCACAGGCTGCGGCGCGGCCGCGCCCTCGGTCTTCAGGCGCCGCGCCCGCTCGACAATCGCGGCACCGTCAATCTCGCCCTGCACCGTCCCCGCCTTCAACTGGGCGACCCAGCCCGCAAACGACGCGCTCGCAGTCTCTATGAGCTCGAGCAGGGCGGGCGTGGCCGGGCGGTGCTCCTCCAGCCACTTGTTCATGACCTGCTCGATCTCCCATGCCACTTCGCCCAGGTCCATGAGCCCGACCATGCGGCCGCTGCCCTTCAGCGTGTGGAAGCCGCGCCGTATCGTGGTAAGCGTGTCGCGGTCCTGCGGCTGCGCCCGGGACCGGGGCACCGCGGCGTCGATGGCCGCAAGCACTTCGCCGGCCTCCTCGAGGAAGATTGCCACCAGCTCCTCGTCCGCCTGCGGCCGCGGTGGCGTGTCCGGCCCGGGCTGCACCGCCGGCGCGTGATGCCTCGAGGCGCCGGAGGGCAGGACCTCCGTGGCGTCGAAGCTGCGCTCCTCGAGCGGCGCATGCGCCTTATCGTAGCGTCGGAAGAACAATTCGACCGCTTGCTCCGCTGGCTCGCGCCCGTTCAGGCAAGGATCGAGGAAGAATCCCACGCTGCTGAGGCCTTCCGCAATCCAGTCCATGTCCTGGGCCGCCGCGTCGTGGTCCGCCTGCCCGCAGGCCGCGATCAGCTTCTCACACACCGGCAGAATCTGGGCGGCGCGCGTATATCCCAGCACGTTCAGGGCGCCGTGGATCTGGCGCAGGTAAGGTGCGAGTCCGAGCAGTGCCTCGCGCTTGCCCGGGTCGCGTGCAAATCCGTCCAGGACCTGCTCCACGTGCCGCAGGTTGGCGGCGATCTCGCGCGCCACTTGCCCGCGCAACTGCATGGCGCCGATGCGCTCGCTCAGGTCCGCGCGCAGCCCCGCGGGCGGCTCGCCGGTGGATTTTCCTTTCGCGGCATCGAGTAACCAGCCGCCCATGATGCCGATCTGATGCTCCAGGTCAGCCGCGGGGTCGGTAAAGTTCTCCACCACGCTTTCCGCCAGCAGGAAGGCCGACGCCATTTCGATGACCAGGAGCTGCCCCTGTGCCGGGTAGGGGTCGGGCAGGCGCCCCGCCACCAGCGTGATCGCGTCGAGAAGCCTGACCAGGTGCGGGCTGCCCAGCTCCCCGGCTTTGGAGCGGAACGAGCCCAACAGCTCGCGAAAGCGCACCGCGCACCTGGGCTCCCCCGAGATGTACTGCAGCCACATGCTTTTCAGCGCTTCCAGCCGCGAGCGCACGTCGCTCAGTGCGGGCTGCAGCCAGTCCATGTCGAATTCCATCAGCCCCGCCAGCTGCGGCTCGGGGAACAGGCTCTCGAGCAGGTACAACTGCTTGATTTCGCGGACGCGGGGCGCGGCTGGCTTGCACGTCGCGACCGCGTAGAGCACCTCGCGCAGCAGCGCGTCGTTGACTACCAGCACGCCCGCCGCCAAGTCGCGGATCTGGAAATCGATCTTGTTGCACAGCGCCTTGGCGCGCGCCAGCCATTCGGCGTCGGGCGGCGCGGCGATGCCGTCCACCAAACCGGTTGCGCTCCACCACAGCGCGTGCGGCTCCGGCAGCTGCGCCGCGATGCGATGCAGTGCGTCGAGCGCCTGGCGCATTTCCCCCAGCCCGCCGCTCTGGTGACGCAGCAACGCCAGCAGGCCGCGCTGGTACTGGGCGCGCCGCGCGTGCAGGTAAGGCGCCACTTCCTCCGCGCGCAGCGTTTTTGCATCGGCATGCGCCGGCGCCTTCAGCGCCAGGTCGGGGAAGAACAAGTCCTTCTCGGACGCGCCGCCCCCGCCATGCAGCGCCGCAAGCTCCCGGTACACGGGCAACAGGCGCAGCGGTACGTTGGCCTGTCCGCGCTCCAGCCCTTCGACGAATTCCACCAGCGCCAGCACCGCCCGATCGATCACCTTGATGACCTGCGCGCTCGGGTGCGCCCGGTTCAGTCCCGCGTATGCGCTCTCGATCGCCTCGCAAAAACGCGTCGCACCGGACAGCCCGACCATGCGCAGCGCCCCGCTCACCTGGTGCAAGTGCTCGCCGCAGGGACGCAGCACCGTCGTGTCCTCGGGGTCGCCCGAGAATTTCGCGAGGTGCTCCCGGACCTGCTTGAGCGCCTGGTCCACCTCGGCGGTGATCCAGGAAAGGATGGTGGCTGAAGCGCTGCCCATGGCCCTGTTCAGGCGAGCTTGAAGCCCGACACTGAAGCCTTCAGGCCCTCGGCGAGAGCGGTGAGGCGCTCGGCGGAAGCCGCCGTGCGCCGCGTGCCATCCGTGGTCATCTGCGTGATCGCCAGAATCTCGTTCATTGCCGCGGCCACCCGCGTCGCGGACGCCGACTGCTGCTCGGTGGCGTTGGAGATCGACCCGATCAGCTCGGCGAGCTTGTTCGACACCTGCTCGATCTCGCGCAGCGCGCGGTCCGCCTCGTCCGCGGTCTTGGTGCCTTCCACCACCCCGCGCGTACTGCGTTCCATGGCCTCCACCGCCTCCTGCGTGTCGCGCTGGATCGATTTCACGATGGCGCCGATGTGCTTGGTGGCCTCGGCGGAGCGCTCCGCCAGCCGCTGCACTTCTTCCGCCACCACCGTGAAGCCGCGCCCCGCCTCGCCGGCGGAAGCCGCCTGGATGGCGGCATTCAGCGCGAGCACGTTGGTCTGTTCCGTGATGTCAGAGATGAGCTGCACGATTTCGCCGATTTCCTGCGAACTCTCGCCCAGCCGCTTGATGCGCTTGGAGGTCTCCTGAATCTGCTCGCGGATGTCGTTCATGCCGCGAATCGAGTTCTGCACCGCCTGCGCGCCCTTCGCTGCGGCATGCAGCGAGGTTTCCGCCACCTTGGCCGAATCGCTGGCGCTCTTGGATACATTGCTCATCGATTGCGCCATCTGCGCCATCGACTGGCCGGTATCCTGGATCTCGGTGGCCTGCCTTTGCGCCGCCTGGAGCAGCTGGCCGGACACCGTCTGCGCCTCAGCGGTCGCGCTGGTCACCTGCTGCGCGGCTGTATTGATGCCGGCCACCAGGCGGCGCAACTCGTCGATGGTGAAATTGATGGAGTCGGCGATCGCGCCCGTGATCTCCTCAGTCACGCGGGCGCGCGAGGTCAGATCGCCGTCGGCGAGGTTGCTGATCTCGTCGAGCAGCCGCAGGATGGCGGCCTGGTTGGTCCGGTTCTGCTGCTCGCTCTCGGCAGCGCGGCGACGGCTGTCGTCGATGTATACCTTGCCGATCAGCAGCAGGACGAGGAGCGCGAGGCCCGACATTACTGCGAGGACGACATAGGTGATCTGGCGCCGGCCGAGTTCTTCTTCGTAGCCGGAGTTCAGCTTTTCGGCCGCCTGCAGCAGCGCCTCACTGTCGTTGAAGATGTCGAAGGTCGCGCGCTTGGCGCCGACCAGGCGCGCCTGGTTGCCGAGAATGTCGCTCACCGCGCGCTGGTAGTCGGCAAACGCCGTCTGCAGTTCGCCCAGTTTGCCGCGCATTTCCGCGTCCTGTATCCGGGCGATGCGCAAGGCCTCGTTGCCCAGCAGCAGGCCCTGCACCGTATCGCGGTAGGAGTTGGTATCCTTGCCCAGCAGGAACGCCACCTCCGGGTCGACGACGTTTTCCGCCAGCATGGTGTTGGCGTTCTTCGCCATGCGCTGCGTGAGCATCGTCAGCTGGGCGGTAACGGCGTTCTGCCGCGCCGACCCGCCCGTTTGCACGCTCAATGCGGCGATTTCATCGGTGAGTTCCTGCAGCACCGGGTTGTTGGCGTTGATCAAGCGCACCGCCCTGCCGAGGGCCACCAGATTGCGCTCCTCGTCGATCACCAGCTTGGCGTTGCCTTCGGTCTTGCCCCATTCCCGGTCCAGCGCATTGAGCTGCGGCTGCATCGCCCCCGAGGTCGGCGGCAAGCTCACCGCGCCGCTCGTGCCGCCGAAAGCGAGCAGCCTGATGAGCGCGGCGAACTCGTCGCGGCTGGCGCGCAGCTGCTTGAAGGCCTCGGCATTACCCTGCGAGGCCTGCTGGGCCGCCTTTGCCACGCGCTGCGACAGCATCTGCAGCTTGCCAGCCGTGGCGATATAGATCGTGGCGAAGGTTGCCTGGCGGGTGTCGTAGACCACGATCGCGGCGATCACGCCCAGCAGCAGGACCAGTGCGCCAAGCAGCACCTGCAGCTGCCTGCCGAACGGCAGCCCGCCGATGAGCGGCAGCCC
>CAZOSA010000146.1:2769-5272 GCA_964582155.1 uncultured Enterobacteriaceae bacterium | reverse complement strand
AGCGGCAGCTGCAGCGGGTCGGCGGCGAGCGCCGCGCCGGCCTCGAGCGCCAGCGGGAAGCGGTAGGAGATGCGGTTCTGGCGCAGGAAATCGTATTCGGGCAACCCGATCTGCGCGGCGCGAAAGCCGAACATATCCTCCACCGCGTTGTCGAACTGGCGCAGTTCCCACTCCAGCACGTGGCGGCCCAGCGGGGTCGTGCACCACTGGGAAAACGATGCGCGCTCGCCGTTATACTTGGCGGCGGAATCCGAGGCGAAAGGCTGGCGATCCATGATCGAAATCGTTCCGCTACCGGCGCTCAAGGACAATTACATCTGGACGCTGCGCAACGCAACGCACGCCGCGGTGGTAGACCCCGGCGAGGCGCGGCCGGTGCTCGAGTACCTCGCACGCGAGAAGCTCGAACTCGCCGCGATCCTCGCCACGCACCATCATCCCGACCACGTGGGCGGTATTCCGGCGCTGCTCGCTGCGCGCCGCGTGCCGGTGTACGGGCCGAAGGGGGAACCGATCGCCACGCTCACGCATCCCGTCGCGGAAGGCGACTCGGTGAGCCTCCCCGAACTCGGCGTGACGCTCTCGGTGCTCGACATTCCCGGGCATACGCGAGCGCACATTGCCTATTATGGCGTGGAATCATTGTTCTGCGGCGACACGCTGTTCGCCTGCGGCTGCGGCCGATTGTTCGAGGGCACGGCGCAACAGATGATGGCGTCGCTCGCCAAGCTTGCCGCGCTGCCCGACGCGACGAAAATTTATTGCGGGCACGAATACACGCTCGCCAACATCAAATTCGCGCAAACCGTCGAGCCCGCGAACGCGGCGCTCTCTGCGCGCCTGGTGCGCGATCGGGGATTGCGCGACGCGGGCAAGCCCACGCTGCCCAGCACGCTCGGCGAGGAGCGCGCCACCAATCCTTTCCTGCGCTGGCGCGAGCCAGCGGTGATCGAGTCGGCGAACAAGTACCTGGGCGCGCGCGTTTCCGACCCCTTGCGGGTATTTGCGGCCCTGCGCGACTGGAAGAACCGCTTTTAGGGTAGTATCCTTCTTCGGTGCAAGGACTTAGAACATCAACTGGAAGTATTTTCGTAGCAGCGGCCCTGCTGCTGCTGCAGGCCTGCGCGTCCATTGCGCCGGACGCCCCGGCGCCCGCGCCACCGCCGGTCGAGTTGCCCGCGCCTCCCCTCGCGGAGGTACCGCCGCCCGCACCCGCTATTGCGCCCGCACCTGCGCCGGCATTGCCGCAAGTGCGCCTGCGCGACGCGGCGCAGTTGCCGCCCTTCGATGGCGAAAAGCGCGAACTCGCGCAGCCCGAGAGCGTCGCCAGGCTCGACCGCACCAAACCGACCGCCGACCTGTGGCAGCGCCTGCGCAACGGTTTCGCCATGCCCGACATCCGCTCGCCGCAGGTGGCCGGGCACACCGCGTGGTACGTGGCCAACCAGGACTACCTCACGCGCGTGTTCGACCGCAGCCGCCTGTACCTGTACCACATCGTCGACGAGCTGGAAAAACGCGGCTTGCCCACCGAGATCGCCCTGCTGCCGATCGTCGAGAGCGCGTTCAACCCGCTGGCCTACTCGCGCGCCCACGCCTCGGGCCTGTGGCAGTTCATCCCGGGCACCGGAAAGCGCTACGAACTCAAGCAGAACTGGTGGTACGACGGCCGCCGCGACATCGTCGCCTCGACCAGTGCCGCGCTCGATTATCTGAAGGACGTCTACGACATCCACGGCGACTGGCATCTCGCGCTCGCCTCCTACAACTGGGGCGAGAACGCGGTCGGGCGCGCGGTCAAGAAGAACCGCCGGCAGGGCAAGCCCACCGACTACATGAGCCTGCCGATGCCCAGGGAGACGCGCGGCTACGTGCCCAAGCTGCAGGCGCTGAAAAACCTGATCGCCAGCCCGGCGGCGCACGGCATCATCCTGGAGCCCATTCCGAACGAGCCGTACTTCGCGACCGTCGACAAGACGGGCGACATCGACGTGTTGCTCGCGGCCAAGCTGGCCGAGATCCCGGTGGACGAGTTCATGGCGCTCAATCCCGGATTCAGCCGGCCGCTGATCCGCAGCGCAGTCAATTCCCGCATCGTGCTGCCGGCGGACAAGGTGGAGACCTTCCACGAAAACCTGGAGAAGTACGAGGACCGGTCGCTGGTGTCCTGGAAGACCTACTCGCCCAGGCGCGGCGATACCCTGGAAAGCATCGCCCGCGAGCACGGCCTCACGCTCGGCCAGCTCAGCGAGGTCAACGGCATCCCTCCGCGCTCGCGCCAGGTCCCTGGGCTGCTGGTGGTGCCGATCAAGGGCGGCGCGGAGAGCTTTGCACGATTGCCGATCATGTACGCCCCGCCGATCCCCAGCGGCGGGCGCGTGCATGTCGTGCGCCGCGGCGAGACCGCGTGGGGCATCGCGCGGCGCTACAAGGTGACGGTGCAGGCGCTGCGCCGCTGGAACCGGATGGGTCTGGTTCTGCTCGCCGGACAGCGCCTCGTCAT
>CAZOSA010000146.1:0-2669 GCA_964582155.1 uncultured Enterobacteriaceae bacterium | reverse complement strand
TAAATCTAATCCACCCTCGGCACCGCCGCGAGCAGAGCCCGCGTGTACGGGTGCCGCGGGGAGCGCAGCACTTCCCCGGCCGGCCCCTGCTCCACGATGCGCCCCCCGTTCATTACCGCCACCTCGTGCGCCAGGTACTCGACCACCGCGATGTTGTGGGTAATGAAGAGATAGGCCAGGCCCAGGCGCTCCTGCAGTGACTTCAGCAGGTTCAGGATCTGCGCCTGCACCGATACGTCGAGCGCGCTGGTGGGCTCGTCGCACACGATCAGCCGGGGTTCCACTGCCAGGGCGCGCGCGATGGCGATCCTCTGGCGCTGTCCGCCCGAGAACTCGTGCGGATAGCGGACCTTGGCCAGCGCCGGCAGCCCGACCTGCTCCAGCAGCGTGTCCATGCGGCGCGTGCGGTCCGCTTCGTCGCTGCCCACGCCGAGGCTGCGCATGCCTTCGGCGAGGATCTCGGCAACGCGCATGCGCGGGTTGAGCGATGCGTATGGATCCTGGAACACGATCTGCATCGCCGCGCGGTACGGCTGCAGCTGCGAGCGCGTCAACGCCGTCAGTTCCGCGCCCCGGTAGCGCACGCTACCCGCGGTGGGGCGGATCAGTTGCAGGATCGCCTTGCCGACGGTGGTCTTGCCGGAGCCGGATTCCCCCACCAGCGCGAGTGTGCGTCCCTCGCGCACCGCGAGCGAGACGCCGTCCACCGCCTTCACATAGCCCACCGTGCGCCGGAATATCCCGCGGCGGATCGGGAAATGGACTTTGAGATCGGTCGCTTCCAGAAGCACCGGCGCGCTCGCCGCGGGCGCCGCAAACGGCGCCTCTCGCTGCAGTGCGCGCGGGGCCGCGCGCTCCTGCTCGCGCAGGTGGCAGCGCGCCAGGTGGCCGTTCCCCAGGTCGAGCAGCGCCGGGGCTTCGCTGCGGCACCGATCGAACGCGAACTCGCAGCGCTCGGTGAAGCGGCAGCCGCGAAATTGCGTGGTGAGCGGCGGCACCTGGCCGCCGATCTGCGCCAGGCCGCCCTCGCGTTGCGCCGCGGTCGGCAGCGCCGCGAACAGCTTCTGCGAGTACGGGTGCTGCGGTGCGCGGAAGAAATCCGCCCGCGACGCCACCTCGACGATCTCGCCCGCGTACATCACCGCCACGCGCTGCGCCATGCCGGCCACGATGCCCAGGTCGTGCGTGATGAGGAGCAGCGCCATGCCCCGCTCGGCCTGGAGCTTTTTCAGCAGCTCGAGGATCTGCGCCTGGATGGTGACGTCGAGCGCCGTGGTGGGCTCGTCGGCCACCAGCACCTCGGGATCCACCGCCAGCGCCGCAGCGATCATCACGCGCTGGCGCAGCCCGCCCGAGAGCTGGAAGGCGTACTCGCCGTAGCGCCGTTCGGCCTCGGGCATGCCCACCGCCTCGAGCAGCTCGAGCGCGCGCCTTTTCACGGCCGCGCCGCGCAGGTCCGTGTGGCGTTCGAGCACTTCGGCGACCTGCCGCCCCACGGTGAGCACGGGATTGAGCGCCGTGGCGGGCTCCTGGAAGATCATGGCGACGCGCTTGCCGCGCACCGCGCGCATCGCGGCCTCGGGCAGGGCCAGCAGGTCGACGTTGCCCAGGCGCACGCTGCCGGCGGCAATGCGCGCCACCTCGGGCAGCAGGCGCAGGATGGAGAGCGCGGTCATCGACTTGCCGCAGCCCGATTCCCCAACCAGCGCGAAGCACTCGCCCCGGCCGATGTCAAAGTCCACGCCATCCACGGCGCGCAGCACGCCCTCGGGCGTATCGAGCACGGTGCGCAGGCCCTCGAGCTCGAGCACGGCGCTCATACGCGTACCCGCGGGTCGAAGCCGTCGCGCACTGCGTCGGCGAACAGGTTCGCAGCCAGCACCAGCGCGAACATGAATACGAAGGCGGCGGCGAGCGACCACCACACCATCGGCTCGCGCGCCATCTCCAGGCGCGCCGCGTTGATCATGGTGCCGAAGCTGGTGGTGGACGGATCGACGCCGACGCCGACGTAGGACAGCACGGCCTCGGCCAGCACCAGCCCGGAGAAATCGAGCACCAGGGCGATGATCACGATGTGCGCGACGTTGGGCAGGATGTGGCGGGCGAGGATGCGCGCGTGCGACACGCCGAAGGCGTGCGCCGCCTGGATGTATTCCAGCTCGGAGAGCTTCAGCGCCTCGCCGCGCAGCAGGCGCGCGAGGCCGGTCCAGCCCAGCACGCCGAGAATCACGCACAGCGACAGCAGCCGGAAATCGGCGCGCTGCGCCGAGGTGGGAAACAGGTCCGGATTGGTGTCCACGTAGACCTGGACCATGAGCACCGAGGCGGCGATGAGCAGCACGCCCGGAATCGAATTGAGCGTGGTGTAGACGTACTGGATGAAATCGTCCACCCAGCCCTTGAAGTAGCCCGCTGCGATGCCCGCGGCGATGCCCACCGGCAGCAGCACGAGCGTGGTCAGCGTGCCGATCACCAGGCTGGTGCGGATGCTTTTCAGCGCCTGGTAGAGCACGTCTGCCCCTACCTGGTTCGTACCGAGCACGTGATAGCCCGCGGCCAGCATCACTGCCGGGCCGCCGAGGGCCAGGAGCGCGCCGAGCGCGGCGGCGGCCGCACGCCAGGGCACTTGCGGCCAGCGGCGCGCGAGCGTGCGCCTGCCCGCGAGC
>CAZOSA010000145.1:0-5327 GCA_964582155.1 uncultured Enterobacteriaceae bacterium | reverse complement strand
GAGGACGAGTGGCAGGCGATCTCGCTCAACTACACCTCCGGCACCACCGGCGACCCGAAGGGCGTGGTGTACCACCACCGCGGCGCGTATCTCAACGCGGTGTGCAACATCGTCACCTGGGGCATGCCGCACCACGCGGTGTACCTGTGGACGCTGCCGATGTTCCACTGCAACGGCTGGTGCTTTCCCTGGACCATGGCGGCGAACGCCGGCACCAATGTCTGCCTGAGGAAGGTCGAGGCGGCGAAGATTTTCGAGCTGATCAAGGAGCACAAGGTGACGCACTACTGCGGCGCACCGATCGTGCACTCGACGCTCATCAACGCGCCCGAGGAAATGAAGAAAGGAATCAGCCACAAGGTGAGCGGCATGGTGGCGGCCGCCGCGCCGCCGGCGGCGATGATCGAAGGGATGGAGAAGATCGGTTTCGACATCACGCACGTCTACGGCCTCACCGAGGTGTATGGTCCGGCCACGGTGTGCGCGAAGCACGAGGAGTGGAACCGGGTGGACATTTCGGAGCGCACGCGCCTGAACGGCCGGCAGGGCGTGCGTTACCTGATGGAGGAGGGACTCAGCGTCATGGACCCTCAGACCATGCAGCCCGTCCCGGCCGACGGCGAGACGATGGGCGAGATCATGTTCCGCGGCAACATCACCATGAAGGGCTACCTGAAGAACCCGAAGTCCACGCAGGCGGCATTCGCCGGCGGCTGGTTCCACTCCGGCGACCTCGCGGTACTGCAGCCCGATGGCTACGTGAAGATCAAGGACCGCGCGAAGGACATCATCATCTCGGGCGGCGAGAATATCTCCTCGCTCGAAGTGGAGGACGTGCTGTATCGCCATCCCGCGGTGATGGCGGCGGCGGTGGTGGCGCGTCCCGACGAGAAATGGGGCGAGACGCCCTGCGCCTTCGTCGAGCTCAAGCCCGACGCCGAGGTGACCGAGACGGAACTGATCGAGTTCTGCCGCGGGCACATGGCGAAGTTCAAGGCGCCGCGCGCGGTGGTGTTCGGGGAACTGCCCAAGACCTCCACCGGCAAGATCCAGAAATTCATCCTGCGCGAAAAGGCCAGGTCGGCCTCCGCCATCGAGTAAGGAGAGAACATGAGCGCTGTGCCGCAAGCCGAGCAACCGCTGCTGCTGCGCGAGGACCGCGACGGCGTCGCCACGCTGACCATGAACCGCCCGCAGCAGATGAACCTGCTGACGGGCGAGATGCTCGCCGCGCTGCAGGCGGCGTTCGATGCCATCGCCAAGGACACTCGCGTGCGCGTGGTAGTGCTCGCCGCCGCGGGCAAGGGCTTTTGCGCCGGCCACGACCTGAAGGAGATCCGCGCGCTCAAGGAACAGCCGAAGATCGCGCGGCTGTTCGAGGCCTGCAGCCGCATGATGACGACGATCCCGAAACTGCCGCAGCCGGTGATCGCCCGGGTGCAGGGCGCCGCGGCCGCCGCCGGCTGCCAGCTGGTGGCGCAATGCGACCTCGCCGTGGCCTCGGAGGCCTCGAAGTTCGTCACCTCGGGCGTGAGCTGGGGTTTTTTCTGCTCCACGCCCGGCGTCGCCGTGGGGCGCAATCTCCTGCGCAAGCACGCGCTCGAAATGCTCCTCACGGGCGACGTGGTCGGGCCGCAGCAGGCGCTGCAGTGGGGCCTGGTGAATCGTGTGGTCCCGGCGGCGCAGCTCGATGCGGCGACTACGGAACTCGCGGCGAAGCTCGCCGCCAAGCCGCCGGCCACGCTGGCCGCCGGCAAGCGCGCCTTCTACCAGCAGATGGACCTGAGCCTGGAGAAGGCCTACGAGCTCGCCGGGCAGGTGATCGCCTCGAGCTTCGCGCACGAGGAGGGCCGCGAGGGCATGGACGCCTTCATCGGGAAGCGCCCGCCGAGCTGGAAGTAGGATGGGCCGCTACTACGAGGACTTCGCGGCCGGCGACACCTACAAGCACTGGCCGGGCCGCACCATCACGGCGGCCGACAACACCTGGTTCACGCTGCTCACCATGAACCAGCACCCGATCCACTTCGACGAGGAGTACGCCAAGAAGTCGGAATTCGGCAGGCCGCTGGTGAACAGCACGCTGACGCTGGCCATCGTGGTGGGCATGAGCGTGCGGGACGTGAGCCAGCACGCGGTGGCGAACCTCGGCTGGACCGAAATCGTGATGCCCGCGCCGGTGTTCAACGGCGACACGCTCTACGCCGAGTCCACGGTGCTGGAGACGCGCGCATCGAAATCCCGCCCCACCCAGGGCATCGTCAGCGTGGCGACGCGCGCCTGGAAGCAGGACGGCGCCACGGTGATGACCTTCAAGCGTTCCGTATTGATTCCGAGGCGAGCATGAACACGGCGGACGAAACCCAGATCCTGGACGCGATTTCCAAGTGGCTCGAGCGCGACGTGCGCCCCAAGGCGCGCGAGCTGGAAAAGAAGGACGAATATCCGCAGGCCATGGTCGAAACCATGAAGGAGCTGGGGCTGTTCGGCGCCACCATCCCGCAGCAGTACGGCGGCCTGGGACTGCCGGCCTCCACCTACGCCAAGATCGTGGCGCAGATCTCGGAGGTGTGGATGTCGCTCACCGGCATCTTCAACTCGCACCTCATCATGGCGGCCGCCGTGGCGCGCTACGGCACCGACGGGCAGAAGCGCCGCTTCCTGCCGAAGTTCGCGAGCGGCGAAGTACGCGGCGGGCTCGCGCTCACCGAGCCCGATTGCGGCACCGACCTGCAGGCGATCCGCACGCGCGCGGTGCGCGATGGACGGGACTACGTCGTCAACGGTACCAAGACCTGGATCTCCAACGGCATCAAGGGTTCGTGCTTCGCGCTGCTGGTGAAGACCGACCCGGCAGCCGAGCCGCGCCACAAGGGCATGAGCATGCTGCTTGCCGAGAAGGGCAAAGGCTTTCGCGTATCGAAGAAGCTGGAAAAGCTCGGCTACAAGGGCATCGACTCGGCGGAACTGATCTTCGAGGATTACCACGTGCCCGCCGATTGCCTGATCGGCGGCGTGGAAGGCAGGGGCTTTCACCACGCCATCGGCGGGCTGGAACTCGGGCGCATCAACGTCGCGGCGCGCGGCGTGGGCGTCGCCAACGCGGCGCTGAAGGATTCGGTGGCCTATGCGCAGGTGCGCAAGAGCTTCGGCAAGCCGATCTGCGAGCACCAGGCGATCCAGTTGAAGCTCGGCGAAATGGCGACGCGCTGCGAGGCGGCGCGGCTGCTGGTGGAAAATGCGGCGCGCGCCTACGACGCCGGCGAGCGCTGCGACATGGAAGCCGGCATGGCGAAGTACTTCGCCTCGGAAGCGGCGCTGGAGAACAGCATCGAGGCGGTGCGCATCCACGGCGGCTACGGCTATTCCACCGAGTTCAACGTCGAGCGCTACTACCGCGACGCGCCGCTCATGTGCATCGGCGAGGGCACCAACGAGATGCAGCGCATCATCATCGCCAGGCAGCTGATCGCGCGGAACCCGGCCTGATGCTGCCCCTGGCGGGCGTGCGCATCCTCGCAGTCGAAGTCTACGGCGCGGGGCCTTTCGGCACCGCGCACCTCGCGGACCTTGGCGCGGAAGTGATCAAGATCGAGCAGCGCGAAGGCGGCGACGTGTCGCGCGCGGTGGGCCCGTACTTCCTCGGCGAGCAGGACAGCCACTTTTTCCAGTCGCTCAACCGCAACAAGAAATCGCTCACCCTCGACCTGAAGCACCCGCGCGGCCAGGAGATCCTGCGCAAGCTCGCCGCCACCGCCGACGGCCTGATGGGCAACCTGCGCGGCGACCAACCGGAGAAACTGAAGATCACCTACCGGGACCTCGCGCCGTTGAATCCGAAAATCGTGTGCGCGCACCTCTCGGCGTACGGCCGCGACGGCGCGCGCAAGGCCTGGCCGGGCTACGACTACCTGATGCAGGGCGAGGCGGGATTCCTCGCACTCACCGGCGAGCCCGAAGGCCCGCCCGCGCGCATGGGGCTTTCCATCGTCGATTACTCCACGGGCACGACGTGCGCGCTGGCGCTCCTCGCCGGCATCCTCGACGCGCGCCAGAGCGGCCGCGGCCGCGATATCGATGTCTCGCTCTACGACGTTGCCATGCACCAGCTCAACTACCCGGCGGCCTGGTACCTGAACGAGGGCCTGGTGACGGGGCGCTCGCCGCGCTCGGGACATCCGTTCATCGCGCCCTCGCAGCTCTATCGCACGCAGGACGGCTGGATTTTCGTCATGGCGCAGACGCAGGGATTCTGGGAGCTCCTTTGCGACAGGCTCGGCCGGCCCGAGCTGAAGGCGCGAGCGCAATTCCGCGACTTCGCCGCGCGGCGCGAGAACCGCGACGCGCTGACGAAGGTCCTCGACGCCGAGTTCGCGAAGCGCAGCACCGCCGAATGGCTGGAGGCACTGAGGGGAACCATCCCCTGCGGCCCCGTCTACGACGTCGCGCAGGCGCTCGAGAACCCGTACTTCCTCGAGCGCGGCGGCGTGCAGGTGTTCGACCATCCCGACCGGCCCGGCTTCAAGCTGGTGGCGAGCCCGTTTCGCCTCAGCGAGCCGCTGCCGGCGCGCCCGGCGCCCAAACTCGGCGAGCACACCGAGGCGCTGCTGCGCGAGCTGGGCTACGGCGAGCAGGACATCGCCAGCCTGCGCAAGGCAAAGGTTGTCTGATGAAGCTCGACGGCCTCCGCGTCATCGACCTGTCGCTGTTCCTCCCGGGACCGCTGATGACGCAGTTCATGGCCGACCACGGCGCCGAGGTGATCAAGGTCGAGTCGGTTCAAGAAGGCGAGCCCAACCGCGAGATCGGCGCCAAGCGCGGCGGCGTGAGCGTGTATTTCGCCAACACGCATCGCGGCAAGAAGAGCCTTGCGCTGAATCTCAAGGACCCGGCGGGCGTGGAAGTGCTGATGCGCCTGGCGGAGAAATCCGACGTGTTCGTCGAAGCGTTCCGGCCCGGCGTGGTCGATCGCCTCGGCATCGGCTACGCGCAGATCGCAAAGCGCGCCCCGCGCATCGTCTACGCGTCGATTGCCGCCTTCGGCCAGAGCGGGCCCTACCGCGACCTCGCTGCGCACGACCTCGCCACCGAAGCGATGACCGGCGTGCTTTCCCTCAACCGCGGGAGCGACGGCAAGCCAGCGATCCCGGCGCTCGCCAATGCCGACATGCTCGCCTCGATGATGACGCTCTCGGGCGTGCTGATGGCGCTTTACCGGCGCAAGGAAACCGGCAAGGGCGACTACCTCGACATGGCGATGGCCGATTGCCTGCTCGCCTGCCTGCCGAACAACATGGGCACGGCGATGACCGAGCGGCGCCAGCCGG
>CAZOSA010000144.1:0-5332 GCA_964582155.1 uncultured Enterobacteriaceae bacterium | reverse complement strand
ACGGGGAGGGGAGGTACGTGCAGGCGTTCAAGTACCGGGTCGCCATGTGCCACCGGGGCACCGATGGCGGGCCGGTGGTGGTCAGGCGGTCGCCGGATCGCACCAGGGCGGCGTTCACGGGCCTGCAAACGTGCGGCTCGGTCTGGCATTGCCCACTGTGCGCGCCCAAGGTGGCGATAGAGCGGCGCGACGAACTGAACCGGGCAATGGCGGCCTGGATGCTCGACCACCAGGGCGTGGTCGCCTTCGTGACGTACACCATTCAGCATGACGCTGAGAAGTTCGGCGCCGGCGCCCTGGCCGCCGAGCGCGACGCGCTCTCCAAGGCGCTGAGCTACTTTAAGGGCACGCGCGCGGTGCGCGAGCTGTTCAAGAGCTGCGGCCACGTCGGCACGGTGCGCGGTCTGGAAGCGACGTTCGGGGAAATAAACGGCTGGCATCTGCACACGCATGAGCTGGCGTTCGTCGCGCGGTCTGCCCTGGTGTTCGACCGCGACGGGCGCCTGGTGCTGTGGGCCTCGCCCCTGGGGCGCCTGGTGAAGCTGTGGGCGCGCGAGCTGATCCGGCGCGACCTGGCGGGCCTCACTGGCAACGAGACACCGGTGCAGCGTCGCGCGAAGCTGCGGCATTTGCTCGCGCATTGCCTGACGGTGCAGGGCGGCGGGAAGGCTGCGGACTACGTGGCGAAGTTCGGTAAGGAACCCGAGGGCGCGCGCGGGCAGTGGGGCATCGCCTCGGAAATGACGCGCGCCCACATGAAGCAGGGCGCCGGCGCCGAGCCTGGTGTGCCGCAGCGATGCGAGCACGCGACGCCCTGGGCGCTGCTCAATGACGCGGCCGACGGTGACGCGCGAAGCGGGGCGCTGTTCCGTGAGTTCGCGGAAGCGATGCAGGGCCGGCGTCAGCTCTACTGGTCGCGCGGCCTCAAGGCGCTGCTCGGCATCGTGGAGCTGGACGATGACGCGATCGCCGCGCGGCCCGAACCTCAATGCACCGAGCACGTTCTTGAAATAGCGCCCGGCCTGTGGTCGCTCGTGATCGCGTGCGATGCGCGCTTCGAGCTGCTGCGCGTCGCGGCCGAGGAAGGGCGCGAGGGAGTGGGTCTGTTTTTCGTCGATCTTGAGCGGCGTCGGGCAACGCACCGGGGAGAGTTCACGGAAACGAGGGCGGTTTTTATGGTCCCAGGGAGAAAAGCGGCATGACGCGCGAGGAGCGGGAAAGGGTGATGGCAACCGCGGTGGCGGTCGCTGCCGTCAATCCGCTGGTGCCGGGCGCGCTGCGCGTCGGCCTGGCGGCGCTGGTCGAGGAAGTGCGCGAGCTGCGCGCGCGGATTAAAATTCTAGAGGGGCTGTCGCATGAGTGAGAAAAAAATGGTGGGTCCGGCGCGCTGCCCGATCTGCGCGTGCTCCGATGCGGAACTGTGGAGCGACGTGAAGGGAAATCCTTATATCAAGTGCGAGGGCTGCGTCGGGATGAGCAAGTCAATGTCGCGCGAGGGGAAAACCAAGCTGCGCGCGTTCGCCCTGCCGGCGCCCGCTGCCGATCCCAAGCCGAAGGACAAAGACCGGGACCCGGCGCCGGCGCCCAAGCGTAAAGGGCTCGGCCTGGGGTTCGTGTGAACGCGCCGCGCGCTGCCGATGTGTTCGCGCAGCTCGACGTTGAGGCGCGCGAGCTGGAGAGTGATGCTGCTGTCGGGGGCGCGCCCGACCCTGGGGGCGGGCCTGTTCCTGGTGCTGCCCCTGGCGCGGCCGACAGCGCGCCCGAGGCCGAGGTTGTCAGTAATCCGGCGCCCAACATTGCGGCGGCGCTCGCGCTCGTGCGCGACATTCCTTTTCTCAAGGCGCTGTTGCCGCCGGCGGTGATCGGTGCGCTGGACGATCAGGCGATCGCGGAGCTGTCTGAGGCGTTCGGCGACCTGGCGGTGAAATACAAGTGGCATATCTCGCCGGCATTCGGCCGTTGGAAAGAGGAGCTGCGCGCGGCGTACGCTGTGGGCGCGGTCGCTTGGGGTGTCTACCAGGCGATGCACGCCGAGGACGACGCGGCGCGAGCTGCGCGATCGCGCGACGTGTCCGAGGCGCCGGCGGGTGATCCGCCGAACCCGGCCGCCGGGAAAAAACCGGTCGAGCCTGGCGCTTGAGTGCCGAGCGCGCCGTAGTCGTCGCGGTGATCGGCGCGACCGGCTCTCGCAAGTCGATCTGGATTAAATCTCTGCTCGCCGAGCGCGAACCGGCGCGCCTCCTGGTGTGGTCGCCCTACGAAAAGACGGACCGCTATCGGCGCTTCGGCAAGCTGATCGAAAAGCAGCCCGCGCGCCTGGTCGAGCTGGCGACGAAGGCGCGCCACGAGGGCGAATTTCAGTTGATCTACTGGCCCGACCGCTCGGACCCGCGCCGCCTGGTGCGGCAATTCGAGCTGTTCTGCGGCATCGCGCTCGCGCTCGGGCGCTGCGTGGTCGTCGCCGAGGAACTGTCGCTCGTGACGAAGGCGGGCAGCTCGCCGCCGCGCTGGCAGGAGGTGATTACCGGCGGCCGGCACGAGGGGCTTGAGGTCGTCGGCACGAGTCAGCGACCGGCGCTCTGCGACAAAACCTTTTTCGCAAACGCGACCGTGATCCGCTGCGGGCGCCTGAACGCGCGCGGCGATAAAGAGGTCATGGCCGATGCGCTCGACGTGCCGATCGGCGACGTGCGCGCCCTTGAGGACGGACAGTTCCTGGTGCGCGAGCGCGGGGGCGCCGTGCGGCTCGAAACGGTGGCGCTGCCGGCTCGGCGCCGGGCCGAGCCTAGCTAGCTAGGCGGTTGCGGTGCCGGGCGCGGGCGGGCATTGTCTGCCCGTTCTGTCCGTCACCTACTGGAGCTGCGCAATGCCGACCACTCTCAAAACCTTCGCTAAGGGCCTGTCCGTGTTCCTCGTCTTCCTGGTGGTCACGAATCTGGCGGTGCGCCCGATCGTGCGCAACGTGGCGACCAAGGCCGGCGTTCCCCAGCTCGGCAATCTGATCTAGGGGCGGCGGCGATGCTCAAGAAGCTCGTTCCGTTCTCCCCGATCCCCGCGAGCGGGGATGCGACGCTCGACGTGCTGACCAACATCGGCGGGAAGATCATCAATCGGATCATCCTCACGCTGACCGGCGGCGCGTTCACGAAGGCGATGCTCAGCTCGATCAAGTTCCGCGCGAGCGACTCGGAAAAAGGCGGCAAGCTGATTTTTGAATCGACCGGCGCCAGGAATGACGCGCGGATGCAGCACCGGGGCATCGCGGCGGCGGCGGGGTTCCTGTCGCTCGACTTCACCGAGATCCGCTCGAAAACCATCAAGGGGCAAAAGCTCGGCTCGATCGACACGCGCAATCTCAGGACGCTGGCGCTCGAAGTCTCAATCCTGGGCGCGACCACGCCGGCGCTGGTGGCGCACGCGGACTTCGACGAGCCGGCGGATTACGACGCGATGTATACCGCGCCCGAGCGATCGCTGATCGCCAAGGTGCTGAGTCAGAACTACGACTTCGCGGCGGCGGGCACGTTCCCTGTCAAGCTGCCCTATGGGCAGGTGGGCGGCTCGCTCATCAAGCGGCTGTTCTTTCACGGCGCGACCGTGACGGCGGCCGAGGTTCGCAAGAATGGGCAGGTGCAGTTTGAGGCGGCCGACGGGCTGAACGACTTCCATCAGACTGAATACGGGCGCGTGCCGCAGGCGGCCATGTTCTGCGTGGACTTCATTGTCGATGGCAACCAGTCGGGCGCGCTCAACGCGGCCGCCGCGGGCTCGATGGAGTATTACGTCACGGTGTCCGGCGCGGGCAACGTGGGCGTTGAAATGGAGCTGCTCGACCCGCTGGGCAACAACTAGAGCGCGTCTTGCGCGCTCGACGCAACGGCGCGCTCATCGGTGCGCCGTTTGTTTTTGAGGAGCTGAGAACATGGGCAATGAGGTAACGGCCTGGACGCAGTGGCTGCGCGACACGATGAAGGATGGCCTTGCCGCGCGTTGGGACGCTGAGAATTGGGAACGGTTCCGCGTCAATGGAGCGCCGGCCCCTGTAGGGCCTGGCAGCACTGCGGTGGTGGTGCCGCCGCCGGGCGCGCTGGTGCTCTCGCCGCTGATGCTGCTCGGTGGCGCGGTGGTGCTCTCGGCGTCGCTCTACTTCCTGCTGCGCGACTGAGGGGCGCTGCGTGTGCCTTTCGCCAGTGATCGTGAGCGGCTCGGGGCTCAACTCGATGCTCCTTTCCATGCTCTTGCGGGCGAGGGCGATGTTGCCCCGCCGGCGGACTACGGCGGCGGCTGGCGCAGCGATCTTGCTGTGTTGGACGCGCACGGCGTCGATGATTTTGCGGCGCTGCCTGCGGATGTTTATCGCACGACGTGGGAGTGGGGCGCCGAGAATCCCACCGCGTCGTCTCATGGCTGGCTCGGTGATGTGTGGAACGCTTTCACTGGTGTCGTCACCAGCCCGGCTTTTCAGGTCGCCGCGGGCGGTGTGTACGGGGTGTACAGCGCGGCGGCCGCTGGCACTGCGGCTGCCGCCGCGAGTGAGGCGTCAGCCGGCGCCGGCCTCTCGGCGGAACTCGCTGCCGGCGCCCCTGAGCTGGCTGGCGCGGTTGCCGGCTCCAGCACCGGAACTGTTGCCGTGAGCCTTGAGGAAGGGCTCGGGGCCTATACGAACATCGGCGGGTCTGTCAACGCGGGCGGTGGCGGTTTCTGGAATGGCGTGATCGACTTCGTCAAGCCGCTGGCGACGCAAATTGTGCAGATGGAGATCGCCGGCGCCTACGCGCCCGACATGGCCTCGCCGCGCGTTGTTCCGACCGCGCCGGGCCAGGTGCCGGGGCAGCTCGCGCCGGGCCAGGTGCCGCCGGGCTATTACGCGCCAGGCGGTGCTTCGCTCTTTTCGCCGGCCGACATGAAAATTATTCTGATGATCGGCGGCCTCGCGCTTGGCGCGGTGGTGCTCGTGCAGGTGATAAAAAAATGAAGCCGTACACCGTCGTATTGCAGGCCGGTGTGCCGCGTCAGTTCACCATCGGCGGCGAACTGTTCCTCCTGGACTCGGCGCCGCTGGGTGGTGTGTCGGTGGAATTTTTCGGCGCCGGCAATCTGAAGCGCGACGAGCGCATCGAGGGCGGGGTCGAGACTGCGTACGCTCGACCGGAAAAAGGTTTTCATTCGCTCTCGATATTGAGCGCCCTGGCGCAGACGGTTCGGTTCTACGTCGCGCGCGGCGACATGGGCGTGAACCGATTCTCCGGCAGCGTGTCCGGCACGCTCGGGGTGCTCGCGCAACGCCTGGTCGGCGGGATCGCTGCGCTGGAGACGACCGAGCGCGGCATCG
>CAZOSA010000143.1:0-5336 GCA_964582155.1 uncultured Enterobacteriaceae bacterium | reverse complement strand
CCAAGAAGGAGGCCGCCAAGAAGGAGGCCGCCAAGAAGGAAGAGATGAAGAAGTAATCCGGCTCTTCCCGGATCAAGGCAGGGCAGGTACCCTGCCTTTTTTCGCCCGTGAGAAACCTTCTCTTAGCGCTGTTGCTTGCCGCCGCGCCGGCGCTGGCGCAGCAGGCGGCGCCGCGCACCGTGGAATTGGCTGCCGGCATGCACCTGATCCGCGCCGAGCTCGCCGACAGCGACGCCACGCGCTCGCTGGGCCTGATGCACCGCCCTTCCCTGGCGCCGAACGGCGGCATGCTGTTCGTGTTCGGCGCGCCCGGGATGTACTGCATGTGGATGAAGAACACGCCGCTGCCGTTGTCGGTGGCGTTCATCGACGAGGCCGGCGCCATCGTCAACATCGAGGACATGCAGCCGCATACCGAGCGGTCGCACTGCGCCAAGCGCCCGGTGCCCTACGCGCTGGAGATGCGCCAGGGCTGGTTCGGGGAACGCGGCATCCGCGCAGGTGAGCGCCTGCGCGGGCTGGACAAGCTCAAGCCGCGCTGACTACAGACCGCCGTTCTGCTGCGCCACCATGAAGTAGAGCAGCGGGATCGACAGCGCGGTGTTCAGGCGCGAGACCAGCATCGCCGTGCGCGCCGCGGCGGCCTTCTCCTCGGCGCCCACCTGCACGATGCCCAGCGCCTTCTTCTGGTTGGGCCAGATGATGAACCAGACGTTGAAGGCCATCACCAGGCCGAGCCACACGCCGATGCCGATGGCGGTGAACGGGCGCTGCAGCGACAAAGCCTGCACCAGGTACTGGTTCATCCCGCCCAGCAGCAGGCCCGTGACCACGGTGGCGAGCGCCGCCCAGCGAAACCAGAACAGCGCGGTAGGCGCGATCACCTTGCCGATCGCGGGCTTTTGCTCGTCCGGGATCCTGGGCATCGAGGGCATCTGCACGAAATTGAAGTACCACAGCAGGCCGATCCACATCACGCCCGAGAGCACGTGCAGCCAGCGGAAGAAGAATGCCCACCAGGCGTGGCTCGACAGGTTGACCCAGGTCCCGGTGGTCTGGCCGACGATGAGCAGGATGACGACGAGCACGACGATACCGGCAACGACGGTACGGCCGAGGGATTGCAGGATGGCGCCCATGGAAGTCTCCTTTCAACGCTGGTTATAGAGGGCGAAAAAAGTTTAGCACAGCGTCACAGCGGGAAGAACCGCGGCAGCAGCAGGGAATACGAAACCAGCATGATGACCAGCAGCGGCAGCCCGCCCCGCACGAAGTCGGAGAACCGGTAGCCGGCCGCGCTCATCACCAGCAGGTTGGTCTGGTAGGCCATCGGCGTCGCGTAGGCGAAGTTGGCGCCGAACATGACCGCCAGCACCAGCGGCTCGGGCGACACGCCGAGCTGGGCCGCGATGCCCACCGCGATCGGGGTACCGACCGCGGCGGCGGCGGCGTTGGAAACGAAATTCGTGAACACCGCCACCATCAGCATCAGCAGCGCCAGCACCCATTCCGGGGACAGGCCGCGCGTCGCGGCCACGAACTGCGCCGCCAGCCAGTCGGTGGCGCCGGTCTGCGCCAGCGCCGAGCCCAGGGCGAGGCTGGAGGCCACCAGCAGGACGATCTTGGTGGAGAGCGCCGCGCCGGCATCGCTCCACTCCATGCAACGCGTGGCCAGCATCACGGCGACGCCCGCCAGCGCAGCGACGGAGATCGGCGCCAGCTTGAGCGAGGCGACGGCGATCACCGCGGCGAGGATCAGCAGCGCGAGCGGCGCGCGCTTGGTGCGCGGCAGCTCGTAGCTCCAGTCGAGCACCAGCAGGCGCGCGCGCGAGCGCAGCTGCGCGATCGCCTGGTCGCTGCCCTGCACCAGCAGCACGTCGCCGGCGCGCAGCACTGCGTCGCCGATGTCGTCGCGCCCGAGCACCGCCTGCGCGCCCGCGCGCTGCAGCCCGACGATGATCACGTCGTGGACGTCGCTGAAGCGCGTGGCGCGCAGCGTGGCCCGGTGCAGCACCGAGCCTTCGGTCACCACCACTTCGGCGAGGCGCTGGCCTTCTGCCGTCAGCGGGTGCGCCTCGTCCACCAGATTCTCGGCGTCGCCGGCGCCGTGCAGGGGTGCGCCGAGCAGCTCGGAGAATTCCTGCAGTTCCTTCGCGCCCGCGGAAAGGTACAGCCGGTCGCCGGCGCGCAGCTTGAGCGTCGGCAGTCGCGCCAGTTCCAGCCCGTCGCGCACGATGCGCGTGATGCGCAGCTCGGCCCCGGTTTTATCGCGCAACTCGCTGAGCGTCTTGCCGACGGCGTAGCCCTCCTCGGCGACGTACAACGCCGCGGCGAACACCTGCGGCGCGGCGTCGCCCAGCGGCGAAACGCGCTCCGGCAGCAGGCGTGGCAGCACCAGCCAGAGGTAGAGGATGCCGCCCACTGCCGCCAGCGCGGTGACGTGGACGAAGTCGAAGATCTCGAAGCGGCGCACGCCGAGGTCGGTGGCGATGGCCACCACGATCAGGTTGGTCGAGGTGCCGATGGTGGTGCCCATGCCGCCGATCAACACGGCGTAGTTCATCGGCAGCAGCGTGCGCGAGGGCGAAGTCTTCGAGCGCAGCGCCGCGCCGACGAGCACCGGCAGCATCAGGACGACCAGGGGCGTGTCGTTGATCACGCCGCTCGCCACCGTGCATAGCAGCAGCACGCCCAGCATTGCCAGGCCGGGCTGCGCCGCCAGCATGCGCGCCAGCACGCGCGCTGCGGGCTCCAGCGCCCCGGTCACCACCAGGCCGCGGCCGAGGATCATCAGGGCGCAAATCGCCACCAGCGCGTCGTGGCCGAAGCCGCGGAAGAAGTCGATGGCGGCGACCTCCGGGTGGGGAAACAGCTGGAAGCCCACGCTGAGCGCCACCAGCACCACGAGGCTGGTGGTCTCGATGGAGACTTTTTCGCTCGCGAACATCGCGAAGGACAGCAAGGTGAGTGCGAGGACCGCGACGGCGTGGGCATCGATCGGCATGCGCCTCTCCTGGTCTAGTGCCCGAGAATCCGGCTGAGGAACAGCCGCGCGCGCTCGGTGCGCGGCGCGTCGAAGAATTCGCGCGGCTTGGCGATCTCGACGATCTCGCCCTGGTCCATGAAACACACGCGGTCGGCCACCGTGCGCGCGAAGCCCATTTCGTGGGTCACCACCACCATGGTCATGCCTTCGGCCGCCAGCTCGACCATCACGTCGAGCACCTCCTTGATCATCTCCGGGTCGAGCGCCGAAGTGGGCTCGTCGAACAGCATGATCTTCGGCTTCATGGCCAAGGCTCGCGCGATGGCGACGCGCTGCTGCTGGCCGCCGGAGAGCTGCGCCGGGTACTTGTGCGCCTGCTCGGCGATGCGCACGCGCTCCAGGAGCTGCAGCGCGAGCGCCTCGGCGTCCTTCTTCGGCATGCGGTGCACCCAGACCGGCGCCAGCGTCAGATTTTCCAGCGCGGTCAGGTGCGGGAACAGGTTGAAGCTCTGGAACACCATGCCAACCTCGAGGCGCACCGCTTCGATCGACTTGGGCTCGTTGCCGAGCTCGATGCCGTCCACCACCACCTTGCCCGCCTGGTAGGGCTCCAGGCCGTTTACCAGCCGCACCAGGGTGGATTTGCCCGACCCCGAGGGGCCGCACAGCACGATCTTCTCGCCCGGGGCGACGTTGAGATCGACGTCCTTGAGCACCTGGAAGCGGCCGAACCACTTGCCCACGCCGCGCATCTCGATCATCGGCTTGTCGGCCATCTCAGTTCTCCCTTACCGCATGCGCGTGGTCGCGCTCCAGCACGTGCTCCAGGTTCTGACTGTAGCGCGACATGGCAAAGCAAAAGACGAAATACACCAGCGAAGCGAACAGGTAGGCCTCGACGCCGAAGCCGCTCCACGCCGGCTCGCCGAGCGCCGCCTTGATCGAGGCGAGCAGGTCAAACAGGCCGATAATCACCACCAGGGAGGTGTCCTTGAATAAACCGATGAAGGTGTTGACCAGCGGCGGGATGGCGATGCGCAGCGCCTGCGGCAGGATCACCAGCAGCGTCTTGCGCCAGTAGGGCAGGCCAAGGGCATCGGCGGCCTCGACCTGGCCGTGCGGGATCGCCTGCAGCCCGCCGCGCACCACCTCGGCGAGGTAGGCGGCGGCGAACACGATCATGGCGATCAGCGCGCGCAGCAGCTTGTCGATGCTCACACCCTGGGGCAGGAACAGCGGCAGCATCACCGAGGCCATGAACAGCAGCGAGATCAACGGCACGCCGCGTATCAGCTCGATCCACGCCACGCAGAGCGCGCGCACCGCGGGCAGCTGCGAGCGCCGCCCGAGCGCCAGCAGGATGGACAGCGGGAAAGCGAAGGCGATGCCGAAGGTGGCGAGCAGCAGCGTCAGCGTCAGCCCGCCCCAGCGCTCGTTCTCCACGTAGGGCAGGCCGGCGGTTCCGCCCCACATCAGCAAGCCGATGAGCGCCAGCCCGCCGAGCCAGGCGAGCGAGAGCGCCGGCCGCCAGAAGCGCCGCAGGGCGCTCGCGGTGTACAGGGCGATCAGCACCAGGATCACCAATCCGGGCCGCCATTGCTGCTCGTAGGGATAGGTGCCGAACAGGATGAAGCGGTGCTTCTCCGCGATCAGCGCCCAGCACGCCCCAGCGCCTTCGGCGCGGCACGGGCGCGAATCGGGAGACACCCAGACGGCGTCGACCAGCGCCCACGTGACGAAAGGCGGCACCAGCGTCCACGCCAGCCACACGATGGCGAGCGTGGCGATGGCGCTCGCCCAGTTGCCGAACAGGTTTTCGCGCGCCCACCTCACGCCCGCGCTCCCTTCAGCGCGATGCGCTGGTTGTACCAGTTCATCAGCGCGGAGATCGACAGGCTGATCGTCAGGTACACCGCCATGATGATGGCGATGCCCTCGATGGCCTGGCCGGTCTGGTTCATGGTCGTGTTGGCGATCGACACCAGGTCCGGGTAGCCGATGGCCACGGCGAGCGAACTGTTCTTGGTGAGGTTGAGGTACTGGCTGGTGAGCGGCGGAATGATGACGCGCAGCGCCTGCGGCAGGATAACGAGCCGCATGGTGCGCGGGCGCGGCAGGCCGAGCGAGAAAGCGGCCTCGAACTGGCCGCGGTCCACCGCCTGCACCCCGGCGCGCACGATCTCGGCGATGAAGGCGGCGGTGTACAGCGTGAGGCCGCCGAGCAGGGTGGCGAACTCCGGGGAGAGCACGGCGCCGCCCGTGAAATTGAAACCCTGCAGCTCGGGCCGGGCCAGGGCGAGCGGCGCGCCCGCGGCGAGGAACGCGGCCAGCGGCAGCCCGAGCACCAGCG
>CAZOSA010000142.1:0-5429 GCA_964582155.1 uncultured Enterobacteriaceae bacterium | reverse complement strand
GGCGCACGGCCCAGCCGCCGCGGGGCGCGCCGCAGGACACGCTGGCCGGCATGCTCGCACGCGGCTACTGGGACGCGCTATCCGGGGGCGCCGAGGCGATGGCAACGGTGCTTCCGCCCGTGCCGCCGCTGGCGGGGAGGACGGATGAGCGCTGAGACGCTGCCCGCGGTCGAGGCGCTCAACCAGAGGTTCCTGCTCGATTTTCCGGGCGAGGCGGCGCGCGAGCTCGAAGCGATGCCGGCCGAGGACGCGGCGGCGATCCTCGCCTCGCATGCGCCGCGCGCCGCGGTGCGCGCCTGGGAAGCGCTCGCGCCCGACGTCGCGCGTGAAGTGCTGGAACTCCTGCCCCAGGCGCTCGCGTGCCACGTGCTCGCCGAGTCCGAGCCTGCGTCGAGCGTGGCGGTGCTCTCGCAGCTCGAGCCCGCGGAGCGCGAGGCGCTGCTCTCGACGCTGGACAAGGAGGTGGCGCGCGAGCTGCGCGAGCTCGCCGCCTACCCTGAGGATTCCGCCGGGCGGCTGATGGACGCGCGCGTCAGCCCCTTGCGCGCCGGCATGACGGTCGCCGAGGCGATCGAGCGCCTGCGCGCCATCCGGCGCCGCGGGCTGCGCGAGCTGTTCGTGGTGGACGACGACGGACGCCTCGCCGGGCGCGTGGACATGCAGGACCTGGCGCTTGCCGACCGCGCGCGGCCGGTCAGCGAGATCCAGCGCGGCGTGCTGGCGGCGGTGCGCGACCTCGACCCGCGCGAGGAAGTGGTCGAGATCCTGCAGCGCGAGCCGATCACGGTGCTGCCGGTGGTGAACCATGCCGGACGCTTCATCGGCGTCATCCGCCAGGCCGAGCTGATGGCGGCGGTGGAGGAGGAGACCAGCGTGGACATCCAGACCATGGTGGGCGCGAGCCCGGACGAGCGCGCCCTGTCGCGGCCCTGGTTCGCCGTGAAAAAGCGCCTGCCGTGGCTGCAGATCAACCTGCTCACCGCGTTCCTCGCCGCGGCGGTGGTCGGGGTCTTCGAGAGCACCATCGCCCAGTTCACCGCGTTGGCCGTGCTGCTGCCGGTGGTGGCGGGGCAGTCGGGCAACGCCGGCGCGCAGGCGCTCGCGGTGACCATGCGCGGGCTGGTGCTGCGCGAGATCAGCCTGCGCCACTGGCCGGCAATGGTGTGGAAGGAGTCGGCGACGGGGCTGGTGAATGGGCTCGCGGTGGCGGCCACCGCGGGCATCGGCGTCTACGTGTGGAGCGGGCAGATCGGCCTGGTGTGGGTGATCTGCCTCGCCATGGTGATCTCCATGGTTGCGGCGGGCCTTGCCGGGGCGCTGGTGCCGATCCTGCTGCACCGCTTCGGGCAGGATCCGGCGACGGCCTCGTCGATCATCCTCACCACGGTGACCGACGTGGTGGGGTTCTTCTCGTTCCTCGGCATCGCTACGCTTTTTGCGGGGATGCTGGTGGCGGTCTAGTCCTAGTTCAGCCCCAGCAGCCGCGCCGGGTTTTTCCTCATCATCTGGTCGATGTCGGCGTCGGTGAGGCCCTCGGCCTTCATCGCCCCGATCGCCACCTCCAGCCCGTCGGGGTGCGTCATGTTCGCGCTCTGCCCAAGGTCGGAGGAAACCACTAGTCACGATCTAGGCAAACGGGATGGCCAACGCGCGCGAAGGCGCGCCTCTTCTCCCACGGCGCTACGAAGGCGCCGCGGATCACTTTCCCGATGTCGAGTGAAATTGTCATGACTGCAACTTCCGCTGCATGGCCTCCGGTTCGCCTATTTTGGGTGCATTGGGGATTTATACCTAATTCGGTATAAAACGCCGGATCGCCCCAGCGACACCCCCAAGCCCCCCGAGTTCGATGACGCAAGGCTACACTGGCGGCGTGAACGACCTCCTGATCCGCGGCGCCACGGTCTACGACGGCACCGGCAAGCCCGGCCGCGTCGCCGACGTGGCGTTCAAGGACGGGCGTATTGCCGCGCCGGGGCCCGCCGCGAAGACGATCGACGCTGGCGGACTCGCCCTGATGCCAGGGATCATCGACGTGCACACCCATTACGATGCGCAGGTCACCTGGGACCCGAAACTCTCGCCGTCGCCCGCGCTTGGCGTCACCACCGCCATCATGGGCAACTGCGGCTTCGGCATCGCCCCGTGCCCGAGGGATCTGCGCGAGACGGTCCTGAAGAACCTCTCGGTGGTGGAAGGCATGGACGTGCAAGCCCTGCTGCAGGGCACGCGCTGGGACTTCGAGAGCTTCCCGCAGTACCTCGACGCGCTGGAGCGCATCCATCCCTACGCCAACGTGGGCGTGCTCGCCGGGCACTCCACCATCCGCAGCGCAGTGATGGGCGAGGCGGCATCGAGCCGGAAAAAACCCACGCCGCAGGAACTGGAGAAGATGCAGGAGGCGGTGCGCGGCGCGCTGCGGGCGGGCGCGGCGGGCTTCGCTTCGTCCTTCTCGCCCAACCACAGCGGCTGGGGCGGCCGTCCGATGCCCTCCACGATCTGCGAGGACGAGGAGTTGCGCGCGCTTCTGCAGCCGCTCAAGGAAGCGGGCAAGGGCATCTTCGTGGTCGCCGCCGGCTCGCGCGCCACGCCCGAGTATCTGGAAGCGCTCGCCGCCGACACGGGCCGCCCGATGTTCATGGTGACCGTGCTCACCATGTATACGGACTCGAACCCCGGCCTCGCCATGACCTATTACGAGCGCTGCGCCGCGGCGCTCAAGCGCGGGCGCGAGGTGTACATTCACGCCAACTGCCAGCCGCTGTCCTTCGACTTCACGCTGCGCGAGCCCTATCCGTTCATGGCGCTCGGCGCCTTCGACCGTATCAAGGCCGCCAGGCCGGAGGAACTCCCGGCGATCTACGCGGATCCCGCGTTCCGGCGCGATTTCCGCGAGAGCCTGAACAACCCGAAACCCGGCGTGCTTTTTTCAGGCGACTGGAGCAAGGTGGAAGTGGACGGCTTGCCGATCCCGCAGCTCGCCGCCGGCAAGGATCCGCTGGACTGGTTCTGCGACCTGCCGCCCGACACTCAGATGATCGCGAAGCTGTTCCAGAACGACGACGCCGGCGTGGCGCCGCTCCTGAAGCATCCGGCGGGCGTGCTCGCCCTCTCGGATGCGGGCGCGCACCTCATCTATTTCTGCGACGCGGGCTTCGGCCTGCATCTCCTCGCGCACTGGGTGCGCGGCAACGGGACCTTCACGCTGGAGGAGGGCGTGCGCCGCCTCACCTCCGACCCGGCACGCAAATACCGCATCCCGCAGCGCGGCGAGATCAGGCCGGGAAATTTCGCGGACCTGGTCCTGTTCGATCCCAGGACCGTCGGACTGACGAACCTCGAGCGTGCGCGGGACCTGCCGGGCGGCGGCGCGCGCATGCTGAGGAATCCCGTGGGCATGCACGGCGTGTGGGTGAACGGCGTGCAGGTGCACGACGGCCGGGATTACGCGCCGCTCGAGCGCGGCCCGGGCCGCGTGCTGCGGGAGTTCGGCGCCTAGCCTTTGACCGGCTTGAAGGCCGTGGGATCGAGCTCGTGGCGCGCGAGCAGCGTCGAGAAGTCGCCGCGGTTCCTCTTGGCGAGCTTCGCCGCCTGCGTGACGTTGCCGTCGGTGATGCGCAGGATCCGCGTCAGGTACTGGCACTCGAACTGGCGCCGCGCCTCGTCGAAGGCCGCGAAATCGTCCCCGGGCGCGGCCAGCGCGCGCTGCACCGCCGCCGCCGCAATGCGCGTGCCGGTGCCAAGGGCGACGCATTTTTCGATCACATGGTGCAGCTGGCGCACGTTGCCCGGCCAGGGCGCGGTGAGGAGCTTGCCGAGCGCCTCGGGCGCGAAGCCCTTCAGGGTCTTGCCGTAACGCTCGGCGAGCTTGCCGAGGAAGTGCGCCGCGAGCAGTGGAATGTCCTCGCGCCGCAGGGAGAGCGGCGGCAACGCGAGCGTCGCCACGTTCAGGCGGTAGTAGAGGTCTGCGCGGAAGCGCCCGGCGGCGATCTCCTCGCGCAGGTCGCGCTGCGTCGCCGACACGATGCGCACGTCGACGCCGATGGCCTGCGTCGCGCCGACCGGGCGCACCTGGCGCTCCTGCAGCGCGCGCAGCAGCTTTACCTGCAGCGCGAGCGGCATGTCGCCGATCTCGTCGAGGAACAGCGTGCCGCCCTGCGCCGACTGGAACAGTCCCTGGTGCTCGTGCACTGCGCCGGGGAAGGCGCCCTTCTCGTGCCCGAAGAGTTCCGATTCGAGCAGCGGCTCGGGCAGCGCGCCGCAATTGAGCGTCACCAGCGGTAAGCCGTAGCGCGCGCTCGCCGCGTGGATGGCGCGTGCCAGCAGCTTCTTGCCGGTGCCGCTCGCGCCCTGGATCAGGATGCTGGCGTCGCTTGCCGCCACCAGACGCGCATCCGCCAGCATGCGCGCCATGGCGGGGCTGCGCGTGAGGATCTCGCGCCGCCATTCGGACTCCAACCCCGTCGCGCGCGCGGCCATGATTCGCGGGATTCTAACCGCTATACTCGCCGCATCCGCCTCTTTCTCGCCCTCAACGCCCGCTTCGCGCAGCGCCGCGCGCGTACGCTGCTCTCGGTGGCCGGCGTGGCGCTCGGCGTCGCGCTGGGATTCGGCGTGCACCTGGTAAACCGCGCCGCGGTGGAGGATCTCGCCGCCGGCGTGCGCGCCATCGCGGGCGAGGCCGACCTCGAAGTGCGCGGCGGACGCGCGGGGTTTCCCGAGGCGCTGTACGTGGCGCTGGCGAAACTTCCCGGCGTGGCGGCGGCGAGCCCGGTGCTCGAGGTGGACGCGGGGCTGGTGGAGGGCGGCGTGATCCACATCGTCGGCCTCGATCCGTTGCGCGCCGCGCAGCTGCAGCCGCAGCTCTTCGCGCACCAGCCGCAGCAGATGGCCGCGCTGCTGCGGCCGGATACGGTATTGCTGTCGGCGGCCGCGGCGCAGCGATTGCGCCTGGGCAAGGGCAGCAGCCTGCAGCTGCTCGTCGGCCTTGCGCCGGTGGCGCTCGAAGTCACCGGCACGCTGCCCGAGGCCAGCCTGCGCGGCGTCGTCGCGCTCACCGACATCGCCACCGCGCAATGGCGCCTCGGACGCCTCGGCGTGCTGAACCGCGTCAGCCTGCGACTGGCGCCCGGGGCGCACGGGGAGGCCCAGCGCGAGCGCATCGCTGCGCTGCTGCCCGCGGGTGTGCACGTCGCGCGCGTCGAAACGGTGCAGGAGAGCGGCGCGGCGCTGTCGCGCGCTTATCGCGTCAACCTGAACGTGCTTGCGCTGGTGGCGTTGTTCACCGGCGGCTTCCTCGTGTTCTCGGCGCAGGCGCTGGAAGTCGCGCGCCGGCGCGGCGAGCACGCGCTGCTGCGCGTGCTGGGACTGGAGCGCCGCGGCGTGGCGCGCCTCGTGCTCGGCGAAGCCGCCGTGGTGGGTGCGGTGGG
>CAZOSA010000141.1:0-5437 GCA_964582155.1 uncultured Enterobacteriaceae bacterium | reverse complement strand
CGCCCCAGCGGATCGCCCAGGTCATCTTTTCCACTTCCTCGCCGATGCCCGAGGAGACGGCCGAATTGCCGATGTTGGCGTTGATCTTCACCAGGAAATTGCGCCCGATGACCATCGGCTCGCTCTCCGGGTGATTGATGTTGGCCGGGATGATGGCGCGGCCGCGCGCGACTTCCGAGCGGACGAATTCCGCGGTGATGGCATCGGGGATCGCGGCCCCAAAGCTCTCGCCGCGATGCTGCCGGGTCAGCAGCTCGAGCATCTTCCCGCCGGTCTTGCCGGTGGCCTTCAGGCTCTCGATGTATTGCTCGCGCTGCAGGTTCTCGCGCAGGGCGATGAACTCCATCTCGGGGGTGATGACGCCTTTGCGGGCATAGTGCATCTGCGAGACGTTCATGCCGCGCCGCGCCCGGCGCGGCGCGCGCTTCAGGTTGAAGCGCAGCTCGGCGAGCCTCGGATCGTGCAGCCGTTCGATGCCGTACCGCGACGACGGGCCCGGGAGGACCTCGGTGTCGTTGCGCTCCTCGATCCACTTCTGGCGCAGCGGCGCGAGGCCCGAACGGATGTCGATCTTCGCGTCCGGGTCGGTATAGGGACCCGAGCAGTCGTAGACGTAGACCGGGGGATTCGCTTCGCCGCCGAACATGCTCGGCGTATCGGCCTGCAAGACCTGACGCATCGGCACGCGGATGTCCGGGCGCGAGCCCACGACGTAGACCTTCTTCGAGTTAGGCAACGGCTGCACCGCCGCGTCGTCGACGTGGGCGGTGGCGGCGAGAAATTTCGGATTGGCGTTCATGGTCGCTTCCTTCGGCGGGATTACCCGCATCAGGTTCAAAGGGACTCTCTCACCCGCTCCGACCCCGGAACAGGACCCCTGCGCAGGCAATAGTTTGCGCCGCTTGACCTTTTTGCACCGCAGTATTATGTTACTGACCGTTCAGTTACTTTCATAAGTCATGCCATCACCTGCCAACTCGAAGAACGAACCCCGCTGGACGCGCCGCAAGGAGGCGCGCCCCGAGGAGATCACTGCCGCGGCGCTCGAACTGTTCGTCGAGCGCGGCTTTGCCGCGACCCGTCTCGAAGACGTCGCGGCTCGCGCCGGGGTTTCCAAGGGCACGGTGTACCTGTATTTCGCGAACAAGGAAGAACTCTTCAAGGCGGTGGTGCGCGAAGGCCTGGTCTCGCCGATCGCCGAGATGAAAGACGTCGTCGCGCAGTTCACGGGCAGCAGCTTCGACCTGCTGCGCATGCTGGTTTTCGGCTCGTGGGAGAAGGTCGGCGCGACGCGCATGTCGGGCATCCCGAAGCTGCTCCTCGGGGAGTCCGGGAATTTCCCCGAACTGGTGCGATTCTATCTTGCAGAAGTGGTCGAGCCGGGCCACGCCGTCATGATGGCCATCGTGCGCCGCGGCATTGCACGGGGAGAGTTTCGCAGGGTGAACGCGGAGGATGCGGCGCTCCTGATCGCGGCGCCGCTGCTGCAGATGATGCTCTGGCGCAGCGCCCTCGAACCCCAATCGGCGCGCAAGATGGACACGGCGCGTTACCTGGAAGCGCACCTGGACATGCTCAAGCATGGCCTGCGCGCGAAGCCGGAGTAGGCCATGACCCGCAGATCGAAAACCCTCGCCGTCATTGCCGTCGCCTGCCTGATCGCGGTCGCAGGGTACGCCGGCGTGAAGCGCGGCCCTGCCGACGCCGTACCTCAGGCGCAGTCAGTCGTCGAGTTCTCGCAGCAGGACCTTTATATCGTGGAGCCGCAGACGCTCGAACACACGCTGCCGCTCACCGGCACGCTGACGCCCTTCACCGAGGCGACGGTAAAGGCGAAAGTGGCGGGCGAGCTGATCGCGGTATCGGTGCGTGAGGGCGAATCGGTCAAGCAGGGCCAGGTGCTGGCGCGCATCGACCCGACCGAAGTTCTGGCGCGCGTCGCCGCGCGCCGGGCCGACCTCGCCGCGACGCGCGCGCAGCTGGACTGGGCGGACAAGAATCGCGCCTCGCAAAAGGCGCTGCTCGACAAGGGTTTCATCGCGCAGACCGCATTCGACAACGTAAAAAGCAACTACGACGTTGCCGTCGCCAAGCTTCGCGCCACCGAGGCGGAATTGACCCTGGCGCAAAAGGCGCTCGGCGACTCGGTACTGGTCGCACCTTTCGCGGGAATCGTCTCGCAGCGCCACGCCCAGCCCGGCGAGCGGGTCGCGCTCGACGCCAGGGTGGTGAGCCTCGTCGACCTGTCGCGCCTGCAGCTGGAGGCCGCCGTGCCGCCGGCGGCGATCGGCCAGGTCAGGATCGGCCAGCCCATCAACTTCCGCGTCGAGGGCTTCGGCGAGCGTGAATTCGCCGGACGCATCGAGCGCATCAATCCGGCGGCCACGGCCGGCTCGCGCTCGATCAGCGTGTACGCGGTGATCGACAACCGCGAGAGCCTGCTGCGCGGCGGCATGTTCGCGCAGGGCGCGCTGACGCTGTCGCGTGTCGAGCATGTCCTGACGGTGCCGGCCTCCGCGGTGCGCGAAGAAATCGGCCAGACCTTCGTGTACGGCATTGAGGACGGGCTGGTAAAGCGCAAGAACGTCAAGATCGGCACGCCCGACGCCGCAGGCCGCGTCCAGGTGCTCGAGGGCCTTGCCGCAGGCGAGCGCATCGTGCGCGTGAATCTCGGTAACTTGCGCGAGGGTGCGACCGCCCGCTTGTCCGGCCCGGCGCCCGCCGCGGCGGCCGCCAATACCGCGGCCGGAGAGTAAGGCGCCGGCGCCAATGTGGTTTACCAGGATCAGCATTTCCAACCCGGTGTTCGCGACCATGATGATGGCCGCGCTGCTGGTACTCGGCGCATTTTCATATTCGCGCCTGCCCGTGGAGCAGTTTCCGGACGTGAGCTTTCCGGTGGTGGTGGTGCAGACCGAGTACCCCGGCGCCTCGCCCGAGAACGTCGAGGACGAGGTGACGCGGCGGGTGGAGGAATCCGTCAACACCATCAGCGGCATCAAGACGCTCTCCTCGCGCTCCTACGAGGGCCTGTCGGTGGTGATCGTCGAGTTCGACCTGTCGATCGATCCCAAGCTCGCGGCGCAGGACGTGCGCGAAAAGATCGCGCTGATCCGCTCGGGATTTCGCGACGAGATCAAGGAACCGCGCGTCAGCCGCTTCAATCCGGACGATTTCCCGATCGTCTCCGTGGCGGTGCAATCCTCGGGCCGGAGCCTGCGCGAGCTCACCACGCTCGCCGACCAGGTGATCAAGAAGCGCCTGGAAAACGTCGGTGGCGTCGGGCAAGCCACGCTGGTGGGCGGCGTCAAGCGCGAGATCAAGGTGGTTCTCAACCTGGAAGCGATGGAGGCGCAGAAAATCGGCGCCGACCAGGTGATCCAGGCGCTGCGCACGGAGAACCAGGAGATTCCCGCCGGTTCGATCCTCTCGGCCAGCCAGGAGAAGATCGTCCAGCTGCGCGCGCGCCTCGCGGGGCCGCAGGACTTTCGCCACCTGATCGTCGCGCGCAGAGGCGGCAAAGCGGTGACCCTCGGCGCGATCGCCGAGATCGAGGACGGCCAGCAGGAAGAGGAGAACGCGGCGCTGGTGAACGGCCAGAGGGCCCTGTCGATCGACATCATCAAGGCGCACGGCGAGAACACCATCGCCGTGGTCGACGGCGTGTACCGCGTCACGAAGGAGCTGCAGGGCTTCCTGCCTTCGGACGTGAAGATCGACGTCGTGCGCGACGCCTCGATCGGCATCCGCAACTCGGTGGCCGACGTGAAGACGACGCTGATCGAGGGCGGATTGCTCACCATCGCCATCGTGTTCCTGTTCCTCGCGTCCTGGCGCAGCACCGTGATCACGGGCCTGACGCTGCCGATCGCGCTGATCGGCACGTTCCTGTTCATTTACGCCTTCGGTTTCACGCTCAACGTGCTGACTCTGATGGCGCTGTCGCTGTCGGTAGGCCTGCTGATCGACGACGCCATCGTGGTGCGCGAGAACATCGTGCGCCATGTGGCGCTGGGCGCCGACCACCACACGGCGGCGCTGGAAGGCACGCGCGAGATCGGCCTCGCGGTGCTGGCGACCACCTTTTCGATCGTCGCGGTGTTCCTGCCGGTGGGCTTCATGGGCGGGATCATCGGGCGTTTCTTTCACCAGTTCGGCCTCACCGTGGTGTCCGCGGTGCTGATCTCGATGTTCGTGTCCTTCACCCTCGACCCGATGCTGTCCTCGATCTGGCGCGATCCGCAGGCCGAGGGCAAGTTCAGTTCGGGCGCGCTTGGGCGGCTGCTCGCCTGGTTCCACCGGCTGATGCAGCGCATTTCTGCCGCCTACGAGCGGCTGCTGGGCTGGAGCCTCGCGCACCGCAAGACCGTGCTGGCGATCGCTCTGTCCAGCTTCCTCGCCAGCTTCCCGCTGATGAAATTCGTCGGCTCGGAGTTCGTGCCCGAGCCCGATCTGTCCGAGCTTCAGGTGCAGTTCAAGACGCCGGTGGGCGCGTCGCTCGAGTTGACGACGCGCAAAGCGCGCCAGGCCGAAGCGGCGCTGCGCGAATTTGCGGAGGTGAAGTACACCTACGCCACCGTCAATACCGGCTTCGTCCAGGGGAAAAATCGCGTCAACATCTTCATCCAGCTGGTGCCGAGGAAGGAGCGCAACCGCTCGCAGAGCGCGCTGACCAAACCGATGCGTGAGCGACTTGCGCGCGTTGCAGGCATCGAGCTGCAGCAGATCGGCGCCTACAAATCGGTCTCCAGCGGCAAGCCGCTGCAGGTTTCGATCCTCGGCCAGGAGCGAAAGGTGCTTTCCGGGCTTGCCGAGCAGGTGATGGCTATCGTGCGCGAGGTGCCCGGCGCAGTGGACGCGGAATCGAGCGACGAGGCCGCCAAGCCGCAGATTTCGGTCGAGCTGAAGCGCGAGCTCGCGAGCGACCTGGGCATCGGGGTCGGCCAGGTCGCCGCGGCGCTGCGACCGCTGCTCGCCGGCGAGGCGGTCGGCAACTGGCGCGGCCCGGACGACCAGTACTACGATGTACAGGTGCGCCTGTCGCGTGCCGACCGCGCACGTGCCGAAGACCTGCAGCGGGTGCCGCTCGCCTCGAGCCAGCTGGACGCCAACGGCGCGCCGAGGATGGTCAGCCTGCGGGAGATCGCCACCATCTCGCCGGGTATCGGAGCGCAGCAGATCAACCGCAAGGAGCAGTTGCGCGAGGTGCTGATCACTGCCAACGTGTTCAACCGGGCCGCCGGCGACGCCGCCGCGGAACTGCGCACGAAGCTCGATCGCATCGCCATGCCGCCCGGCTACCGCTACACCATGGGCGGCTCGTCCAAGGACATCCAGGAGTCGCTCTACTTCGCCACCCAGGCGCTGGTGCTGGCGGTGATCTTCATCTACCTGATCCTCGCCTCGCAGTTCGGCAGCTTCATCCAGCCGGTGGCGA
>CAZOSA010000140.1:3424-5447 GCA_964582155.1 uncultured Enterobacteriaceae bacterium | reverse complement strand
TAGCCGTCCTCGGGCATGGCGGGGTAGGAATCGGCCTCCTTCAGCGCCACCACGGCCGCCGAGGTCTGCTTCTCCGCGGCGTAGACGCAGGCCGAGGAGGAATAGAAAAAGCGCTTCACGCCGGCTTCCTTCGCCGCCATCAGCATGTGCGTGTTGATCAGCACCGACAGCATGCACTCGGCCTTGTGGGTCTCGATGAAGCCCATGCCGCCCATGTCGGCCGCCAGGTTGTAGATGTAGGCGGCGTCCTTCGCCGCGCGCCGCGCGGGACCGAGCTCGCGCAGGTCGAGCTGCAGGTTCTCGACGTCGGGGAACTCCTGGTACCACTCGGCGAGGGGCTTTACGTCCACCGAGCGGATCCGGCGGTAGCCCTTGGCGCGCAAGTCGGCCACCAGGTGCCCGCCGATGAAACCGCCGCCGCCGGTGACCACGATCAGGTCGTCCTTGCCGGCCAGGCTCTGCAGGTCTTTCACGAATCTTTTGCCTTGATGCCGAGGTAATGGATGTCCGCAATGGCGGAGAGCTTCTCGCGCGGCAGCATGCGCCAGCAATCGAGCACCTGCAGCCGCGCCCCGGAGCGCGCGAACGCGGCATGCGGAATGTCCTTGAACTGCGGCCACGGCGTGGTGATCACCAGCACGTCCACCGCCTTGACGCATTCCTCGGCCGAGGTGATCGGGACCACCTTGTCCTGCAGCACCGCCATGGCGCCGGGAAGGGCCATCGGATCGTGCACGTAGACTTCCTTGCGCTCCTCCGAGAGGCGCGCGGCGAGGGCCACCCCCTGGCTTTCCTCGATGACCCCGGTCGCGGTTTTGTAGGACAGTCCGAGCACGCCGACGCGGCTGCGGCTGTCCAGCATCCGCAGCGCAATGTGCGCCAGCCGGTCGATCTGGTGCCGGTTGAGGCGGTCGGTGGCTTCGGCGATGTCCGCGCGCGCGCCGAGGCTGCGGGCGAGGACGCCGAAGGCCACGTTGTCGCGCGGAAAGCACGGTCCGCCGTAGCCCAGGCCGCCCTTCAGGTACTTCCCGCCGATGCGCGTGTCCATGCCGAGCGCCATGGTCACCACGTCCACGTCGGCGCCGTCCAGGCGCTCGCACATGTCGGCGAGCATGTTGGCGTAGGAGATCTTGGTGGTGACGTAGGTGTTGACCGCGATCTTGGTCAGTTCGGCGTTCACCCAGTTCATGCGCATCACCTGCGGGCTGTTCTCGCAGGTGCTCTTGTAGATGCCCTCGAGCACGTCGCCGGCGCGGGAATCGGATTCGCCGATGAGGAGCATGTCAGGATAGAGCATGTCGCGCACCACGTTTCCCAGGGCGATGAACTCGGGGTTGTAGCACAGGCCGAGGTTCCTGCCGACCTCGCGGCCCGAGGCCTCCTCGAGCGCGCGCCGGATCTCGCCGCCGGTGGAGCCCGGCATCACGGTGCTGGTGACGTTCACCACGTGGTAACCCGGTTTCTTGCGCAGCGCCTTGCCGATCGCCGTGACCGCGGAGAGCACGTACTTGTTCGAGAACCCGCCCTCGGTGTCGCTGGGGGTCGGCACGATGATGAAGCTGATCTCGCTGGCGAGGACCGCCGCCTCGTAGTCCGTGGTGGAGGTCAAGCGGCCCCTGGACGCGTCGATGAGCGCCTGCAGCCCGGGCTCGTCCACGGGGGCCTTCCCCGCGGCGAGCGCGCGCACGAAGTCCGGATTGACGTCCACGCCGACGACTTGATGGCCCTTGCTCGCCAGGACGGCGGCCAGGGGCGCGCCGAGCTTGCCAAGACCGATGACGGATACCTGCATGATTTCCCGCGACAATTCCGAGCGCTGGATTGTACCGGTGAATCAGCCCTGCTTGGCGGCCTGAGCCTTGTACTCGGCGAGTACAGGCTCCACATCGCCGAGCGCGCGAATCTCGCCCTTGTCCAGCCACAGAACCTTGTTGCACAGACGGCGAATCAGATCCAGGGAGTGGGACGCGAACACGAGGATGCCCGCCTTCGAGATGAGCGCGTTCAGCCGCTTCTCGGCCTT
>CAZOSA010000140.1:1558-3324 GCA_964582155.1 uncultured Enterobacteriaceae bacterium | reverse complement strand
TCGATGAAGTGGTAGAAGGGGTTGAAATTGACGACGCGCTGCCGCCCGGCGAGCAGCGACGGATGCCAGAGGATCGGCGTGACGAAGAAGACGAGCTGGACCAGGCTCCCGACCATGGGGGGCATGTCGCGGTAACGGGTGCAGATCAGCCCCAGCAACAGGCATACCCAGACCCCGTTCAGCATGATCAGCGCCAGCCCGAGGAAGAGGCAAAGCAGCGAAATCGCGCTCGGCCACTTCGCGAAGATGAGCACGACGACCACCACGATCACCACGTTGTGCAGGAACACGAGGATGTTGCGCCACACCACGCGGAAGGCGTGCACGGTGAAGGGCAGGCGGATCTGCTTGATCATCGCCTCGCTGCCGATGAAGGTCTGGCAGCCCTCGATCACCAGGCCCGAGATCAGCGACCAGGTCACGATGCCCGCGGCGAGGAACGGGAAGTACTGCTTCAGGTCCATCTTGAACAGCGCCGAGTAGACGAAGCCGAGCGCGACCAGCATGATGGCCGTGCTGATCGTCAGCCAGAAGGGGCCGAGCAGGGAGCGGCGGAACTTCTGGCGGATGTCGTGCCAGCCCAGCAGCAGCCACAGGTCGCGGCGCGCGAAGCCCTGGCGGACGTCCTCGAGCGCGAGCTTGAGCTGCGCTTCGGTGTGAAAACTCATGAGAGGCGCGGATTTTACTCGATGGAACGTGCGCGCCGCAGGCCGACGAGCAGCAGCCGGCGCACGAACTTCGCCAGCGACCAGGCGCTCAGCGCGAGCGCGGCGAATAAGCCGATGCCGCCTTCGCGGCGCAGGATCCAGTAGTTCTCCAGCTCGGCCTTCTCCATCTCCCGGAGCTGCGAACTCAGGCCGCCCGCGCCGTACATCGGCTTGTAGACATGGGCGAGCGGGGCAGAAAGCCGCACCAGAAGATGGCCGGCGCCCTGGATCTGCAGCCACAACAGGTGGTCATCGACGTGGCGCCGGCCTGAAAGGAAGCGCTGCGGAAGATCGCGCTTCAGCATCACCGAGGGCGTGATCAGCCGGTTGGACAGCAGCAGCGAGAGCTTCGAGAGCGGATGCGCGACCAGGTTACCGTGCTCGCCCTGCGGGATCCCGGCCGCGCCCAGCGTCTCGTAGCCATGCCCGCACAGCGCCACCTCGGGATGCCCCGCCATGTAGCCGTACTGCAGCTCGATCTTGCGCGGGTGCCACGCGTCATCGGCGTCGAGGAATGCAAGGTAGGGCTGGCCCGCGGCCGCCCAGCCCGCGTTCCTCGCGTCGGCGGCGCCGCGGTTCTCCGGCAGCGCCACGACCTTGATCCATCCCGGCTTGTGGGCAGCGGCGAGCGCTTGCAGGTGTTCGAGGGTCCCGTCCCGGCTGCCGTCCTCCACCAGGATGACTTCGGCCGGAAGGAGCGTCTGCGCGGCGATCGAGCCCACCGCCCGGCCGATCGTGCCGGCGCAGCGGTAGCAGGGGATCGCCACGCTGACGGGGGCGACGCGCATCCCGCTACCGATACCTTCGCACGAGGTAACGCACTGCGCTCGCGGCATGGATTCCCATGAGCCGCAGGTTCCTTCGGCTCGCGCGGCGGGCGTCATGGATCACCGAGGCCTCCGGCTGGAACACGCAGGAATGGCCGAGCCGGCGCAGCCGCCGGCACAGGTCGACATCTTCGTAGTAGAGAAAAAAGCGCTCGTCGAAGCCACGCGCCGCCCGGAACGCGTCGCTGCGGAAAAGCATGAACATGCCCGCGACCCAGTCCACCTCGAGCGG
>CAZOSA010000140.1:0-1458 GCA_964582155.1 uncultured Enterobacteriaceae bacterium | reverse complement strand
GTTCTGTCCGTGGCTGACCACCGACAGCGCAACCGCCCCCCCGCTCATGCGCTCACTTGCGGTCGTAGCGGTCCTCGAACCGCTCGATGTCGTCCTCGCCCAGGTAGTCCCCCGACTGGACTTCGATCAGCCGGAGCGGCGCGGCGCCCGTGTTTTCCAGGCGGTGCCTGGCGCCCAGCGGGATGAAGGTCGACTGGTTCGCAGCGAGGCCGAACACCTCGTCATCGCGCGTCACCTGCGCCGTGCCCGAGACGACGATCCAGTGCTCGGCGCGGCGCCGGTGCCGCTGCAGCGACAGCGCCTGTCCGGGATTCACCACGATGCGCTTCACCTGGTAGCCGTCGCCCGCGTCCACGCGCTCGTAGTAGCCCCACGGCCGGTAGACGCGGTCGTGGCTCAGGTGCTCGGTGCGCTTTGCCTCGGCCAGGCGCGCGACCACCTGCTTGACGTGCTGCGCATGCTCCTTGGATGCGACCAGAACCGCATCGCTCGTCTCGATGATCACCGCGTCGGCCAGGCCGAGCGCGGCCACCATGCGGCTCTCCGCGCGCACGTAGCAGTTGTCGGCGCCGAGGAGCTGCACGTCGCCCGCGGCGACGTTGCCGCGGGCGTCCTTCGCGCCGACCTCCCAGAGCGTGTCCCAGGAGCCGAGGTCGCTCCAGTCGAACCCGGCCGGCACCAACGCGGCCCGCGCGGTGCGCTCCATCACGGCGTAGTCGATGGAATCCTGCGCGCAGGCGAGGAACGCCTCGCGCCCGGGCCGCACGAAGTCGCGGTCGCTCGCGCGAGCGCGCCACGCTTCGCGCGCCGCGGCGGCGATGTCGGGCCGGAACTGGCCGAGCTCTTCGAGGTACGCGGCGGCGCCGAACACGAACATGCCGCTGTTCCAGTACGCGCCGCCGTCGCTGATCAGCTGCGCCGCGCGCGCGGCGTCGGGCTTCTCGACGAAGCGCTGGACGCGATAGCCCGCGCCGAGCGGCGCGCCGCGCACGATGTACCCGTATCCCGTGGTGGGGCCGCCGGGCTCGATGCCGAAGGCGACGAGATGGCCTTGCCGCGCGAGATCGATCGCCGATTGCATCGAGCGCGCGAATGCCGCCAGATCCGTGACGCGATGGTCCGCCGGGTACACCGCGATGATCGCGTTCGCATCTCGCTCGAGTGCCGCGAGCGCGGCAAGAGCCGTGGCCGGCGCCGTGCCGCGCCCGGCGGGTTCGAGCAGCACCACGCAACCCTGCGCGCCCATGGCGCGCAGCTGCTCGGCGGCGAGAAAGCGGTGCTCCTCGTTGACGACCAGCAGGGCCGGAAGCGCGCCCGCCACCTGCTGCGTGCGAAGCACGGCCTCCTGCAGCATGCTGCGCTCGGAAACGAGCGCCAGGAACTGCTTGGGCAGGAGCTGGCGCGACAGCGGCCACAGCCGCGTGCCGTAGCCGCCGGCGAGGATCACGGGCTGGACGG
>CAZOSA010000139.1:0-5502 GCA_964582155.1 uncultured Enterobacteriaceae bacterium | reverse complement strand
GCAGCTGAAAGACGCGTGCAAGGACGTGGGGCACACGGTGGCCGGAGCGCTCACCATCGAGGAGGCGTGGGCGTTTCTCGATGGGAAAGACCATGCCGACGTGATCGTATGTGCCGCGCACCTCGAGGAGGAATCGATGTTCGAATTCCTGAAGGGCGTGCGCAACAGCGAGGTGCATGGGAATACGAAGTTTCTCATCCTGTCGCTCGCGCCTGGCGCGGCCGGCGCGCGGCTGCACGGTTCCACGGCGCGCTCGGGAATGGCGCTCGGAGCGGATGAGTACGCGATCATGTCGGTGTTCGACCCCCACGAGCTGGTCGCGCTGATCAAGAAGTTGCTACCGTCCGTCCCGATGGTCCAACAGTCGGCCACGGAAGGGGAGAAACACCGGGCTGAGTAAGTTTGATCGTCGCTGGCGGCATCCCCGAGGGTCAGCTCAAACACAGGTCCGCAGTCGAGCACATAGGGCGTTCGGCGCATGGCGAGTGCCTCGAGGCGTCACCGATCCTGACGGGTTCGCGGGAATAGCATCGGTGCATGTTCGAGCCAAGTCCCGTGTTGTCCATCGCCGGGTTCAGCGACCCCCTGAGCGCCTTGACGCATCTGGCAGGGGCAGTCGTCTTCGCCCGGCTGGGCATTTCACTGGTACGGCAAGGAGGGGGTGACCTTCAGGGGACGATGTCTTTGGTCGTGTTCGCGTTTTCCTGCGTCTTGCTGTTGTCGATCAGCGGGACGTACCACTTGTGGTCGCCGGACGGCGCGTTCCGGGAAGTGCTGCGACGGTTGGACCACGCTGCCATCTTCGTTCTGATTGCGGGCAGCTTCACGCCGGTTCACGCCATTTTGTTTCGTGGTCCGGGGCGATGGGGCATGCTGGCGGGCATCTGGACGGTGGCCATCGCGGGCCTCACGTTCAAGACCCTCTATTTCACCGCCATACCCGAAGGGTTCGGGCTGGCGTTGTACCTGGGTTTCGGCTGGCTGGGGCTGGCTACCTGGATTGCGCTCGTACGCCGCTTTGGCTTTCGGTTTGCGCGTCCCGTGTTGTGGGGGGCGCTGGCCTACACCTTAGGCGCCCTGGCGGACTTCCTGCGCTGGCCGGTGCTGGTGCCGGGAATCGTCGGCTCGCACGAACTGTTTCACCTGGCCGTGCTGGCTGGGCTCTCCTTCCATTGGATGTTCATTTGCAGCTTCGCTTCACGCGAGATTCCGGTATCGAGCAGTGGAGAGCGTACTGGCTACTCACCGCCCGTCCCGACGGCCTAGCTCCCGCTTCCAGCGCCCGTGAGGCTGCGCACGTCCATCCGGATCATCGTGCCCGCGCAAGTACGTCATGCTGACAACCGAGACTGACTATCCCCGATGATGCGACTGGAGCGGTTATGTACGAAGAAGTTCAAGAGCGCTTGAAAAGCCGCCCTGGATGCAGTCCCGGGGACGCGAAATGAGGCGCGTCGCGGCCTTGCTGCTGGCGGTCATGCTGGTGTCCTGCGGCGGCGGCGAGGGCGGCGGCGGCAGTACCAACACCAACACCAGCACCAGCAGCAGTACCAGTACGCCTCTGCCGGTCGCGGGGCGCTTTGAAGAATCAAATGCGGCGGTGAGTTTGAGTCCCGGCGACTGGACGCAGAGCAACGCCGGTTCGTTTGCGTGGAGCGGCGGGGCCGCCGTGCAATCCACAGAGCCGGGGGCGCAAGCTACGTTCACCTTCACCGGGACCTCGGTCACGTGGATTGGCACCCGCAATACCAGTAGCGGAATCGCCCTGGTCAGAGTGGACGGGGGTCCGGCCATTGAGGTGGATCTGTTCGCGCGCCCGGAAGTCATCCGCACGCCCATCATCACGGTGAACGGCCTGAGCCCCGGCAGGCACACCCTGACGATCGAGGTGACGGGCCGCCAGAATGAGGAGGCCCTGTCAAATGTCGTTCAGGTGGATGCCTTCGACGTGCAAGCGCCGGTGGTCTCGCATGTGCAGGAGACGGACCCGGACGTGATCTTCACCGCCGGTTGGGAACAGGCGGATACCAACTTCTCATGGAGTGGCGGCGGGGTCTTCACGGTCGGCGAGCCGGTAAAGGGGGGCGCGAGGGTTACCGAGACGCCAGGCGAGAGAGTCACGTTGACGTTCCGCGGGACATCGGTCAGCTGGAGCGGCTATCGCGGCCCCGACGCTGGCATCGCCGAGGTATATCTGAATGACGTGTTTGTGAAAGAGGTCGACACGTATTCTCCGACGAACAGGATTCAGGACATCGTGTTCACGGCGACGGGACTGGCCGACACGAGGCATGAACTGATGATCGAGGCCACGGACCGAAAAAATGGCGCGTCGACCGGTACCAAGATCGTGGTGGACGCCTTCGACGTGACGACGCCGGGAAGGCGCTACCAGGAGAGGGATGCGGCGGTCACCTACAGCGGCAATTGGCTTCACGGCAACGTGAACAGAACCTGGAGCGAGGGGGCCGCCTCCACATCCGCTACGTTGGGCGCGCGAGCCACGTTCACCTTTACCGGGACCTCGGTCAGCTGGATCGGCTGCCGCAAGCTCAGCACCGGGGTTGCCAATGTCTACCTCGATGGAGTCTTCGTGCAAGAGATCCATACGTATGAACCGCCCCCGATCGAGGGCTACCAGCATACGGTCTTCAGAGCGGATGGGCTGGCCAACGGCACGCATACGCTGACGATCGAGTCTGCGAGCGATGATGGTTCCTTCATTGTGGTGGATGCCTTCGATGTCCGGCCATGAGGCACGCCGCCTGATTCGTCAATCTTTCGAGCCGGGCCGACTTGCCTATGCGGCGCTGAAACGCCAGGCCCCGCCGCTGCCGCGCAGGGTCAACACAGGCTGCGCGGACGCGCGCCACTGCGCGATTCGCTCCATCCAGTCCTGCGCCGCGCGATGCGCTTGCGGTTCGTCACCGTCCGCCAGCGCGCAGCGGATCGCGCCCGGAGCAGGGTCGTTTCTCAGCACACACCAGTCGCTGCGGTGGGCGGCGGGGGGGGCGGCGGCTTCCTCGACCCACCCGGCGAGCACCGCGCTCTCCTGCGCCGCAAGCCAGCCGCGGGCGATGGCAAACAGCCACGGCCAGGCATCCGCTGCGAGGTGAACGTGCGCGACGCGGGTCACGACGTGACTGCGCTGCGCAAGCAGCACACCGGCAAGATGCGGCTGCGTGGCGATGAAGCTGAACGGCATCGCCGCCTCGCCCCGCTGCAAGTCCCCGCCGAGCGCCGCGCGTGTCTCGTGCAGCGCGCCGCGCTCCGAGACGCAGAGCACGGCGAAGGGCCCGGTGCCGCCCGCGCGCGCGAGGCACGCCCGCGCGCCGAGCAGGCCGATCTGGTTGTAGCCGCCCGCGCGCCGCAACTCGCTGCCGAAGTGCGCGCGCACGAGCGTAGCGAGTTCGCCTGGATCGATGCGTAGCGCTGAGGGCTCGTGCAGGTACACGATCAGGCGTTCCTTTCCAGGGCGAGCGTCATCACGGTGCCGCCGAAGCCCGATAGATTGAACAGAACGCGGCGCACCGATGAGCCGTCACCCGGTGAGGGTTCCAGGCCAAGTTCGTCGTCGCGCCGCGCGTACCCGAAGGTGGGCGGCACGCGCCCGCGATCGAGGCAGGCGAGCAACAGCGCAAGCTCGGCCGGACCGCTCGCACCGAGCGTGTGGCCGAGTGCGCCTTTCAGCGACGCCACGCGCGGCGGCGGTGCGAAGACGGCGTGCACCGCGCGCGCTTCGGCCAAGTCGGCGAGCGGGCTGCCACCCGCCTGCAGTTTCACGAGATCGACTTTGTCGGCCGGCCAGCGCGCCTCGGTGAGTGCGCGGCCCATCGTCTGCGCGATCACAGTGCCTTCGGGCGCAGGCCCGGTGAGATTCGCGGCATCGACACCAAGCGCCTGGGCCCGGATGCGCCATGGACCGGGATCGGCACAAAGCACAAGCGCGGCAAACGCTTCCCCGAGCACCAGGCCGTCGCGATCCCGATCGCAGGGACGCGCCGCGCTTGGAGAAAGCAAGTCGAGCCCCGCGAACCCGGCGAGCGTCAGGCGATTGTTCAACTCGACGCCGAGAACCAACACCTCGGGAAACGTTCCGTCGCGCACAAAGTTCGCCGCGATTTCAAGTGCGCCGAGACCCGAAGTGCAAGCGGTGCTCACCGCCATCAGCGGGCCGCCGACCTCGAACCAGTTCGCGAGCGCGGCGCCGAAATCAAGCGGCATCTCGAGCGCGGGCCATCCCGTCGTGTCGCCCTCACCGACCGAATACGAGGACGAGCCGACGATGCAGGGAAGCGCCGACCAGCGCGCCGGTGCGAGCCCGGCGCGCTGGCGCAGGTCCTGCGCGACCTGGCGCGCGATCGCTTCCGCGCGCGCGCGCCACGACGAGCCCTCGACGGGGATCGCACGGTAGGGCCAGTCGCGGCCGGCGTGGATCCGGCGCTCCTGCGGCTCGACGTGCTCGAGCGCACTCGACACCGCCGTCGCCAGGTCAGATCCCAGCGCGCTCGCGAGAGCGCTCGCGCGCAGGCTGACGCCGGTCATGCGGACTGCTTGAGCAGGTAGTCGGCGAGATTGCCGACACAGGACAGGATGCGGCGCGTGTCCTTGCTGTCGACGAGGCGCACCCCGTAGCGCTTCTGCAATGCCATCGAGACCTGCAGCGCATCCAGGGAATCGAGCGCCAGGCGCGATTGCGGGCCGAAGATCACTTCATCGGGCGAGAGCGGCGCGCCCTGGAGGGTCTTTTGCGTCGTCTCCAGGATCAAGTCGATGAGCTCCGCGATCAGCGGTTCGCGCGCGGCCATGCCCGCTAGCTTCTTTGCCGGCGATATATCCAGACTGCGGCGGCGAGCAGCGCCGCCGCAAGCGCAACGAGCTTCGCGCAGGGCGCGGCGGCATCCGTCATGTTCCCCTGTCGCAGGATCACCGTGTGAAAGCCCTCCAGAGCCCAAGCCATCGGCGAGAGGTCCGCCCAGCGCTGCATGCCGGCGGGCATGACAAAGCGCGGCACCATGATGCCGCCGATCGCCGCCGCGAGAATGTTGCCCACACCGCCGATCACAGTCGCCTGTTCCATGGTGCGCGCCGTAACCGCGACGAGCAGACCCCAGCCGATCGCAGCGAGACTCGTGCATGCGGCAACGAGCACCAGCACGTCCCAGCGCTGAGGCAGTGCGAGCACCTCGCCGCCCAGCCAGGGTACGAGGGTGCGGCCGGCCAGCAGCATCAGCGCGGTCTGTCCCATGTTGATGACGAAGAAAGGGCCGACCTTGCCGAGAAGCACGACGGGAAAAGGCACCTGCTGGCTGGCCAGTCGCGCGAGCGTGCCTTCGCGGCGCTCGACGATGAACAGCGACGAGAGCGGCATGACGACGAAGAACATCCCGAAGATGAGCCATGCCGGGACGTTTTGCTGCACCGAAGAGGGCCGTCCGGCACGCGGTGCGCCGATCGCCTCGACGAGGATCGCGATCGATTTGCCGGGATCGAGCATGACCG
>CAZOSA010000138.1:0-5507 GCA_964582155.1 uncultured Enterobacteriaceae bacterium | reverse complement strand
AAGCGGCCATCGCATTAAGACAACATGCACCATCTGCTGCTGGCCTTCGCTGCTTTATCGATTTGGGGCTGCACCCAGATACCTCCTGCCGAAGTGCCGTCGCCTTCTCCGTCCCAAGGACAGGCCGTAGTACTTGACATCGACGGCACGCTCACGCCTAAAAACATTGATGTGTTCGAACCACAGCCGGGAGCCGCAGACGCACTTAACGCCCTATCAAGGAAGGGCTACAAGATCGTCTATCTCACTACTCGTATCCCGCTATTTCAGGCGGGCTTGCCAGATTGGCTGCGTCAGGGCGGATTTCCGTCGGGAAGCCTCCATGTCGCGCAAACCGCAGAGGAACGAGACAAAGCCGACAAGTTCAAAGCGCAAGTACTTGCTACATACGTCAAGGCGGGCTGGCGCTTAGCGTATGCATACGGGGACTCTTCAACCGACTTCGCTGCTTACGCCGAGGCAGGAATTCCTAAAGAGCGCGTCTTCGCGCTCAAGAGAAGGGGTAGCACAGCATGCCAGGATGGCATCTACCAAACCTGCCTCGAAGGATGGACGGGGCACTTAGCGTACATCGAGCGCGAGATCGCCAACGCAAAGTGAAGACTAACCCCTCGCTGCTGCTGACGAAGACCCTCATCCGATAATGTGAACACCTCGACCTAACGCCCGAGGAGGTTCGCATGGCAAACTTCCCCCGAATTCGTTGACGCTTCGGGCTAACGCTCTGCAATGTCGATACTCGAGTACCTGCGCTCACTCACCACCGCGGACGGCAGCCGCTGGCAACCCATGCTCGCGGGCCTCGCGCTGTTCGCCGCCGGCATCGGCGCGGCCGTGTTGTTCCGGGTTTCCGACCTGGTGGCCGCGCTGCTGACCGGCCTTTCCCTGGCCGCCTGGGGCATGGGCGTCTGCGCGATGGTGGGCTATCTGCGCTGGGTGTTGGCCGGGGAGGTGGACAAGGCGAAGCGGGAAGGCGCGGGCATCACGGGGAAGGACGGGAAATAGCATGCGCCTCGCCATCGTCTCCGACATCCACGGCAACCTCGCCGCGCTGCACGCTGTCGTGGACGACATTGCGCGCAGCTCCTCACTGTGCCCTATGACCACGCGGCTGCGGCGCACCTCGCCGCGAAGCGCGGCCAGCACGGCTGGGAATCGGCGCTCGCGACCGGGTACATGCCGAAATAGGGTGGGCCTCCGACCCACCGTGCGTTAGCGATCGGACCCGTTCCGGTAGTAGCATGTAGCAACAGGAGCAGCCCGATGAGCGGATCGCTGAAGTCTCTTGGCATTGATCGAATGAGCGTCGAGGAGCGACTTGCGCTTGTCGAGGAGCTTTGGGACAGCATCGCCGAAGACAGCGCCGCTGTACCCCTGACAGATGCCCAACGCACCGAACTCGACCGCCGGATTGCGGAGCATGAAGCGCACCCGGATGACGTGGTTTCCTGGGAAGACGTTAAGGCCTCGATCAACACGCGCCTGAAGAGATGACCTTAGAGGTCGTCTTTCGGCGCGCCGCGCGCGCCGAATTCGACGGCGCGGCGCTGTGGTACGAGGAAAGGCAGCTTGGTCTTGGGCTGCGATTCGCGCTGGAGATCGATCGCGTAGTCGGTCTCGCCGCGGCAAATCCGGAACGCTTTCCCGTCAAGCACCGCGACATTCGTTGCATGCAAGCCCGCCGCTTCCCGTATTCCGTTTTCTATCGCGTCGAAGCCGATCGAATCGTGGTGCTCGCGGTGTTTCATGCGCGGCGTAATCCGGTGATCTGGCGAACGCGCGCATAGGGTGGCGCGGCCGGGTCAGGCGCGTTGCGGCCCCGGTTTGCCATCCTCCACGACGAACGACGCGAGCGTATTGCACGCCGCGTCGCGCGACTGCACCGACTCCATCGCGCGCAAGTCCGCGCGCATCCTTCCCGGCGTGACCTCCACCCGCACGTAGCCGCGGTAGCGGCTGTCCACCAGCTTCATGTGCGGGTTGTCGGGCAGGAAGCGGTTCAGCCGCTCCTGCGGCCAGGCCTGCGAGGTGATCGAGGTACCGACGAATTCGCTCGCCACCACGGGCGAGGCCGGATCGTCGAAATCGGTCTTCAGATCGCAGACGTTGAACTGGTGCACGTCCCCGCCCAGCACCACCGGGTTGGCGATATTGCGAACCGACAGGAAATCCAGCAGCCGCTTTCGCGCCGCCGGATACCCGTCCCAGCCGTCGGTCCACGCGCGCCGGCCCGGGCCGGGCTGCTGGTCGAACTGCGCCATGCGGGTCTGCTGCGCGAGCAGGTTCCAGCGCGAGCGCGACTCGGCAAGCGCGCCTTCCAGCCAGTGTTCCTGCGCTGGCCCGAGCAGGGAACGATTCGGGTTGAACATGCGCTCGCACTTCTCGACGTCCACCGTGTTCGAGCCGCCACGCTCGCGCCGCGGACAGGACTGCCAGGAGCGGTACTGGCGGTCATCGAGCACGAAGAAGCGCGCGAGCTGCCCCCAGCCGAGCTGGGCGTAGATGCGCATCTCGGGCCCCCTGGGCCGCATGCGCTCGGGCAGCGGCATGTGCTCGTAATAGGCGCGGTAGGCCGCGGCGCGGCGCAGGAGGAACTGTTCCTTCTCCATGCCAACCTCGGGCCGGTTGTCGGCGTAGTCGTTGTCCACCTCGTGGTCGTCCCAGGTGACGATCCACGGGCAGGCGGCGTGCGCGGCCTGCAAGTCGGGATCCGACTTGTAGAGCGCGTAGCGCTGCCGGTAGTCGTCGAGCGTGGTGGGCTCGCCCGCGTCGTGCTTTCTCACGTGATCCTTGCCCCAGGAGGAATCGTAGATGTAATCGCCGAGGAAGGCGACGAGGTCGGGCGCGTCCTCGGCGATTCTCCGGTGCGCGCCGTAGTAGCCCTGCTCGTACTGCTGGCAGGAGGCAAAAGCGAATCGCAGCCGTGCCACTGCGGCATCGGGTCGCGGCGCGGTGCGCGTGCGAGCGATCGGGCTCACTGCGTCGCCTGCCATGAATCGGTACCAGTACCAGCGGTCGGGCTCGAGGCCCTGCGCCTCCACGTGCACCGAATGCGCCCACTGCGGCTCCGCCACCGCGGCACCGGAAGCGACGATCGAGCGCATGGCTTCGTCCGACGCGATCTCCCAGCGCACCTGCACCGCCACCGGGTCGAGCCCGCCCAGAAGCCGCGTCCACAGCACCATGCCGGCGGGATGCGGGTAGCCCGATGCGACGCCGAGGGCGAACGGATCGCGCGCGAAGCGCGGAACAGAGATCTGCGCGCAGGCGGGCAGGGCCGGTGAAACACTCGCCGCCGCGAGGGCCTGCAGGAACCTGCGGCGGTCGATCATGGTGGGAGGATACCCGGTCCCTGTTTCAGATTGCTGGCCGGACCTGCGAGCTATTCGCGCTTGTACCCCGACTCGCGCTGGCTTCGTACCGCCAGCACGAAGACCGTGTCGAGGTCGGCCACGAAGCGGTACAGCACCACGTAGCCGCGCGAGTCCTGCCCAATCACCAGCTCGCGCTTGCCGCCCTTGACCTTTCGGCCGATGAGCGGGCTGTGGGCGAGGATCTGCACGGCCCGGACGATCTCGCCGATTCGCCCGGGCGCGTCCTCGACCTCGAATCGGGCCAAGTGGTCGAAGAAGCGATCAAAGTCGTCGAAGACCTCCGGCGCCAGCTCGACGCGGGCCATGCAGCCGGTCAGCGTCGGAACTTGCGAGCCACCGGCTTGCGCGGGCGCTCGCCGCGCGCTCGTGCCTTGAGATAGGTTTGGGCGTCGTCCCAGGGCACCGTTTTTCCCGTCGCCAGCACCTTCGCCCAACGCTCGTCGGCGATACGGTGGAACTCTTCGTCCAGTTCGGCCTGCTCCACCGTCTGGGCGATGGCGTCAAGGATGAATCCGTGAGCGGACTTCCCGGCGCGCTCTGCCGCCGCGGCAATCCGCGCCTTCAGGTCGTCCTCGATGCGGATGGTGGTCGTTGGCATTCGCAGCCCTCGATCTGCATCCGCAGTGTAGCACTAACGTGCTACGCCGGCCACCGGTGCCGCAACGCCCCGCGCCTCGACGCCGGCGGCGGTCGAACAGGGGGCTAGAATATCGGCTTCCTGTAGCGAGGTGTTGAATGATTCATTTTGTCGTGCATGAAGAGGGCGACGGCGTCGGCGTCGTCGTGGTCGAGGGCGTGAAGGCCGGGCAGGCGCTCACCGGCTGGATCATGGAGGACGACAAGGAACTGCGGGTGACCGCGAAGAGCGACATCCCGATCGGCCACAAGCTCGCGCTCAAGGATTACAAGCCGGGCGACACGGTGATCAAGTACGGCGTGGACATCGGCAAGGTAGTGGCGCCGATCGCGCGCGGCGAACACACGCACATTCAAAACCTCAAGACCAAGCGGTGGTGAGCATGGACCTGTCGAAAGCGAGTTTCTGGGGCTACAAGCGCGAGAACGACCGCGTCGGCGTGCGCAACCACGTCCTCATTCTTCCGGTCGACGACCTGTCGAACGCGGCCGCCGACGCGGTGGCCAACAACGTCAAGGGAGCAATGGCGATCCCGCACCCCTACGGCAGGCTGCAGTTCGGCGCCGACCTCGAGCTGCATTTCAGGACGCTCATCGGCGCGGGCTCCAACCCGAACGTGGCCGCCGTGGTGGTGATCTGCATCGAGGACGGCTGGGCGAAAAAGGTCGCCGACGGCATCCGCGCCACCGGCAAGCCGGTCACGGGTTTCGGCATCGAGCAGCACGGCGACCACGACACCATCATGCGCGCCTCCAAGGTGGCGAAGGAATACGTGCAGTGGGCGTCCGAATTGCGCCGCGAGGAGAGCCCGCTGAAGGACCTGTGGGTGTCCACCAAGTGCGGCGAATCCGACACCACCTCGGGCTGCGGGGCGAACCCGACGGTGGGCAACGCCTTCGACAAGATGTATCCGCGCGGCGTCACCATGGTGTTCGGCGAGACCACGGAGCTGACCGGCGGCGAACACCTGGTTGCCGCGCGTTGCCGCAACGAGGAGGTGAAGAAGAAGTTCCAGTTCGTCTTCGACCGCTACCAGCAGGTCATCGACCGCCACAAGACGAGCGACCTCATGGATTCGCAGCCCACCAAGGGCAACATCGAGGGCGGCCTCACCACCATCGAGGAAAAAGCGCTCGGCAACATCCAGAAAATCGGCCGTAAGTGCGTGGTGGACGGCGTGCTCGACAAGGCGGAATCCCCCACCGGGCCGGGCCTGTGGTTCATGGACTCCTCCTCGGCCGCCGCCGAGATGGTGACCTTGTGCGCCGCGGCCGGATTCACGGTGCACCTGTTCCCGACCGGCCAGGGCAACGTCATCGGCAACCCGATCCTGCCGGTGGTCAAACTCAGCGCGAACCCGCGCACCGTGCGCACCATGTCCGAGCATATCGACGTCGACGTGTCGGGGCTGCTGCGCAGGGAACTCTCCCCTGACCAGGCCGGCGACAAGCTGCTCGAGTGCATGTTCCGCACCGCCAATGGCCGGCTGACCGCCG
>CAZOSA010000137.1:0-5559 GCA_964582155.1 uncultured Enterobacteriaceae bacterium | reverse complement strand
ACATCTGGTTGATCTTTTCCACGCCCACGCCGTGCTCGCCGGTGATGGTGCCGCCCACCTCGATGCACTTTTCCAGCACTTCGGCGGCGAAGTCCTCGGTGCGGCGCAGCTGGCCGGCGTCGTTGGCGTCGAACAGGATCAGCGGGTGCAGGTTGCCGTCGCCGGCGTGGAACACGTTCGGGCAGCGCAGGCCGTACTTCTTCTCCATGGCGCCGATGAAGCCCAGAACCTCGCCCAGGCGCTTGCGCGGAATGGTGCCGTCCATGCAGTAGTAGTCGGGCGAGATGCGGCCCATCGCCGGAAAGGCGGCCTTGCGCCCCGACCAGAACTTCAGCCGCTCGGCCTCGTCGCGCGAAACGGTGAGGCGCGTCGCCCCGGCGCGCGCGAACACCTCCTTCACCCGGGCGATCTCCTCCTCGACCTCCTCCGGCATGCCGTCCGCCTCGCACAGGAGGATCGCCGCCGCCTCCAGGTCGTAGCCGGCGCCGACGAACTGCTCCACCGCGTGCGTCGCCGGGCGATCCATCATCTCCAGTCCGGCGGGGATGATGCCCGCGGCGATCACCGCGGCGACGGCGTCGCCCGCCTTGCCGACGTCGTCGAACGAAGCCATCACCACGCGCGCCGCCTGAGGCCTGGGAAGCAGCTTCACCGTGATTTCCGTGGCCACTGCGAGCAGGCCTTCCGAGCCGATCATCAGCGCGAGCAGGTCCAGGCCCGGCGCATCGAGCGACTCCCCGCCGAAGTCGAGCGGCTCGCCGTCCATGGCGTAGCCGCGCACGCGCAGCACGTTGTGCACGGTGAGCCCGTACTTCAGGCAGTGCACGCCGCCTGAATTCTCGGCGACGTTGCCGCCGATGGTGCAGGCGATCTGGCTCGAGGGATCGGGCGCGTAATACAGGCCGAAGGGCGCGGCGACATCCGAGATCGCGGCATTGCGCACGCCAGGCTGCACCACCGCGATGCGCGCCACGGGATCCAGGCGCAGTACGCGCATGAACTTGGCCAGCGACAGCAGCACGCCGTCGCCCGGCGGCAGCGCGCCACCGGAGAGTCCCGTACCCGCGCCGCGCGGCACCACCTGCACTTGCATGTCGTGACAGGTGCGCAGGATGCGCTGCACCTGCTCCCCGGTTTCGGGCAGCGCCACCACCATCGGCAGCTGCCGGTAAGCGGTGAGCCCGTCGCATTCGTAGGGCCGCGTGTCTTCTTCCTGCCAGAGCACCGCGCGCTCGGGCAGGAAGGCGCGCAGGGCCTGCGCCACCGCGCGCTGGCGCGCGGCGTCGGCTACAGGTAGGGCTTGGCCCAAGCGAGGCCCTCCACCGTGTCCCCTTTCGGGTTGTATTCGCAGCCGATCCAGCCCCGGTAGCCCAGGCGGTCGATGTGCGGCAGGAGGTAATCGAAATTGATCTCGCCGCTGCCCGGCTCGTGCCGCCCGGGCACATCGGCGAGCTGCAGGTGGCCGATCCGCGGCAACAGCCGCTCGATGGTCTGCGCCAGGTCCCCCTCGACGATCTGCATGTGGAATATGTCGTACTGGAGCATGAGGTTATCGGCGCCGGCGGCGTCGATCGCCTCGATGCCCTGGCGCGACGTATTGAGGAAGAATCCGGGGATGGTGCGCGGGTTGGCGGGCTCGGTGAGCAGCTTGATGCCCGCGGGCTTGAGCTTCGCGGCCGCGTAGCGCAGGTTGTCGACCAGCGTGTCGAACAGGTCCTCGCGCGGCGCGCCCTGCGGCGCGATGCCGGCGAGCGCGTTCAGGCGCTTGCAGCCGGCGGCGCTTGCATACTCGATGGCGCGCTCCACGCCATCGCGGAATTCGCTTACCCGCCCCGGCTGGCAGGCGATGCCGCGGTCGCCCTTCGCGGCGTCGCCCGCGGGCAGATTGTGCAACACCACCTCGACGCCTGCGTCGCGCGCGCGCGCGGCGACCTGCGCGCTGCTGCCGAAGTCGTAGGGGAACTGGTATTCGACGTAGCGAAAGCCCGCGCGCGCCGCGGCGGCGAAGCGATCGAGGAAGGGCAATTGGGGGAACAGCAGCGACAGGTTTGCGGCGAGCAGCGGCATGCGCGGCTATGTTAGCTAATATTGCATCCTGGAGAGAACTATCCACGCCCATTGCCGACCGCACGCGCCCTCGCCCGCTTCCTGCCGTTCCTCGCCTGGTGGCCGCGCGTCAGCCGCGCCACGCTGCGCGCCGACGCCACCGCCGCCCTGATCGGCGCCATCGTGGTGCTGCCGCAGGGCGTGGCCTTCGCCACGCTCGCCGGCCTGCCGCCCCAGTACGGGCTGTACTGCGCCATGGTGCCGGCAGTGGTCGCGGCCTTCTTCGGCTCGTCCTGGCACGCGGTCTCCGGGCCGACCAACGCGGTGTCCCTCTACGTGTTCGCGACGCTGGCGCCGCTCGCGGCGCCCGGCTCGCCGCAATACATCAGCCTCGCGCTGACCCTCGCTTTCATGTCCGGCGTGATCATGCTGGCGATGGGCCTGCTGCGCCTGGGGCGCCTGGTCAATTTCGTATCGCACACTGTGGTGGTCGGATTTACCGCAGGCGCCGCGATGCTGATCGTCGCCAGCCAGCTGCGCAATTTCTTCGGCGTGCAGATCGAAGCCGGGGGCTCGTTCCTGTCCACGCTGCGCGCGTTCCTCGCGCAGGTGCCCGAGGCCAATCCCTATGCGGTGCTGGTCGGCGTGGTCACGCTGGCGGCGGGCGCGCTGTCCAGGCGCGCCCTGCCCAAGGCGCCTTACATGATCGTCGCGCTGGCGGCCGGCGGGATCGCCGGCTTCGCGCTCGACCTGTGGCTGACGCCCGAGCGCACCGGTATCCAAACCCTGGGCCCGCTGCCGGGCGCGCTGCCCCCGCTGACGGTACCGGACCTCTCCGCCGACACGGTGAAATCGCTGATGGGCATTGCTTTCGGCGTCACGCTGCTCTCGCTCACCGAGGCCATGTCGATCGCGCGCGCGGTGGCGCTGCGCGCCGGTCAGCACATCGACGCCAACCAGGAGTTCGTCGGCCAGGGGCTGTCGAACATGGCGGCGAGCGTGTTCTCCGGCTACCCCAGCTCGGCCTCGTTCAACCGCTCGGGCCTGAACTACGAGGCGGGCGCACGCACGCCGCTCGCCGCGGCCTTGTCGGCGCCGTTCCTCGTCGTGGTGGCCTTCGCGGTCGCGCCGCTGCTCGCCCACCTGCCGCTCGCCGCGATGGCGGCGCTGCTGTTCATGGTGGCCTGGGGCCTGTTCGACGTTGCCGCGCTACGCACCATCCTGCGCTCGCGCCGCAGCGAAGCGGCGGTGCTCGTCTTTACCTTCGCCGCGACCCTGCTGATGAATCTGGAGATTGCCATCCTGGTGGGCGTGACGCTGTCGCTGCTCGTGTACCTGAACCGCACCTCGCGCCCGCAGATGCGCGCCATGGCCCCGGACCCGCGCCACAGCGAGCGCCGCTTCGGGCCCGTGGCCCAGGGCATCGCCGAATGCCCGCAACTCAAGATCATGAGCGTGGAGGGCTCGATCTACTTCGGCGCGGTGGACCATGTCGAGACGCGTTTCGACACCCTGCGCGAGGTGGCGCGCGAGCAAAAGCACCTGCTGGTGGTGGCGCGCAACATCAACTTCCTCGACATCGCCGGCGCCGAGGCCCTGGCGCGCGAGGCGCGCGCGCGGCGCTGGGGCGGCGGGCGGCTCTGGCTGCAGGGCTTGCGCCAACCCGCCGAGGACATGCTGCGCAACGGCGGCTTCCTCGCCGAGATCGGCGAGGACAGCGTGTTCCGCGACAAGCGCGAGGCCATCGCACGCGTCTTCGAGCGCCTCGACCCGGCGATCTGCGCGCGCTGCCGCGCGCGCATCTTCGAGGAGTGCGCCACGCGGCCGTTGCGCGAAGCGCCGCGGGCGGAATAGACTTGCCCACACCCCAACGGAGGAGGTCAGCATGAAAATACGTCTCGCAACCCTCGCCTGCGCCATCGCGGCGCTGGCCAGCGGTCCCCTGCACGCGCAATCGACGCTGGACGCGGTCAAATCCAAGGGTTACGTGCAATGCGGGGTCAACACCGGCCTCGCGGGATTCTCGCAGCCCGATTCGCGCGGCGTGTGGAAGGGCCTGGACGTCGATTCCTGCCGCGCGGTCGCCACCGCAGTGTTCGGCGACGCGTCCAAGGTACGCTACACGCCGCTCACCGCGCAGCAACGCTTCACCGCGCTGCAGTCGGGCGAGGTGGACGTGCTGTCGCGCAACACCACCTGGACCGTCACCCGCGACACCAGCCTGGGCCTCAATTTCGTCGGCGTGACCTACTACGACGGCCAGGGCTTCATGGTGCCGAAAAAGCTCAACCTGAAAAGCGCGAAGCAGTTGAATGGCGCCACCATCTGCGTGCAGCCGGGCACCACCACCGAGCTCAACCTGGCCGACTACTTCCGCGCCAACAACATGAGCTTCAAGCCGGTGGTGATCGAGAAACTGGAGGAGGTCACCAATGCCTACTTCTCCGGGCGCTGCGACGTATTCACCACCGACGTCTCCGGCCTGGTGTCGACGCGCGGCTCGCGCGCGCAGAACCCCGCCGACCACCTCATCCTGCCCGAAATCATCTCCAAGGAGCCGCTCGGGCCGGTGGTGCGCCACGGCGACGACCGCTGGTTCGACGTCGTCAAATGGGCGGTGTTCGCGATGCTCGAGGCCGAGGAAATGGGCCTCACCTCCAAGAATATCGACCAGAACCTCAATAGCACCAACCCCGCGATCCAGCGCTTCGTCGGCGCCACGGGCGACATCGGCAAGATGCTGGCGCTGGACAACCGCTGGGCCTACAACATCGTCAAGCAGGTCGGCAACTACGGCGAGTCCTTCGCGGCCAACCTCGCGCCGCTCGGTTTCGAACGGGGCATCAACAACCTCTGGACCAAGGGCGGCCTGATGTACGCGCCGCCCATTCGCTGACGCTGCCCGTGCGCGCGCGCGCCGCCGCTACCCAGGTCGCACTGGTGGCGGCGGTGGCCTTCGTCCTCTGGTACCTCGCCAGCAACACGGCGCAGAACCTCGAAGCGCGCAAGATCGCGAGCGGCTTCGCCTACCTGACGCGCGAGGCCGGCTTCGAGATCGGCGAAACGCCGTTCCTCGCCTACAGCGCCGCCGACAGCTACGCCCGCGCGCTTCTTGTCGGCCTCATCAATACCTTCCGCGTCGCCCTGATCGGCGTCGCGCTCGCCACGGCGCTCGGCACCTTGCTGGGGCTCGCGCGCCTGTCGCGCAACTGGCTGCTGGCGAAGCTCGCCGCGGGCTACGTCGAGCTGGTGCGCAATGTGCCCCTCCTGGTGCAGCTGTTCTTTCTCTACGCCGTAATCACGGAAAATCTTCCTGGGCCGCGCGAGGCGCTGCAGCCGCTGCCTGGCGTGTTCCTCAGCAACCGGGGCATCGCTTTTCCCGTCCTCGCGCCGCACGCCGCGCACGCCTGGACCGCCATGGCGCTGTTGGCAGGAGCGGCGCTGGCCTGGTGGGTCACGCGCTGGGCGCACCGGCGCCAGGCGCTGACCGGCCAGCCCTTTCCGGTGCTGGCG
>CAZOSA010000136.1:0-5574 GCA_964582155.1 uncultured Enterobacteriaceae bacterium | reverse complement strand
CCGAGACCAACGGCATGATCGAGTACTTCGTGCGGCCGATGTCGGGGGTGCGCGCGGACATCGGCTTCGGCGAGTGGCTCGAGTACTCCAAAGGCGCCGGCATGCGCTTTCGCACGCGTCCGCCGGGCGTGGTCGAGGGCCCGATCGGCGCCGGCACGCTCAACCTGCCGCTCGCCTGCGCGCAGGCGCACCGGCTCGCGTCGAGACCGTTCAAGTTCACGCTCACCGGGCCGCACATGCTGGCCAAGACTCTGCACGACCGGCACTACCGGAGCCCGCAGAAGCTGGCGCACGCGATCGCGGGCGTGCTCGCCGACCAGGTGCAACGGCTCGATGCCGACGTGGTGCAGGTGGACGAGGCCAACCTCCCCGGTCATCCCGAAGAATGGAAGTGGGCGGCGGCGGCGATGAACAAGGTGCTGAAGGCGGTGCCGAAGAAAGCGAAGGCGGCGGTGCACCTGTGCTTCGGCAACTACGGCGGGCAGTCCATCCAGAAAGGCACCTGGGCGAAGTTGATGGATTACCTGAACGCCCTCGAAGCGGACCACGTGGTGATGGAGTGCGCCCACCGGCCAGCCGGCGAACTCGCGGTGTTCAAGGACCTGCGCAAGGGCATCGGCTTCGGACTCGGCGTGGTGGACATCAAGCGCACCGAAATAGAAAGCGCCGACGACGTCGCGCGTGCCATCGAGCGCGCGGAGAAAACGCTGGGGCCCGGGCGCGTGAAGTACATCCACCCGGACTGCGGCTTCTGGATGCTCAAGCGCAATATGGCGGACGGCAAGATCCGCGCGCTGGTGCAGGGGCGCGACCTCTACGAGGGAAGAAAATAGGGGCAGACCCTATTTTTCAGCGAAACAGCGCCTTCGCCCAGGCCTCGTCCCAGTCGTGGCCGAGCATGTCGGTCTCGCGGCCGTCGGCCTCGTGGAACTTGTTGGGAATCTGAAACATCGCCAGCATCAATCCCCCCTGCGCCCCGCCCCAGGCCTCGTGCCGGCTGCCGGCCGGGCGCCAGACGTAATCGCCGGCCATGCACTCGCCCTCGCCGCAGACCAGGCTGCCCTCCAGCACGTAGGTCTGCTCGATCAGCACGTGCTCGTGATCCGGGAGCTTCGCCCCCGGCGCCATTCTCACGAGCGCAGTCATCACCCCGGTCTCGCGGTCCACCAGGAGCGTCTTGGTCTCGACGCCGGCAAAACGCGTCTTTTCCCAGGGCAAGCCGGCGACTTCGACAAAGCGCGAGGCGAGCGGCGGCAGGCCGGCCTGTTTCATTGCCTTCGGGATCATCGTGTTCATGGGCCCCATCCTATAATCCAACGGGCCATGTCCGTCAACCCGGTCAAGCGCAAATAGCGCGGCGCGTTACACTTTTTTGTACGCCCCCACCCGCACGATCTTCATCGTGTTGGTGCCGCCCGCCTTGCCGATCGGTTCGCCGATGGTGAGCACGATCAGATCGCCGTCCTGCACCACGCCGTTCTCCACCAGCACCTTCTCGGCCTCTTGCAGCAGCTCCTCGCGGTCGTGGCCGATGTATTTCACGATCAGGGGATACACGTCCCGGAACAGCGCGCAGCGGTAGCGCGTCTGCGTCTGCGAGGTGAGCGCGTAGATCGGCACGCCGCAATTGAGGCGGCTCATCCACAGCGCGGTCGAGCCTGATTCCGTCAGCGTGGCGATCGCCTTCACCTTGAGGTGGAAGGCGGTGAACAATCCCGCCATGGCGATCGACTGGTCCACGCGCTTGAACACGCGGTTGAGGAAATCCTGGTCGAGGCTGATCAGCTGCGTCTGCTCCGCTTCGACGCAGATGCGATCCATCGCTTCGATGGTCTCCACCGGATACTTGCCGCTCGCCGACTCCGCCGACAGCATCACCGCGTCCGTGCCGTCGAGCACCGCGTTGGCGACGTCGGACACCTCGGCGCGCGTCGGCACCGGGCTGGCGATCATCGATTCCATCATCTGTGTCGCGGTGATGGTGAGCTTGTTTTGCTCGCGCGCGAGGCGGATCATGCGCTTTTGCAGCGCCGGCACGGCGGCATCGCCCACTTCCACGGCGAGATCGCCCCGGGCCACCATGATGCCGTCGCAGGCGCCCATGATGTCGAGCAGCGCTTCGTGCTTCACCGCCTCTGCGCGCTCGATCTTGGCAATCAGCATGGCATTGCCGCCAGCGGCGCGCTGCAGTTCCCTCGCCATGTACATGTCGGCGCCGGACTTGGGGAACGACACCGCGAGGTAGTCGGCGTTGATCTTCGCCGCGGTGCGGATGTCTTCCATGTCCTTCGACGTGAGCGCCGCCGCGGTGAGCCCGCCGCCCTGCCGGTTGATGCCCTTGTTGTTGGACAGCACGCCGCCGTGGCGTACGCGGGTCTGCACTTCGTCGCCGCGCACCGCTGTGACATCCAGCACGATCTTGCCGTCGTCGAGCAGCAGCACGGCGCCGGTGTCGACGTCACGCGGCAGCTCCTTGTAGTCCAGTCCGACGCGCGTGGCGTCGCCCATTTCGCAGCCGGCGTCAAGGGAGAAGCTCTGGCCCTTGTCCAGCAACACCTTGCCGTCCTTGAACTTGCCGACGCGGATCTTGGGGCCCTGCAGGTCGCACATGATGGCGACCGTGCGCCCGGTCTTGCGCCCGATGTCCTTCACCAGCTCGGCGCGCTTCAGGTGGTCTTCGGCCGTGCCGTGCGAGAAATTCAGGCGCGCCACATCCACGCCCGCGCGCACCATGCGCTCGAGCACCTCTGGTTCGCTCGACGCGGGGCCGAGGGTGGCGACGATCTTGGTGCTGCGGAGCATCAGGCTCTTTCTTCGAGGACGGCGACCGCGGGAAGGGTCTTGCCCTCGAGGAATTCGAGGAACGCACCGCCAGCTGTAGAAATATAGCCGATACGCCCGGCCACGCCGAACTTGTGGATGGCGGCCACCGTGTCGCCGCCGCCCGCAATGGAGAACGCCTTCGAGCCCGCGATGGCCTGCGCCAGGACCTCGGTGCCCTTGGCGAATGCTTCCTTCTCGAATACGCCGACCGGGCCGTTCCACACAATAGTGCCGGCATCCTGCAGGTCCTTCGCGTAGGTGGCCGCGGTCCGCGGTCCGATGTCGAGAATCATCTCGTCCGGCGCGACCGCATCGGCCTGCGTCACCGTGCCCGGTCCCTCCATGCCTTTCGCCACCACCACGTCGGACGGCAGCGGCACCCGGGTCAGCGCCGAGATGCGCTTGGCCTGGGCCACCAGGCCGGGCTCGGCGAGCGACTTGCCGATCGGCCTGCCGGCGGCGAGGAGGAAGGTGTTGGCGATGCCGCCGCCGACGATCAGCAGGTCTACTTTCTTTGCCAGCTCGGCGAGTACCGTGAGCTTGGTGGAGACCTTGGAGCCGCCGACGATGGCCACCAGCGGCCGCGCCGGGTTGGCCAGCGCCTTGCCGAGCGCATCGAGCTCGGCCGCCATGAGCGGCCCCGCGCAAGCCACTGCGGCGAAGCGCGCCACGCCGTGCGTGGTCGCTTCCGCGCGATGCGCAGTGCCGAAAGCGTCGTTCACGTAGACGTCGCACAGCGCGGCGATCTTGCGAGCGAGCGCCTCGTCGTCCTTTTTCTCGCCCTTGTTGACGCGGCAGTTCTCCAGCAGCACCACCTCGCCGGGCTTCACCTCAACGCCGCCGACCCAGTCCCTCTTGAGGGGCACGTCGCGCCCGAGAAGTCCGGCGAGCCGCCTGGCCACGGGCGCGAGCGAATCCTCCGGCTTGAGTTCGCCCTCCTTCGGCCGCCCGAGGTGCGAGGTCACCATCACCGCGGCACCCTTCTCGAGCGCGAGCCGGATGCCGGGGACGGAAGCGCGGATGCGCGTGTCGTCGGTGATGTTGCCGGCCTCATCCTGCGGCACGTTCAGGTCGGCACGGATGAAGACGCGCTTGCCGCGCAGATCCAGGTCGGCCATGCGCCTGTAGGGCATGGCGCTACCTGGCGTTCATCAGCGCAACCGCCACGTCGAGCATGCGGTTGCTGAAACCCCACTCGTTGTCGTACCAGGAGCAAACCTTCACCAACGTGCCGTTGGAGACGCGCGTCAGAGTTTCGTCGAACACCGAGCTGGCGGGATTGTGGTTGAAGTCCGAGGACACCAGCGGCTCGGTGCTGTACTCCAGAACGCCCTTGAGGTCGGTGTCGGATGCCTGCTTCACCGCCTGGTTCACCTCGGCCACTGTCGTCGCCCGCTTCGCGACGAAGCTCAAGTCGACGATCGAGACGTTGATCGTCGGCACCCGGATCGAGAAGCCGTCCAGCTTGCCATTAAGGTGCGGCAGGACCAGGCCGACCGCGGCGGCGGCCCCGGTCTTGGTCGGGATCATATTGTGCGTGGCCGAACGCGCGCGGCGCAGGTCCTTGTGGAACACGTCGGTGAGCACCTGGTCGTTCGTAAAAGAGTGGATCGTATTCATGAGGCCCGACACGACGCCGATACGATCGTCGAGCGCCTTGACCAGCGGCGCCAGGCAGTTGGTGGTGCAGGAGGCGTTGGAGATCACCGTGTCGGAGGCTTTCAGCGACTGGTGGTTCACGCCGTAGACCACGGTGCGGTCCACGTCCTTCTCGCCCGGGGAGGAGATAATCACCTTCTTCGCCCCGGCGGCGACGTGCGCGCCTGCCTTCGCCTTGCTGGTGAACAGGCCAGTGCACTCCAGCACCACGTCCACGCCCAGCGCCTTCCACGGCAGCTTCGCCGGATCGCGCTCGGCGAGCACCTTGAGCTTGTCGCCGTTCACCGCGATCGCGTCGCCTTCGACAGCCACCGTGGCGCGAAAGCGCCCGTGCACGGTGTCGTACTTGAGCAGGTGCGCGTTGGTGGCAGCGTCGCCAAGGTCGTTGATGGCGACGAACTCCAGGCCGTGCTTCTTGCCGGACTCGTAGTGCGCGCGCAGGATGTTCCTGCCGATGCGGCCGAATCCGTTGATGGCGACTTTGATGGTCATGACACGACGCTCCTGACAGCTTTTTCCACGTTTTCCGGTGTGAAGCCGAAATGCTTGAACAGCTCGCCTGCGGGCGCCGACTCGCCGAAACGGTCGATGCCGACCACCGCGCCCTCGAGGCCCACGTACTTTCTCCAGAATGCGGTGACCCCCGCCTCCACCGCGACGCGCGGCAGGCCGCGCGGCAGCACCGACTCGCGGTACGCCGCGTCCTGCCGGTCGAACACGCTGGTCGAAGGCATGGACACCACACGCACCGGAAAATCCAGCAGCTTCTGCGCGGCCAAAGCGAGCTGCACCTCCGAGCCGGTGCCGATCAGCACCGCCTTGGCCGAGGGTGTATCCGAGAGCACGTAGCCGCCGCGCCGGATGCCATCGAGCGTCTCGCGCTTGACGTGCGGCACGCTCTGCCGCGTAAGCAGCAGCGCCGTGGGTCCGTCCCTGCGTTCAATCGCCGCCACCCAGGCCGCGGCCGTCTCCACCGCGTCGCAGGGCCGCCAGACGTCGAGGTTCGGGATCAGGCGCAGGCTGGCGGCGTGCTCGATGGGCTGGTGCGTGGGGCCGTCCTCGCCCAGGCCGATCGAATCGTGCGTGAAGACG
>CAZOSA010000135.1:0-5587 GCA_964582155.1 uncultured Enterobacteriaceae bacterium | reverse complement strand
CGAGCGCGCCGCGCTGCAGGACTGGGCGCGCCGCGGGCCGCCTGCCGCGCACGTCGAGCGGGTCGAATGCGCTCCGCCCGCCCCCGAGTACGTGCGCCGCTACGCCCGGTTCGAGCGCTGGCCGGGTTCCTGATCGCGCTTCTTCAGCGCGTTCACCACGGAGAAGGCCCACGGCCGGCAGGCAAGCAACAACCCCACGCCCTCTCGGCTGCGTGCAGGCAGCGTCGAATCCACCTCAGCGAGCTCGTTGAACTCGGCCGCCACGCGCTCCAGCCTGCGCCTGAGCATTGCGGCGGACGCCGGCGAAAGGTCGCGCGCCTCGAAGCGCAGCAGCTCGAGCGGCCCGGTGAAGCGCGAACGCAGAAACTCGGCAGTAACCCGCAGTCCGTAGGCCTTCTTCACCGGGCCGCCTGCGCGCCAGACGAAGTCCTTCGCCACCCGCAGACGCACGCGCTCGCCCGCGTCCCAGTCGATGAGCCGCGCGCGCTCGAACCGGGCGAGCGCCAGGGTCAGCTCGGCGCGGGAAATGGCGAACGCCCCGGTGATTTCGGTGAAGCTCCAGCCGTTCAGCAGCAACCAGAACACCGCCAGCAGGCGCTCGTCGCTCGCCAGCACGGTTTCCTGTTCCATGCTGAGTTCCGCCGCCTGGTTCTCCGGGCCGCGCGCCATGCGCGCGACTTCCACCAGATCCAGATCGAGCACCCGCAGGATGGCCTCGATGCGCGCCAACGTGAATGTGCCGCGCGAGAACAGGCGTTTGACGCTGGCCTCCGAGAGATGCAACTCGCGTGCCAGCGCGGCATAGGTCATGCCGCGGGCCCTGAGGCATTTCTTCAGCGCTTCGATCAGGCGATGGGCGAGAGGCATGGCACGCGGTAAGGTGAAACTCTCGGTATCGTAAAGCGAGACTCTAAAAATTTGGTATTGCAATGCACCAAACGGCGCGCAAACAATGCTTCGCTCACACCCAAGGAGCCCGCCATGCTCGCGACGCAATGCCTGCCTCTCGCCGCCCTCCCCGTCCCGCGCATTTGCTCCGCGCAGGATCTGTGCAAAGCCATGCTGGCCGGCACTGGGCAGCCAGGCCGCCTCGATGCCACCGGCCTGGACCGGACGCTGTGCCACGACGTGGATCGCGGCCTGCTCGAAGTGCAGGCCGGCGCATCGTGGCGCTCGCTGGCTGCCTTCACCGGTGAGGAGTTTCTGGCCGGGACCGTCGGCGACAGCGTGGCCGCCAACGCCGCGGGACCCGACGGCCGGCCGATCGTCACGCACCTGCGCGCGCTGACTCTGGTCACCGCGGACGGCGAATTGCGGCGCGTCAGCCGGGAGCAATCGCCCGAGCTGTTCAGGCTCGCTGTGGGCGGGTTCGGCGCGTTCGGGCCGTTTTACAGCGTGACTCTGGATCTCAGGTCACTGGCGCGGGCTACCGCAAACGCCATCGCGCCCGCTTGCCTCGAGCTACCGCCCGTCGATGCGCCGGGCTCGCAATTCTGTATGGAAGTGCTGGTGCCGCCGCAGGCGAGCGAGGCGTTCATCGCCCAGGCGCGCGCCGCCGTCGACGAGCGCCGCTGCGCGCTGACCCGCCTGGAGGTGCGCCAATCGCTGCCCGAGGAAGAGACTTTCCTGCGCTGGGCACGGCGCGATTTTGCGGCCCTGCGCATCGCGTATCGCGTCCGTGCGACGATCGGAGCGTGCGTCAGCGCAGCGGAGCTTCGCGTGCGCCTGGTCGATCTGGCGCTGGGCGTCAGAGGCGCGTGCATGCCAGAGCATCTGCCGCAGGTCAGCCGCCGGCAAGCGGCGGCTTGCTATCCGATGCTGGGCTCGTTTCTCGCGGAAAAACGGCGCTACGACCCGGCTGAACGCCTATGCGGCGCCTGGTACTGCGGCGTACGCGACCTGTGGCGGCGCGAGACCTGCGAAGTGCGCTGGTCGCGCGGCTAGGCGCCGCCCGAATACACCACCTGGACGTTCTCCGGTGCGAGCCAGGCGCCCAGCCGTTCGATCAGCTGCGCGTCGGGCCGCACGCGCCAGGTGTCGCCGAGGGCGACGTCGCAGGCGGCGACCCCGGTCTGGTAATGCACGAACACCGGACAGGCGCCCTCCGTGCGGTACGGCGCTAGCAGGTCCATGAGATGGCGGGCGTCGGCCTGCCCGTTCATCTCCAGGCGCAGGCGCGCCGCATAGCGCGCGCGCAGCGTGGGCAGATCGTAGAGCTCCTCGGCGCTGACGCGCATGCCGCCGGCAAACTCGTCGCGCTGCGCCTTGCCCTGCACGATCAGCAGCGCGTCCTCCTTCAGCTTGTCGCGGTGCCTCTCGAACAGCTCGTTGAACACCGTGACTTCGAGCTGCGCGGTGCCGTCATCGAGCACCACCACCATCATGCGGCCGCGCCGCGTCATCTGCGTGCGCGTCGCGGCCACCACGCCCGCCAGCCATGCGCGCTGCTCGCCGGGAGCAATCCTGGCAAGCGGCGTGCGCGCAAAGCCGGCGATCTCCCGCTCGTACACCGAGAACAGGTGGCCCGATAGCGTGAAGCCGAGAGCGGCCTTCTCCTCCAGCAACTGTTGCTTGAGTTCCCACGGACGGGTGGCGATCAGTGCCCCGTCATCTGCGCGCGCGCCATCCGCGTCGCGGAACAAGCTGACCTGCGCCGCCTGCCTCTGCGCCTGCTCCGCGGATTCCAGCGCCCGTGCCACGCTGGCGAGCAGGCTGGCCCGGTTGCGCTCGAGCGCGTCGAACGAACCAGCGCGCACCAGCGCCTCGATTGCCCGGCGGTTGACGATGCGCTTGTCGACGCGCCGGCACAGGTCAACGAGGCCGGTGTACGGCCCGGCGCGGCGAGCCTCGAGGATCGCGCCGATCGCCGATTCACCGGTGCCACGCACCGCGCCCAGGCCGTAACGCAGGGTCTTTGCATCCACCGGCACAAAACGGTATTCGGACGTGTTGATGTCCGGCGGCAGCACAGCGAGGCCGTTGGCGAGTGCATCCTCGTGAAACTGGCGCACCTTGTCGGTGTCGTCCATGACCAGCGACAGGTTGGCGGCCATGAACGCGGCGGCATGGTGCGCCTTCATGTAGGCAGTCTGGTACGCGAGCAGCGCATAGGCCGCGGCATGCGAGCGGTTGAACCCGTAGCCGGCGAACTTTTCCATCAGGTCGAACAGCTGCGTGGCCTTGCCTTTCGACAGGCCGTTTTTCTCGGCGCCGGCGACGAATACGTCGCGCTGCTGCGCCATCTCCTCGGCATTTTTCTTGCCCATCGCGCGCCGCAGCAGGTCCGCGCCGCCCAGCGTCAGGCCGCCGATGACCTGCCCGATCTGCATCACCTGTTCCTGGTAAACCATGATGCCGTAGGTTGGGCTGAGGATCGGCTCGAGCCGCTGGTCGAGGTACTCGACGCGCTGGCTGCCGTGCTTGCGCGCGATGAAATCCGGGATCAGGTCCATGGGCCCTGGCCGGTACAGCGCCACCAGCGCGATCACGTCCTCGAAACGGTCCGGACGCGCGCGCTTGATCAGGTCGCGCATGCCGCGTGATTCCAGCTGGAATACGGCAGTGGTATTGCCCGCAGAGAGCAGCTGGTAGGTCGCCGGGTCGTCGAGCGGCACGCCCTCCAGCGAGAAGCCGGACTCGCCCAGCGCGTGCACATAGCGCGCCGCCCAGTCGAGGATGGTGAGCGTGGTAAGGCCGAGAAAATCGAACTTCACCAGCCCAACGGCCTCGACGTCGTCCTTGTCCAGCTGCGAGATGACGCCGGTGCCGCCTTCCGCCGCATACAGCGGGCAGAAGTCGGTGAGCTTGCCGGGCGCGATGAGCACGCCGCCGGCGTGCATGCCGACGTTGCGCGTCAGGCCCTCCAGTTTCTCGCCCAGGGCCAGCAGTTCCTTGACCTCGTCCTCTTTCTTCTCGCGCTGCGCCAGCAGCGGCTCCATCTCGCGCGCATCGGCCAGTGTGATGGTGCGCCCGGGCTGCACCGGGATCAGCCTTGCCACCTGGTCGCAGAAGTTGTAGCCCAGGTCCAGGACGCGGCCGCAGTCGCGCACCACGGCGCGCGCCGCCATGGTGCCGAAAGTGACGATCTGCGACACGTGGTCGGCGCCGTACTTGCCGCGCACATAGTCGATCACCTTGTCGCGACCGTCCTGGCAGAAATCGATGTCGAAGTCCGGCATCGACACCCGTTCCGGATTCAGAAAGCGCTCGAACAGCAGGTCGTAGGTAATCGGGTCGAGGCCGGTGATGCCCAGCGAATACGCGACCAGCGAGCCGGCGCCCGAGCCGCGGCCGGGCCCGACGGGCACGCCGTTGTGCTTCGCCCAGTTGATGAAGTCGGCGACGATCAGGAAGTAGCCGGCGAAACCCATCTGGATGATGGTGCGGATTTCGAAGTCGAGCCGCGCCCGGTAGCGCGGCACCGCGCGCGCCCGCGCTTCGGCGTGCGCAAACAGCTTGTCGAGCCGCATGGCAAGGCCTTGCTCTGACTGCTGGCGCAGGACCTGGTCGATGGTGACGCCTTGCGGCGTGGGGAACGCCGGCAGGCGGCTCCTGCCGAGTTCGATCTCCAGGCTGCAGCGCCGCGCAATCTCGAGCGCGTTGGCCAGCGCCTGCGGCACGTCGGCGAACAGCTGGGTCATCTGCGCCTGCGACTTGAAATACTGCTCGGCCGTGAACAGTCGCGGCCGGCGTTGGTCGCCGAGCACATAGCCCTGCGCGATGCACACGCGCGCCTCGTGCGCCTTGAAATCATCCGCTGCGAGGAATTGCACCGGGTGCGTGGCGACCACCGGCAACGCGAACTGAGTGGCGAGCTCTACCGTGCGCGCGAGCAAGGCTTCGCCCTGGGCGAAGCCGGCGCGCTGGATTTCCAGATAGTAGCGTCCCGGAAACAATGCGGCCCAATCCCGTGCCAGCCGTTGCGCCGCCGCGGCGTTGCCCGCGGCAAGCGCCTGCCCCACGTCGCCGCCCGCGGCGCCCGAGAGCGCGAGCAGTCCGTCTGTGCCGGCTTCGCGCAGCCAGGAACGCGCAATTTCGGCGCGCGCGCGGTGCTGATTCGTGATCCAGGCGCGCGACAAAATGTCGCACAGGCGCAGATAACCCACGCGCGACGCGCACAGCAGCAGCACGCGCGACGGCTTGTCCGACTCGGCCTCGCCCTGCACCCAGCAATCGGCGCCGATGAGCGGCTTGACGCCCGCGGCACGCGCCGCACGGTAGAACTTCACCATGCCGAAGAGATTCGCGCTGTCCGTGAGCGCCAGTGCCGGCATGCCGTCCTGCGCCGCGCGCCGCACCGCTTCGTCGAGCCGGACGATTCCGTCCGTCACCGAGTACTCGCTGTGCAGCCTGAGATGGACGAAGCGAGGAGCAGACATTGGAGGCAGCGAAAGTTTACCATCCGCGCATGCGCGCTTGCGCCCTGTTTGCCCTGTTCGCCGGCGCGACTTGCATCGCGTTATCGCCGATCTGGGTGCGCGTCGCCGATGTCGGTCCCACCGCGAGCGCATTCTGGCGCGTGGCGCTCGCCACGCCGCTGCTGTGGGCCGTTGCGGCGCTCGCGCCGCGCGCGGCCGCGGTCCCGGAG
>CAZOSA010000134.1:2404-5749 GCA_964582155.1 uncultured Enterobacteriaceae bacterium | reverse complement strand
GCGCAGGTCCGCGCCGTGGTCGATGAGGTGCGTGGCGAAGGCGTGGCGCAGCACATGCGGCGAGAGCGCCTTGCCCGGGACGGCCCGCCTGCCATGGCGCCGGATCAGGTGCCAGAACGCCTGGCGCGTCATGGCGGCGCCGCGCTCCGTGACGAACAAGGCGTCGCTCTGGCGCTTGCCGAGCAGCGCGGGGCGCGCATCGGCGATATAGCGCTGCACCCAGGACACCGCCTCCTCTCCCAGCGGCACGAGGCGCTCTTTCGAGCCCTTGCCGAGGATGCGCACCACGCCCGCGTCCAGGCTCGCTTCGTAGGGCTTGAGCGCCACCAGCTCCGAGACGCGCAGGCCCGCGGCATAGAGCACTTCGAGCATCGCGCGGTCGCGCAGGCCGCGCGGCGTCGCCACGTCCGGCGCGCCGAGCAAGGCTTCCACGTCATCCTCCGACAGGCTCTTCGGAAAGCGCGGCGTACGCCGGGGCGGCTCCAGCTTCAGCGTCGGATCCGCGCCGATCGCGCGCTCGCGCAGGCAGTAGCGGTAGAAGCGCTTCAACGTGGAAAGCATGCGCGCGGCGCTGGTGCTCTTGCCGCGGCGCGAGGCGAGGAAACCGAACAGGTCCTCCTCGCGCGCCTTCAACAGCGCGCGGCCCTTGAGGAAGGCGGCGAACTGCGTAAGGTCGCGCCGGTAGGACTCCAGCGTATTCCTCGCCAGGCCGTCTTCCAGCCACAGCGCGTCGCAAAACGCGTCCACCTGCCGCGCGTCCGCGTCGCTCAGGGCGTGAGCTCGAACGCGTCCGCGCTGGATTCGTGCAGCAGCAGCCAACGCTTGGCCTCGATCAGGTAGCCGTCCGTCGCATGCGCGAAGCCGCCGAGCCCGCCGGCGGCGACGACGCGGTGGCAGGGGATCAGGATCGGCAGCTTGTTGTCCCCGCAGGCCTGGCCGACGGCGCGTGCCTCCCCGCCGAGCTTGCGCGCCAGCTCGCCATAGGTCAGCGTCCTGCCGCGCGGGATCTCGCACAGCGCGTCCCACAGGCGGCGCTGGAATTCCGTGCCCTCGATCAGGAGCGGCAGGTCGAACTTCGCGTCGGGATCCTCGCGGTAGCGCTCGAGCAGGCGCGCGGCGCGCTCGGCGAGCGGGTTCTGCGGGTCTTTCGATTCCGCGTCCAGCGGCAGGTAGCGGATCTGCGTGACGCGCTCGTCGCGCGTCGCCACCGCGACTTTCATCTTCGGGAACTCGAGGACGGCGTCCCAGCGCATCTCAGGCCGCCGCCAGCTTCTCGATCCTCGCCAGCAGGTCGTCGGCGACTTCGATGCCATCCTGGCGCAGCTTCTTTTCGGACGCAAAACGCTTCGCGCCGGGCAAGCGCACGCCCTCGTCGGCGAGCATGGCGCGCACCACGGTCTCCACGCGCTCGAAGTACTTCTCCATGCCGGCGAGCGAGCCCGGATCGATGGCGAGGAAGGCCTGGCCGATGCGCGGCTTGTTGCCCTGCTCGGAGAAAAACGAGTCGGCCTCCGCGCCGATCGCCGCGCCGGTGAGCGCGGCGCACACCAGCTCGAAGGCGAGCGCCAGCATCGCGCCCTTCGTGCCGCCGATGGGAAAGAGGCTCCCCTGCTCGATGGCTTCCTTCGGATCGGTGGTCGGCTTGCCGTGGCGGTCGAGCGCCCAGCCCTCGGGAATCCTCTCGCCCTTTTGCATCGCCACCATGATCTTGCCGCGCGTGACCGTCGTGAGCGCGAGGTCCACCACGATGGGATGCGCGCCTTTGCGCGGGAAGGCAAACGCCACCGGGTCGGTGCCGAAGAGCGCCTTCTTCCCGCCCCAGGCCGGGATCGCGGCCGGCGAGTTGGTGAACGCCACGCCGACCATGCCGGCTTCGGCCACTCTGAGCAGGTGGATGCCGAGCACGCCAACATGCGCGCTGTTGCGGATGCCCGCGAAGCCGATGCCGTTCCGGCGCGCGCGCTGAATGACTTCCTCGATCGCCCAGGCCGCGGATTCGTAAGGCAGGCCGTCGGCGTTGTCGATCAGGCACACCGCCGCCTTGTCCGCGGCCATCGCGGGACGCGCGCCGCCGTCGGCGCGGCCGCTTCTCAGCATCGAGCAGTAAAAAGGCACGCGCGACATGCCGTGCGTCGGCAACCCCTGCTCCTCGGCGCGCACCAGGTGCTGCGCCGCGGTCTCGGCCATCGTCTCGTGCGCGCCGGCGCGCAACAGCGCCTGTCTCGCAAGCCGGAACAATTCCTGCGCTTTCTTCTTCATAATGGCGATTCTAACCGCAGGGTTTACAGGAGGAGGGCACATGGGAAGCATGATCGAATTGAAGGCAGCCGACGGCCACAAGCTCGCCGCATACCGCGCCGGGCCCGCGGGCAAGGCGCGCGGCGCAGTGATCGTGATCCAGGAGATTTTCGGCGTCAACAGCCACATCAAGTCGGTCGCCGACGGCTACGCGAAGAACGGTTACCTCGTCATCGCGCCGGCCATGTTCGACCGCCTGCAGCGCGGCTACGACACCGGCTACTCGCCGTCCGAGATCGAGGCCGGCCGCGCCCTCATGCAGAAGGTCGATTGGAAGCACACCCTGCTCGACGTCGACGCGGCGGTTGCCGAAGCCAGGAAGGCGGGCAAGGTCGGTATTGTCGGCTACTGCTGGGGCGGCACCGTGACCTGGGTGGCGGCGGCACGCACCGCGGGGTTGGCCTGCGCGGCACCCTACTACGGCGGCGGCATGCCCGGCTTCATCGACGACAAGCCTAAATGCCCGACGATGTGCAATTTCGGCGAACTCGACAAGACGCCGAGCCCGGAACAGGCCAGGGCCATCGCCGCGGCGCACCCGGAGATCACTGCGCATTTCTACCCGGGCGCCGGTCACGGCTTCAATTGCGACCAGCGCGGCTCCTACAACGCCGAGGCTTCGAAGCTCGCGCGCCAGCGCACGGTGGAGTTTTTCCGCAAGCACCTCGGGTAACACCGACGCGCCCTACTGCAGCGTAAATCGAGGTCAGACCCCGATTTACGCGCTACCTAGGCCGCCTTGCGCAGTTTGTATCCCTGGATCAACACGTCCGCAGGCAGGCCGAGTCCATCACACAGCCGGCGGATCATCTCGATAGTGAGCGGGCGCACGCGGTTGAGTACTTCGGCGACCCGGGCGCGCGAGCCGATATGGGGCTCCAGATCCTTCCGCGTCAGTCCGCGCGCCTCCATCACGTGCAGCAACAGGTCGATCGGGTCCGGCGCCGGGATGGGGAAATGCTCGCGCTCGTAGACTTCGATGAGCAGCGTCAGCACGAGTAGGCGATCCTCCTCGGGCGAGCCTGTGCGCGCATTCCAGAGCGCCTC
>CAZOSA010000134.1:0-2304 GCA_964582155.1 uncultured Enterobacteriaceae bacterium | reverse complement strand
TCTACCATGCTCCCACGGCGGGAGCAAGCGGGATCTGACCCCGCCTACCTCGTCAATGAATGGCCAGGCCTTACACGCGTGAATGCCACCGGCACCTTGCCGATCGCGATCCTGCCACCTTCAAGTTGCGATCGGGTGTACCAGGAGCCCTCCAAAGGACCGCTCTCCGGGAAATCCTCCCGGTAGTGCGCGCCGCGCGAATCCTCGCGCGCGAGCGCGGCTTGCGCGATCGCCTGGCTGGTGGCCACCAGGCTCTTCAGGTTCAACCAGTCGTGCCAGGTAAGGCTGAACGCGCGGTTCGCATCTGCGATCCCCGTGTTCGAGAGTTCTTCTGCGATGGCTGAGAGCTCGGACAGCGCCGACTTCAATCCGGCGGCGTCGCGGATGATGCCGACTTTCTCCCACATCATTTCGTAGAGCCGCTCGCGCAAAGGTTCGAGCGAACCGTGCGGGCCCGCCGCCTTCGGTTCGCAGCGCGCGATCGCTTCGATGATCGCCGCCTGGTCGGGATCGCGCAGCCTCGCCTCCTTCTTTACCCACGCGGCCATCGTGTCGCCGGCCACCGCGCCGAACACCGTCGAATTCGCCACGCCGTTGCCGCCCAGCCGGTTCGCCCCGTGCACGCCGCCCGCGTCCTCGCCGGCGACGAACAGGCCCGGCAATTCGGTCGTGCAGTCGGGATTGAACTCCACCCCGCCCATCATGTAGTGCGCCGTCGGCACCACCTCGACCAGGCCACCCGCGAGGTCGAAGCCGCAATCCGCGCAGCGTTCCACCATGCCTTTGAAATCCCTCGCCACCTGCTCCGGCCCGAGATGCGCCATCGAGATGTACAGGCCGCCGTTGGGGGTCACGCTGCCCTTGCGCATCTCGCTGAGCATCGCGCGCGACACGAAATCGCGCGTCGCGCGCTCCGCGAGCGGGTCGTAGCCCGGCATGAAGCGCTCTTTCGCGCCGTTCAGCAGGTAGCCGCCCGCGCCGCGCAGGCCTTCCTCCAGCACCGTCCCGGTCATGCGCGTGTGCGGCCCGGCAAGGAGGCCCGTGGGATGGAACTGCACCATCTCCATGTCGCGCAACGGCAGCCCCGCGCGCAGCGCCATGGCGAGACCGTCGCAGCTTTTGTCGCCCGAAGGCGTGTGGTAGCGGTACATGGTCGGCCCGCCGCCGGTAGCGAGCAGCACCGCCTTCGCGCGCACGAACACGTATTCGCCGGTGCGAATGTCGATCATCAGCACGCCGGCGAGGGCGAAACCATCGCGCGTCTTTACCAATTCAACCGCGCGATGCTCTTCCAGCCGTTTGATCTTCCGCGCCCACACCTGCTCGGCGAGGCGATTCATGATCTCGATGCCGGTGAGATCGCCCTTGTGCACCGTGCGATCGAACGTCTGCCCGGCGAAGGCTTTCTGGTGGATAGTTCCGTCCGGATTGCGGTCGAAAAAACACCCGAGCTCGTTTTCGAGCTCCCGGACGCGCTCCACCGCCAGCGTCACCAGCTTCCAGGCGAGGTCCTGGTCGGGCAGCCATTTTCCGCCCTCGATGGTGTCCATGAAGTGGCGCTCGACCGAGTCCTCCCTGGCCAGCGCCACGTTGTACCCGCCCTGCACCATGCGTGTGCAGCCGCACTTGCCGAGCAGGCCTTTGACCGCGACGGTGATGGAGAGCGAAGGATCGGCCTGGTGCGCGTGCAGCGCGGCGAACAGTCCCGCGCCGCCAGAGCCGAGAATCAGGATATCGGTGGATTCCTGGCGCACGTCAATAAATAGGGTCTGTCCCTATTTTCCCCGGCGCAGCCACTGCGAGGCAAGCACCAGCGCCACCAGCGTGAAGCCGATGCCGTTGGACACGGTGCCCGGATACACCAGCGCGAACCCCGCCACCAGCAGCATCAGGCGCTCGTAGCGCGGGGTGCGGCTGAACAGCCAGCCCTGGAACGCGCCGGCGAGCGACAGGATGCCGACCGCGGCCGTGAAGGTGATCAGCGCGATCGAGCCCCAGTTGGCGCTGCCCAGCGTCTTGAACGAGCCGGTGAGCAGCAGCCCCGCGCCGGCCGGATCCAGGACGAAGATGAACGGCACGAGGAACGCGGGCGTCGTGTACTTCCAGGTCTGCAGCGTCGTCTTGTACGGGTCGCCACCGGTGATCGCCGCGGCGGCGAAGGGCGACAGCGCCGTGGGCGGCGAGACTTCCGAGAGCACCGCGTAGTAGAAGATGAACATGTGCGCCGCGAACTCCGGCACCTTGAGCGAGATCAGGGCCGGCGCCGCGATCACCGCGCAGATGATGTAGCTCGCGGTCACCGGC
>CAZOSA010000133.1:0-5784 GCA_964582155.1 uncultured Enterobacteriaceae bacterium | reverse complement strand
GTGCTGCTGGCGCGCACCGACGCGGAAGCCGCCGACATCGTCACCACCGACGTGGACGAGAACGACCGGCCCTTCCTCACCGGGGAGCGTACCTCGGAGGGCTTCTTCCGCACGAAAAAGGGATTCGAGCAGGCGCTGTCGCGCGGACTCGCCTATGCCGAGTACGCCGACATGGTGTGGTGCGAGACCGGCACGCCGGACCTCGAGTTTGCCAAGCGCTTCGCGGAAGGCATCCGCAAGAAATATCCGGGCAAGATGCTGGCCTACAATTGCTCGCCCTCGTTCAACTGGAAGAAAAACCTCGACGACGCCACCATCGCCAAGTTCCAGCGCGAGCTCGGCGCCATGGGCTACAAGTTCCAGTTCATCACCCTGGCGGGCTTCCATGCGCTCAACTACTCGATGTTCGACCTGGCCTACGGCTACGCCAGGAACAACATGAGCGCCTTCGTCGAACTGCAGCAGAAGGAGTTCGCCGCGGTCGAGCGAGGCTTCACCGCGGTCAGGCACCAGCGCGAGGTCGGCACTGGCTATTTCGACGAGATCACCCAGGTGGTCTCCGGCGGCAAGGCCTCGACCACCGCGCTGCACGGCTCCACCGAGGACGCGCAGTTCTTCGAGGAAAAGGCGAAGGCGAAGAAGGTAGCCTGATTTGACGGCGCCGGCGCAGGTCGTCGCGATCCACGAGACCCGGGCCGACCGGGCCGCCGAGGTGGCGCGCGCGATCCTCGCCGGCTTCGACAAGCACTACCGGCTGTTCCGCGAGGCCTCGGCGCACGCCAAGCCGCTGTTCGAGCGCGCCGACTGGGCCGCCATGCGCGCGCTCGCCCGCGAGCGCATCCTCATGTACGACCAGCGCGTGCAGGAGGCGGTGGAAGGCGTGCGGGCGCGCTTTCCCGGGGCCGAGCGCGACGAGTCGCTGTGGCCGGCGATCAAGCTGGCCTACATCCCGCTGCTGCATGAGCATCGCCAGCCCGAGTGCGCCGAGACTTTCTACAACTCGGTGGCCTGCCAGGTGCTGCACCGGCGCTACTACCACAACGAATTCATCTTCTGGCGCCCTGCGGTGGCCACCGAGCACCTCGAAGGCGAGGAGCTGGCCTACCGCAGCTACTACCCGCGCACCGGCTGCGGGCTGCGCGAGACGATGGAGCGCATCGTGCGGGACTTCGCGCTCGCCAATCCCTTCGAGGACCTGCGGCGCGACCTGATGAGCGTGGTGCGGGCGCTGCGGGCGCGCTTCCCGCGCCCCGCGCGCGCGCGGCCCAGCCTGCAGATCCAGGTGCTGGCGTCGCTTTTCATCCGCAACAAGGCCGCCTACGTCGTGGGCAGGATCGTGAACGGCAGCGAGGAAGTTCCCTTCGCCGTGCCCATCCTGCAGAACGAGCGCGGCGCGCTGTACCTCGACGCGCTGCTGCTGGACGCCGACCCGCTCATCATCCTGTTTTCGTTCGCGCGCGCCTATTTCTTCGTCGACATGGAGGTGCCGGCGGCGTTCGTCTCGTTCCTGCGCCAGCTCATGCCGAAGAAGCCGCGCGCCGAGCTGTACATGAGCGTGGGCCTGGCCAAGCAGGGCAAGACCCTGTTCTACCGCGACCTGTTCTACCACCTGAAGCATTCCTCGGACAATTTCGCCGTCGCGCCGGGTATCAAGGGCATGGTGATGCTGGTCTTCACGCTGCCTTCCTTCCCGTACGTGTTCAAGGTGATCCGCGACCGCTTCGCGCCGCCCAAGGAGATCGACCGGCAGACGGTGCTGGACAAGTACCAGCTGGTGAAAATGCACGATCGCGTCGGGCGCCTGGCCGATACGCTCGAATACTCGCTGGTGGCGCTGCCGCTGGAGCGGTTCGACCCGGCGCTGCTCGAGGAGCTCAAGTCCGAGGCCGCCTCCAGCATCGAGATCGAGAGCGATAGCGTCGTTCTGCGCCACGTCTACATCGAGCGCCGCATGCAGCCGCTCAACCTGTACCTCGAGGAAGCGGCTTTGGACGGCGACACCGGGCGCATCCGCCAGGCGCTGCACGACTACGGCAGCGCCATCAAGGAGCTCGCAGGCGCGGGCATTTTCCCGGGCGACATGCTGCTGAAGAACTTTGGCGTCACGCGCCACAACCGCGTCGTGTTCTACGACTACGACGAGATCGCGTACATGGTCGATTGCAACTTCCGGCGCATCCCGCCGCCGGGCTCGTTCGAGGACGAGATGTCGGCCGAGCCTTATTTCTCGATCGGGCCGCGCGACGTGTTCCCCGAGCAGTTCGTCCGCTTCCTGGTCACCAACCCAGAGACGCGCGCAGTGTTCCTCGAGCGCCACGCCGACTTGATGGACCCGGCGTTCTGGGCCGGCACGCAGGCGCGCGTGCGCGCCGGCGAGCAGCAGGACGTCTTCCCCTACCGCGAGGAAATTCGCTTCCCTAGGACTCCAACCCCTCGATGACGACACGCTCCCGGCTGCACGTGCAACTCCAGGATCAAAGCCGTGCGGCCGCGTTCGCGAGACCACCGATCATGATCAGCATCACCCAGAGGATCATCAGCAGGACCAGGGGTGTCAGGTCGACCCTGCCGACTGGCGGAATGAAACGCCGGAGAGGACGAAGGAAGGGTCGGGTCACCGCGTTGAAGACCGGCGCCACGGGCGCATCGGGATTCACCCACGAAAGGATCGCCTGAATGAACACCGCAAAGATCAGGATGTAGAGGCTGAAGCGCAGCAGCTCGACCAGCGCCACCGCCGCGATCGAGAGGACACTTGGCTCTGCGCCCACCAGGGCCGTGTGGATCCACAGTCCCAGGCCCTGCAGGAGCCAGGCCGCCAGCAGAGTCGGAAGATCAAGCCCGGCAAGCCCGGGAATCACACGCCGCACCGGCATCACGATCCAGCTGGTGGTCGCGAGAATGAACTCGCCCGCAGGGTTGCGAAAGCCGACGCGCAGCCACTGGAAATGAAAGCGCGCGAGCAGCAGAATGACAAAGAAGGCGACGACGTTGTCGAGCAGAAAAATTGCGACCTGGACGAACACGTCAGTCCCTGCCCAGGAGTTCGCCCAGCTCCGCGCCGCGCCGGCTGGCGGCCTCGATGGCGCGCTTGAAGTGTTCGGCCAACCCCTCTTCTTCGAACACCTTGAGCGCAGCCGCGGTGGTGCCGCCCTTCGAGGTGACGCGTTCACGCAGCACCGCCGGCGGCTCCTTGCTGCCCGCGGCAAGCTTCGCCGCGCCCAGCACCGTCTGGAGCGCGAGCTTCGCCGCCACCTCCGGTGCGAGGCCCAGCGCGACGCCCGCGGCGCCGAGCTGCTCGATGAACCAGAACACGTACGCCGGGCCGCTCGCCGACACAGCGGTGACCGGATCGAGGAGCGCCTCATCTCGCACCCAGACGACGGCGCCGGCCGCGCCGAGGATGCGCCCGGCGCGGCGTCGCTCCGCCGCGCTCACGCCGGGTGGCGCGTACAGCCCGGTGATGCCTGCCCGGATCAGCGCCGGCGTGTTGGGCATGCAGCGGATCAGCTTCGCGTGCCCGCCGAGCCAGCGCGACAGGTCCCGCAGGCGGATGCCGGCGGCGATGCTGATGACCAGCTTGTTGCCCAGCCTCCCCGCAAGGGGTGCCACGGCCGCGCGCATGTCCTGCGGCTTCACCGCGAGGAGCAGCGTATCAGCGGCAGCCGTACGCGCGTCCGCCACCGCGCTGGCGTGGACCCGGTAGCGCGAGACGAGCTTCCTGCGCGCCGCGGCCAACGGCTCGACGACCGACAGCGCGCCGGCCTTTACGCCTTGCGCCATCAGACCACCGAGCAGCGCGTTGGCCATGTTGCCGCCGCCGATGAAAGCGATGTTCACGCCGCGTCCCTGACTTTGCGTCGCTCGCCGAAGATGGCGGTGCCGATGCGCACCATCGTGGACCCTTCGGCGATCGCCGCCTCCATGTCGTCGCTCATGCCCATGGACAGCGTGTCGAGCACCAGGCCTTCGCGCTGCAGCGCCTCATAGAGCGCGCGCAGCTCGCCGAAGCGGGCGCGCTGGATGGTCTGGTCCGGGGTCGGCTCGGGCACCGCCATCAGCCCGCGCAGGCGCAATCCTGGCAATGCCGCCACCGCGTGCGCGAGCGCGCCTGCCTCGCGCGGCGCGACGCCGCTCTTGGACGCTTCCGCCGAAACGTTGACCTGCACCAGCACCTGGAGCGGCGCCTTGCCTTCCGGGCGCTGCTCCGAGAGGCGCCGGGCGATCTTCTCGCGCTCCACGGTATGCACCCAATGAAAACGTTCCGCGACCAGGCGCGTCTTGTTGCTCTGCAGAGGGCCCACCAGGTGCCATTCGATCGGCAGGCGCGCGAGCGTTCCCATCTTGTCGAGGGCTTCCTGCACGTAGTTCTCGCCGAAAGCGCGCTGCCCGGCGCCAAATGCCTGCTCGATCAGCGCCGGCGCATGGGTCTTCGACACTGCGAGCAGCGCCACCGCAGCGGGGTCGCGCCCCGCGGCGCGCGCCGCCCCCGCGATGCGCTCCTTCACGGCTTGCAAGTTCTCGGGGATTGACCGCATACTTTGCCCACGCGCCTCTCTGGGGATTGTAATGGATCTTACTGAATTGCTTGCGTTTGTCGTGAAGAACAAAGCATCCGACCTGCACCTGTCCTCGGGATTGCCGCCGATGGTGCGGGTGCATGGCGACGTCAAGCGCATCAACGTGCCGGCCCTGGAGCACAAGGACGTGCACGGGATGATCTACGACATCATGAACGACGGGCAGAGGAAGTTCTACGAGGAAAACCTCGAGTGCGACTTTTCCTTCGCGGTGCCGAATCTCGCGCGCTTTCGCGTCAACGCTTTCGTGCAGCAGCGCGGCGCCGCCGCGGTGCTGCGCACCATCCCGACCAAGGTGCTGTCGCTGGAAGACCTCAAGTGCCCGAAGATCTTCACCGAGATTTCGGAGTACCCGCGCGGCATCGTGCTGGTGACCGGGCCCACGGGCTCGGGCAAGAGCACCACGCTGGCGGCGATGGTCAATCACATCAACGAGAACGAGGAAGGCCACATCCTCACCATCGAGGACCCGATCGAGTTCGTGCATGAGTCCAAGAAGTGCCTCATCAACCAGCGCGAGGTCGGCCCGCACACGCTGTCGTTCTCCAACGCGCTGCGCAGCGCGCTGCGCGAGGACCCGGACTCGATCCTGGTGGGCGAGATGCGCGACCTGGAGACCATCCGCCTCGCGCTGACCGGCGCGGAAACGGGCCACCTGGTGTTCGGCACGCTGCACACCTCCTCCGCGGCGAAGACCGTGGACCGGATCGTGGACGTGTTCCCGGCGGCGGAGAAGGAGATGGTGCGCGCGATGCTCTCCGAATCGCTGCGCGCGGTGATCTCGCAGACCCTGCTGAAGACCAAGGACGGCGCGGGGCGCGTCGCGGCGCACGAGATCATGATCGGCACCCCCGCGATCCGCAACCTGATCCGCGAGAACAAGATCGCGCAGATGTATTCCGCGATCCAGACCGGCGCGCAGATCGGCATGCAGACGCTGGACCAGACCCTGCAGGACCTCGTGCGGCGCAACGTGGTGTCGATGGGCGAGGCGCGCAGCAAAGCTTCGAACAAGGATAACTTCGCGGGCTGAGCGCAGGCTCGCCGGCCAGGAGGAAAGCATGGAACGCGAACAAGCGACGAAATTCATGTATGACCTGCTGCGCGCCCTGGTGGGCAAGAAGGGCTCGGACCTGTTCATCACCACCGGCTACCCGCCGGCGATGAAGATCGACGGCAAGATGACCCCGGTGTCGCAGCAGGG
>CAZOSA010000132.1:0-5789 GCA_964582155.1 uncultured Enterobacteriaceae bacterium | reverse complement strand
GCTTGGGGGTCAGCAGCACCGCGGCATTGCTGTCGAAGCGGATCAGCGAGCCGTCCGCGCGACGCACGCCCTTGGCGGTACGCACCACGACGGCATCGTAAATCTCGCCTTTCTTCACGCGGCCGCGGGGCGCAGCGTCCCTGACGCTCACCTTGATCACGTCGCCGATGCTCGCGTAGCGCCGCTTGGAGCCGCCCAGCACCTTGATGCACATGACGGAGCGCGCGCCGGTATTGTCGGCAACGTCCAAAATGGACTGCATCTGAATCATTGGCAACTCTCCATCCAACTTGCCTCGCTGGGCGCCGCCTGGCGGGCAGTTTTGGACCCCGTACGGGGCTGGCTACGGACCGGCCGGAGCCGGACCGTCGAAAAGGACGTGAATTCTATCGCGAAATCCGCATCTTGGGCAATCTCAACCCGCCTTCGACTTCTCGATCAGGCGGGTGACCTTCCAGGACTTCGTCCTGGAAATCGGGCGGCATTCCGAAATCTCGACCAGGTCGCCCTGGGCAATGCCGCCCTCCTCGACGTGCGCGTGGTATTTCTTCGAGCGCGTGATGGTCTTGCCGACGAGCGGGTGCCTGACCCGGCGCTCGACCAGCACCGTCACGGTCTTTTGCATCTTGTCGCTCACCACGCGGCCCACCAGGGTGCGGGTGTGGTCCGGGGTCTGCGTCGCTGGCTGGTTCATTCGCCCGCTTTCTCGTTGAGCACGGTACGCACGCGCGCAATGTCGCGCCGCACCTTGTTGATCTGGCTGGTGTTGCCGAGCTGCTGGGTGGCGAGCTGCATGCGCAGGCCGAATTGGGCCCTGAGCAGATCGTGCAGCTCCTTGTTCAGCTCGTCGCCGCTTTTCGTGCGTAGTTCGCTTGCCTTCATGGCCTACCCCAGCATTCGGTGCACGACAATGGTCTTGAACGGCAGCTTGGCCGAGGCCAGTGCAAAGGCCTCCTTGGCGATCGCGGCATCCACCCCGTCCATCTCGTAAATGATCTTGCCGGGCTGGATCTCGCAGACGAAATACTCCGGATTGCCCTTGCCATTGCCCATGCGCACTTCGGCCGGCTTGGTCGAAATCGGCTTGTCCGGGAACACGCGGATCCAGATGCGCCCGCCGCGCTTGATGTGGCGCGTCAACGCGCGCCGCGCAGCCTCGAGCTGGCGCGCGGTCAGGCGGCCCCGGCCGACGGCCTTGAGCCCGTACTCGCCGAAGGCGACCTTGGTGCCGCGCGTGGCGACGCCCGTATTGCGGCCCTTTTGCTGCTTGCGGTACTTGGTACGTGCGGGTTGCAGCATCGCTCAATTCCCTTTCATTGCTTCTTCTCGCCTTCGTCCTTGACCACTTTCCTCGCGCGCTTGACGGTGGTCTTGGGCGCGGCCGCGTCGGCCTTCTTCGCTGGCTTCTTGCTGTCGCCCTCGGGCTTGGCACGCGCCGGCGCGCGGCGTGCGCCCATCTTGGGCACGGGCCTCTTCGCCTTGCGCGGGTCGGCGGGCACTTCCGCCGTCGGCGCCGGTATGGCGGCGGCGACCGGCAGCGCGGCCTGCGCTTCGGCCTTGGACATCACTTCGCCCTTGTAGACCCAAACCTTGATGCCGATCACGCCGTACGTCGTCTTCGCCTCGCCCGTGCCGTAATCAATGTCGGCGCGCAGCGTGTGCAGGGGCACGCGGCCTTCGCGATACCACTCGGTGCGGGCGATCTCGATGCCGTTGAGACGCCCGGCGCTCATGATCTTGATGCCCTGCGCGCCCAGGCGCATGGCATTTTGCATGGCGCGCTTCATCGCGCGCCGGAACATGATGCGCTTCTCGAGCTGCTGCGCGATCGAGTCGGCGATCAGCTGCGCGTCGATCTCGGGCTTGCGGATCTCCTCGATGTTGACGTGCACCTGCTGCACACCCATCAGGCGGCGCAGCTCGGACTTGAGCGCCTCGATCTCCTCGCCCTTCTTGCCGATCACCACGCCGGGACGCGCCGAAAAGATGGTGATGCGCGCGTCCTTGGCGGGCCGCTCGATCAGCACGCGGCCGACGGAGGCGTGCGCGAGCTTCTTCTTGAGGAAAGTGCGTACCTTGATGTCCTCGGCCAGCATGCCGGCGAACTGGCGGCTGTTGGCGTACCAGCGCGAACTCCAGTTGCGATTGACCGCGAGCCGGAAACCGATCGGATTTATTTTCTGTCCCATAAGCCCTCGTCAGTCCCCGACCGTGACGTAAATGTTGCAGCTGTGCTTGAGCACGCGATTGCCCCGGCCCTTGGCGCGAGCCTGAAAGCGCTTGAGGAAGGCGCCGCGCTCCACCAGCACCGTCTTCACTTTCAGCGCGTCGACGTCGGCGCCGTCGTTGTGCTCGGCGTTGGCAATGGCCGACTCGAGCAGCTTCTTGATGATGGCGGCGCCCTTCTTCGGCGTGAACGCAAGGATGTTGAGCGCCTTGTCCACCGGCTGGCCGCGGATCATGTCGGCCACCAGCCTGCCCTTCTGGGCCGACATTCTCGCGCTGCGCAGGATCGCTCGAGTTTCCATGTGCGGCCCCTTACTTCTTCGCCACCGGTGCGGCGGCGGCGGCAACTGCCGATGCGGGCGCGGCGGCACCTGGGGCACCCGGCGGCGGCGGCCGGCCGCCGACCGCCTGTTCGGTGCGCTTGCCCACCGCCGAGTGGCTCTTGAAGACGCGCGTCAGTGCGAATTCCCCGAGCTTGTGGCCAACCATGTTTTCGGTGATATACACCGGGATATGCTGCTTGCCGTTGTGCACCGCCACGGTCAGACCAATGAATTCCGGCATCACGGTGGAGCGGCGCGACCAGGTCTTGATCGGGCGCTTGTCGTTGCCGGCGCGCGCCGCGGAGACCTTGTCCATCAGGTGCTGGTCCACGAAGGGACCCTTCTTGATTGAGCGTGCCATGGCTAGCCCTTATTTCGTGCGCCGGTCGCGCACGATCATCACCTGCGTGCGCTTGTTGCGGCGGGTCTTGAATCCCTTGGACTGCTGGCCCCACGGCGACACCGGAGGTTGCCCCGATGAGGTGCGGCCTTCGCCGCCGCCGTGGGGATGGTCGATCGGGTTCATCGCCACGCCGCGCACCGTCGGCCGGATGCCGCGCCAGCGCTTGCGGCCCGCTTTGCCGATCGATTCGAGGTTGTGTTCTTCGTTGCCGACTTCGCCGATGGTCGCGCGGCAGTTGACGTGCACCTTGCGGATCTCGCCCGAGCGCAGCCGCAGCTGGGCGTAGGAACCCTCGCGCGCGAGCAACTGCGCCGAAGCGCCCGCCGAACGCGCCAGCTGGGCGCCCTTGCCCGGCAGCATCTCGATGCAATGCACCGTCGTGCCAACCGGGACGTTGCGCAGCGGCAGCGTGTTGCCTGATTTGATCGGCGCTTCGGCGCCCGACATCAACTGCGTCCCCGCGCCCACGCCTTTGGGCGCCAGCACGTAGCGCCGCTCGCCATCGACGTAAAGCAGCAGCGCCAGATGCGCGCTTCGGTTCGGGTCGTACTCGAGCCGCTCCACCGTGGCCGCGATGCCGTCCTTGCTGCGGCGGAAATCCACCATCCGGTAGTGCTGCTTGTGTCCGCCTCCCTGGTGCCGCATGGTGATGCGGCCGAGATTGTTGCGCCCGCTGGTCTTCGACTTCTTGGCAGTAAGCGGCCAGTGCGGTTCGCCCTTGTGCAACTCCGGCGTGACCACCTTCACCAGCGCGCGGCGCCCGGGAGAAGTGGGTTTGACTTTGATCAGTGGCATGGCTTACTCCGTCGCCGCGAAATTGATTTCCTGGCCGGCCGCCAGGCGCACATAGGCCTTCTTCCAGTTGCGGCGGCGCCCCATGAAGCGTCCGAAACGCTTCTGCTTGCCCTTGACGTTGGACACTGTCACCGATTGCACCTTGGTCTTGAACAGCAATTCCACCGCAGCCTTCACTTCGGGCTTGGTGGCGTCGTCGGCGACGCGAAACACATACTGCCGGTTCTTGTCCGCCACCAGGGTGCTCTTCTCCGACACCACGGGGGCCAGCACCACGTTCATCAGGCGCTCGGCGGCGTACTTCTTCGGCGCGCTCATTTGAGCATCTCCTCGAAGCGCGCGAGTGCCTTGCGGGTCACCAGCACGTGGGGAAAGCGCACCAGGGCGAGCGGATTGGCCTGGCGCGCCGCGATCACCGCGACGTTGCGCAGGTTGCGCGCGGAAAGCTCCAGGTTCTGGTCGATCTCGTCGGTGATCACCAGCACCTCGTCGAAGCCCATCGACTTGATCTTCTGCGCCAGCAACTTGGTCTTGGGCGCCTCCAGCTTGAACTCCTCCACCACGCGGATGCGGTCCTCGCGCGCCAGCTGAGACAGGATCGAGGCCATGCCGGCACGCATCATCTTGCGGTTGACTTTGTGCGAGAAATTCTCGTCCGGGCTGGCGGCGAATATCTTGCCGCCACCGCGCCACAGCGGGCTCGAGGCCATCCCGGCGCGCGCGCGGCCGGTGCCTTTCTGGCGCCAGGGTTTTTTGGTCGACTTGGCGATCTCGCTGCGTTCCTTTTGCTTGCGCGTGCCCATGCGGGCGTTTGCCTGGTAGGCGACGACCACCTGGTGCACCAGGGCTTCATTGAAGTCCCGGCCAAAAATGGCGTCCGGCGCGCTGGTGGTGCCAGTCGCGCCTTTGTCGCCGATCAGCTTGAGTTCCATGGCGCCGCTCAGACCTTCGCCGCCGGGCGCACGACCACGTCACGCCCCTTCGAACCTGGCACCGAACCCCTGACCAGCAGCAACTGCCGTTCCGTATCGACGCGCACCACCACCAGATTGGGCACCGTGCGCTTGACGTTGCCCAGGTGGCCGGCCATGCGCTTGCCCGGAAACACGCGCCCCGGGCTCTGGTTCTGGCCCGTCGATCCCGGTTTGTTGTGCGAGAGGGAGTTGCCGTGCGAAGCGCGGTTCGAAGAGAAGTGATGGCGCTTGATGACGCCGGCAAATCCCTTGCCGATGGTCACGCCCTGCACGTCCACTTTCTGCCCGACCTTGAACAGGTCGACGCCCAGCTTGCCGCCGACCTTCAGGCTGGCGAGCTCCCCGGCATCCGCGCGGAACTCCTTGAGCAGGCTGCCGGCTTCGACCCCGGCCTTGGCGAGATGGCCGGCAAGGGGCTTGCGCACGCGGCTCGCGCGGCGCTTGCCGAACGCGACCTGCACGGCGGCGTAGCCGTCCTTCTCCGGCGTCTTGATCTGCGTGATCCGGTTGTCGGACACGTCGAGCACGGTCACCGGCAGCGTAGTGCCGTCGTCGGTGAAGATGCGCGTCATGCCGACCTTGCGGCCGACCAATCCAATCGTCATAAAGCCCTCTTATCTTGGACCCGGCGGTGCATTTGCTTGCGTCGGGCGCCGGCTGCTATGGGCCGGCACTGCACTTCGTGCTGCGTATTACTTGACCTTGATTTCCACGTCCACGCCCGCCGGCAGGTCGAGCTTCATTAGCGCGTCCACCGTCTTGTCGGTCGGGTCGATGATGTCCATCAGGCGCAGGTGCGTGCGGATCTCCAGCTGCTCGCGCGACGCCTTGTCGATATGCGGCGAGCGCAGCAGGTCGAAGCGCTGCTTGCGCGTCGGCAGCGGCACCGGTCCGCGCACCACGGCACCCGTGCGCTTGGCCGTGTCGACGATCTCGAGCGCCGACTGGTCGATCAGCCGGTAGTCGAACGCCTTGAGGCGGATGCGGATGCGCTGGTTTTGCGTGGTGCTCACTCGAGCACCTTGGCGACGACGCCGGCGCCGACGGTTTTGCCGCCCTCGCGGATGG
>CAZOSA010000131.1:1171-5807 GCA_964582155.1 uncultured Enterobacteriaceae bacterium | reverse complement strand
GACGAGGTGAACGAGTTCAACGGCCCGCTGATGTTCATTCCGGGCAGCCACAAGCAAGGCGTGCTCGACGCGCGGCACGACACGAGCACCACCAGCTATCCGCTCTGGACCATCAACCATGACACCATCCGGACGATGGTCGGTCGCAGCGGCATCGTCGCCCCCAAGGGCCCGGCCGGATCGATGATCCTGTTCCACGGCTGCCTGGTGCATGCCTCGAGTTCCAATCTGTCGCCGTGGAACCGGGTGAGCGTGTACCTGTCGCTGTGCGCGGTGTCGAATCACATCCGGCGCTTCAAGCGCCCGGGCTACATCGCGCACCGCGATTTCACGCCGATCCAGTGCCTGCCGGACGACTGCCTGCTCAAGCCCTACGACGTGCCGCTGCCGTGGAAGGACGGCACTCCCGTGGAGGAACTGCAGGGGAGCCTGAAAGCCGCATGAACCTGTACGCGAAGCTTCTCCAGCGGAAGGACAATCCGCTGCGCCTCGGCGTCATCGGCGCGGGCAAGTTCGCGGCGATGTACCTCGCGCAGGTGCCGCGCACGCCCGGCGTGCATCTGGTCGGCATCGCGGACCTGAATCCCGTGAATGCCAGGGCGAATCTCGAGCGTACCGGCTGGACGAGCGCGCAGCACGGCGCCGCTTCGCTCGACGCCGCGCTGAAGGAGCGCCGCACGCACGTCGGCGAAGACTGGCGCGCGCTGGCCTCGCATCCGGCGATCGACATCGTCATCGAGGCCACCGGCAACCCGATCGCGGCCGTGGACCACGCGCTCGAAGCCTTTCGCAATGGCAAACACGTGGTGATGGTGACGGTGGAAGCCGACGCCTACTGCGGGCCGATGCTGGCGCGGCGGGCTGCCGCGGCGGGGGTGGTCTACAGCCTCGCCTACGGCGACCAGCCGGCGCTCATCTGCGAGCTGGTGGACTGGGCGCGCGCGGCGGGATTCCCGGTGGTTGCGGCGGGCCGCGGCCACAAGTGGCTGCCGCATTTCGCGCAATCCACGCCGGAGACCGTGTGGGGCTACTACGGCCTGACGCCGGAGCAGGCGAAGCTCGGCGGCCTCAACCCGAAGATGTTCAACTCCTTCCTCGATGGCTCGAAACCCGCGATCGAGACCAGCGCCGTTTGCAACGCCACCGGCCTTACGCCGGCGCCGGGCGGCCTCGCGTATCCCGCGGGCAGCGTCGACCAGATTCCCAACCTCATGCGCCCGCGCTCCGAGGGTGGCGTGCTGCACCACAAGGGCCAGGTCGAGGTGGTGTCGTCCTTGCGGGCGGACGGTGCGCCGATCGACTATGACATCCGCTTCGGCGTGTGGGTGGCGTTCGAAGGCGAGAGCGAATACATCCGCCGTTGCTTCGCGGAGTATGGCGTGAAGACCGACGACAGCGGTCGCTACGCCTGCCTGTACAAGCGCTGGCACCTGATCGGGCTGGAGGTGGGAATATCCGTCGCGTCTGTCGGGCTGCGTGGCGAGCCGACGGGCTGCGCCACCGGGTTTCGCGCCGATGCGGTGGCGACCGCCAAGCGCGCGCTCAAGCCGGGCGAGCTGCTCGACGGCGAAGGCGGCTACACAGTGGTCGGCCGGTTGATGCCGGCGCAGGATTCGCTGGCCCAGGGCGGCCTGCCGCTGGGCCTCGCGCACGGCTGGAAACTGCTCAAGCCCGTCGCCGCCGGGCAAGCGCTCAGGTGGAGCGACGTCGCCGTGGACGAGAACTCGAGCGCGGTGAAGCTGCGCCGCGAGATGGAGCGCGTGTTCGGCGAGCGGGCGCGCGACGCGGCCTAGACGCCGCGCTCCTTGAACACTTCCTTCGCGCAGCGGAACGCCACGACGGCCGCCGGCACGCCGCAGTAGATCGCCACCTGGAGCAGCACTTCGCGGATCTGCTCCTTGGTGAGGCCGTTGTTGAGCGAACCGTTGAGGTGGAGCTTCAATTCGTGCTCCTTGCCGAGCGCCGAGAGCATGGCCAGATTCAGCATCGAGCGCGTCTTGCGGTCCAGGCCGGGGCGGTTCCAGATGTCGTTCCAGCAGTAGGTGTTGAGCAGGTCGACGAACGGCTTGCTGAAATCGTCCGTGGCCGCCATCGCCTTGTCCACGTACCCGGCGCCCAGCACCTCGCGCCGCGTTTTCAGTCCCTCGTCGAAACGCTCTTTCTGACTACGTTTGTCCATCGCCAGTCTCCGTTGATTAAATGATGTCTTCGTATCGAATGCCCGCCCGCCGGAGCAGGGCGTCGAACGGCAATGCGCCGGGACGCGGCCCGGCGCGAAACGCCGTGGATCGCGCCGGCGTCTCGTCGAGCACGCGCTGCGCAATCGGCAGATTGTCGCCGCGCATGGCGTCGGTGGCGACCTGTATTTCGCAGGCGCGCTGCAACGTCCAATAGACCATGTAGGCCTCGGGGACGCTGCTGCAGGCGACCAGCAGGCCGTGGTTGCGCAGGATCAGGATGGGTTTCGTGCCGAAGCTCTTCACCAGGCGCGGTTGCTCGCCGGTATCGGTCGTGACGCCCTCGAAGTCATGGTAGGCCACCTGGCCGTAGAGGGCCGCGCTGTAGAAGTTGTCGTAGCGCAGCCCGTCCTTCTTGGCGGCCACCGCGCTGCCGGCGGTGGTATGCGTGTGGATGATGCAGTGCGCGTCCTCGCGCGCGGCATGGATGGCGCTGTGGATCACGAAGCCGGCCTGGTTCACCGGGTACTTCGGGCCGTCCATGGCTTCGCCGGCCAGGTTGACTTTCACCAGGTTGGTGGCGGTGACCTCGTTGTAGTTGAGGCCGTAGGGATTGATGAGGTAATGCCGCTCGGCGGCTGGCACGCGCGCGGTGATGTGATTGTAGATGGACTCGGTCCACCCCAGCCAGTCGAATGCGCGATACAAGGCCGCCAGCTCGAGCCGCGTCTGCCATTCTTCGCCGTCGATGGCCGCGGGCTTGAGCCGCAGCAGTTTCTCGCTCAGGTCCATGCGTGCCTCCTTGCGTCGCAGACTATAGCCGCTTTCGGGCGCGCAGCAGGAGCGCCACGACGATGCCGATGTTGAGCAGATTCCAGGCGATGCCATTGAGGAATGCGGCGCGGTAGGAACCGGTAAGATCGAAAATCGCCCCGGACATCCAGCCGCCCAGGGCCATGCCGAACAAGGTAGAGGTCAGCACCATGCTGACCGTCGTGCCCGCGACTTTCGCATCGAAGTACTCGCGCACGATGATGGCGTAAGAGGGCACGATGCCGCCCTGGAACAGGCCGAACAGGGCGGAGGTGACGTACAGCGACGTCAATCCTTCAGCGGGCAGGAACAGCGCCAGCGCCACCGCCTGCAGCGTGGACCCGAGCAGCAGCGTGCGCAGTCCGCCGATGCGATCGCAGATCCAACCCGAGGCGAGGCGGCTGACGATGCCGAAGCCGAGCATCAAGGAGAGCATCTCGGCGCCGCGCGCGGCGGCGAAACCAAGGTCACCGCAGTAGGCCACGATATGCACCTGCGGCATGGACATCGCCACGCAGCAGGCGACGCCGGCGGTGCAAAGCAGCCCGAGCAGCAGTCTCGGATGCATCCCGAGGGTGTGCGGCGCGCCGCTGGCCGGGGCTCCGGGCGCCGCGGCAGCAGGCGTCGGTGGCTTGCGGCGCAGGACGAGCGCCAGCGGCAGCATCGCCGCGACGCAGAACGCACCCACGCCAATGTAGGTCTGGCGCCAGCCGGCGCTGTCGAAGAAGTGTTGTACGACAGGGGGCCACAGGGCGCCGCCGAGGTAGTTGCCGCTGGCGCAGATGGCCACCGCAATACCGCGGCGGCGGTTGAACCAGAGCGAGGTATCGGCGACCAGCGGAGCGAAAGTCGCCGAGCTGCCGAGAAAGCCGATCAGCAGTCCCTGCGCCAGCGCGAACTGCCACAGGCTGCCGGCAAAGCCGGCGGCAACGAAACCCAGACCCAGGCAGAACGTGCCGATCAGCACCGGGACGATGACGCCGAAGCGGTCGGCAAGGCGCCCCATGAGGATGCCGCCCAGGCCGAAACCGACCATGGTGAGCGTGTAGGGCAGCGACGCGTCAGAGCGCCCCACGCCGAACTCCGCCTGTACCAGCGGCAGCGCCACGGTGACGACGTACATGCCCGCGCCGCCGAGTGTCATCAACGCGAGCGATGCGATCAGCCGCAGCCATGCGTATCGGGATTCCGCTTCGGAGCGCACAGCTTGTATCCGGGACCTGCGGAGTTTAAGTTCCTATTATGTGTGATAGCGCACAGAACGGTCGACCCGCCGACTGTAAACGAATGAGGAGAGGCTGCGCAATCCAGGGGGATCGATCGCAATGACGCCGCTGCGCGTGCTGCTCGTGGACGACAGCCAGACGCTGAGGATGACGCTGGCAGAGTGGCTTTCGAGCCTGCCTGGGGTAACGGTGATTGCGCAGGCGGCATCCGGCGACGAAGCGCTCGGCATGTTGGAGGACGCGCGGCCGAATTTCGTGCTCACTGATGTCGAGATGCCGGGGATGAACGGATTCGATTTCGCGTCCCGCATCCGGCAGAGGACGGACGCGCCGCGGGTCGCCATCATGAGCGGCAGAAATTTGCCGCACTACAGGGAGCTGTCCCAGCGGGCAGGCGCCGACGTCTTTATCGATAAGAGA
>CAZOSA010000131.1:0-1071 GCA_964582155.1 uncultured Enterobacteriaceae bacterium | reverse complement strand
GTGAGCCGCGTGTTCTCGACGTTGCACCGGGACGGGCTGATCGACATACAACAAAAGCAGGTCTGCATCGCGGACATGGCGGGTCTCGAGCGGGTGTTCGCGCAGGGCGATTGAGAAGCGCGCGCGGCGCATGTTTGCGCCCGACGTAAGGGCACGCCGGCATGTGAGTGGCATCTCCGGTTTGTGCGCTGCCGGACATAAATACTTGTTTTTCCTGGGTTCTCTATACTTCTCGCATCCCGCGTTGGGCGGGGACGCCGATGGGGGGAGTCATGACGGTAAGAACGCGAGTCAATGTCCAGAACCGCCTGCTTGCCAACCTGCCGCGCGGGGACCTCAAGCGAATGATTCCGCATCTGCAACAAGTTGCGCTGAATCCCGGGCAAGTGCTGTATGAACCCGGCACCCGCATACGGCACTGCTATTTCCCGAATGATGGCGTCGTTTCGCTGATCACCGTGCTCTCGCCGCATAAGGCCGCGGAGGTCGGGATGGTCGGCGAAGAAGGTCTGGTGGGAACGTCCGCGGCCGTTGGCCTCGAGGTCTCGCAGCTTCGCGTCGTGGTGCAGGGTGCCGGTTCGGCGATGCGCATGCCGGTTGCGAGCCTGCAGAAGGAATTCATCAAGAGCATCTCGTTGCACCGCGGGGTGCTGCGCTTTACTCATGCGCTGATGGGACAGATCGCGCAGACCGCCGGCTGCAACCGGTTTCACAACACGGAGATGCGCCTTGCGCGCTGGCTGCTGGTGACCCGCGATCGCCTGTGCTCGGAAAGCTTCCACCTGACGCACCGGTTCCTCGCGCTGATGATCGGGGTGCGCCGGGTCGGCGTGACCCACGCCGCGGGCAGCCTCGCCAAACGCAACCTGATCAGTTACAACCGCGGCAATGTGCGCATACTGGACGTAAAGGGCCTCCAAACCGCTTCGTGTGAATGTTATGAGGTGGTGAAGGCCATGTACGCAAGCACCTCCCACTCCTGATCCCGCTTGATCGGCAGTGCGCCGACGCGCTGAAGGAATCTGGCTCCCCGACCAGGGCTCGAACCTGGGACCTGCGGATTAACAGTCC
>CAZOSA010000130.1:0-5909 GCA_964582155.1 uncultured Enterobacteriaceae bacterium | reverse complement strand
CGTCTACGCCAATTCGCCGCAAGGCCTGTACTGGCTGAAGAGCTCGGGCATCAAGGGCATCAAGGACTTCCCGGGCAAGAAGATCGGCAACCCGGCGGCCGACGGCGCGCGGCCGATGTGGCCCGCGCTGGCGAAAGCCAACGGCGTGGACCCGAAGTCGGTCACCTGGGTGAACGTGGACGCCAACGCCAAGCTCTCCGCGCTGAAGGCGAAGTCCATCGACATCACCACTTCCTTCTACAACATCCACCACATTTTCCAGCGCGAACTGGGCGACGACATGGGCTTCGTCGCCTGGCGCGACGTGGGCCTCAACCCCTACGGCAACTCGGTGGTGGTGAACGCCGATTTCCTGAGGAAGAACAAGCCGGCGATCGCGAAGTTCGTCAAGGTGACGCAGCGCGCCTTCGCGGCCTGCGTCAAGGATCCCAAGCCCTGCGTGCAGGCGCTGGTGGACGCCAACGGCGCGCTCAAGTTCGACAACGAGCTGACCAACTGGAGCCTGGTCGAGGTGCTGATGAGCGACAAGCACTCAAAGGGCGTCGCCCTCGGCATCCACGACGACGGCCGCATGAAGGCCGACTACCAGCTGGTGCGCGACTACGTCGGCATCGACAAGCCCTTCGACGTGAAGAGCGTCTACACCAACGAATTCCTCGATCGCGGCATCAAGATGGCGAAGTAGCCAGCCGAGCTCCGGCCCGGCACAAGGCGGGGCCAGTGCTCCCTTGTTGCCTGCGCTTGCCTGGACGCGGCAAATGCGCGCACCATTTGCCGAACTGTGCACGTACTGATCATCGAAGACGACCCGGCGATCGCCGTCAATCTCTACGACTTCCTCGAGGGGCGTGGGCACGTGGTGGACACGGCCTCCGACGGGGTTACCGGCCTTCATCTTGCGGTGACCGGTGGGTTCGACGCCATCGTGCTCGACCTGGGACTGCCCGGAATGGACGGTCTCACGCTCTGCCGCAAGCTGCGCGATGAAGCGCGCAACGATACTCCGGTGCTGATGCTCACCGCGCGCGATACGGTGGCGGACAGGCTCGAGGGATTCGTGCGCGGCACCGACGACTATCTCGTGAAGCCCTTCGCGCTGAAGGAAGTGGAGGCGCGCCTTGCAGCCTTGCACAGGCGCCGGGGGGGACGCGTCGCCGACAAGGCGTTGACCGCCGGCGATCTCGTGCTCGACCCGCGCAGCCTTCGCATCGGCTTTCGCGGCAGGGAAGTCAAGCTGCCGCCGAAGTGCATTCGCTTGCTGGAGGCCCTGATGGCCGAGCCCGATCGGGTGTTCAGTCGCAACGATCTGGAAACCGCGGTGTGGGGCTGCAAGCAGCAATCCAGCGATACCCTGCGCAGCCACATGCACGTTCTGCGCCGGGAACTCACCCGGGCGGGCGGCTACGACCCGATCGAGAACCTGCACGGCCTGGGATACCGCTTGGTGCCGCGTGCTGCTGCCTAACCCAGGATTGCGGCTGCGTATCGCGCTGGCGCTCGCGCTCGCGTGCCTGCTGGCCGTGGGCACGCTCGGCATCGCCCTCTATGCCGCCTCCGAGAATTTGGAGGCGTCGCTGATCGATCAGATCGTCGCCGATGAGATGGACTACTTGCTTCGGCGCAACCGGCAGGACCCGGGGTTTGCTCCCTCCCTGAGCTCCAATCTGCAGGGACACATCGTGCGCGGCACGGAAGATGAGTCCCGCCTTCCGGAGTACTTGCGCAAACTGGGCCCGGGCCGCCACGAGTTCTTCGTGGGTAACGATGAAATGCACATACTCATGCGTGAAGATGGCGGCGTGCGCTATTACGTCGCATATGAAGTCGGATTGCACGAGCAGCGCGAACAGGAATTCAAGATGCTCGTGCTGCTCTTCGTTCTGACCGCGGCGCTCGTATCGCTTCTGCTCGGCTATTGGCTCTCGGGCGTACTGGTGTCGCAGCTCGCCCATCTCGCCCAGCAGGTAAGCAAGCTCAAGCCGGGGCAACCCCGGGGGACACTGGCCCGGCCCGGCCAGGACTCGGAAGTTGCGCTGCTCGCGCGTGCGTTCGACGACTATCAGGCACGCATCGAGGACATGATCCGTCACGAGCGGGAATTCACCTCCAATGCGAGCCACGAGCTGCGAACTCCGCTCACCGCGATCAAGACCAGCTGCGAACTGCTTCTCGCCGATCCCGTGATCAGCGAGAAGTCGCGCGCGCGCGTGGGCCAGGTCAGTGATGCGGCCGGACGCATGGCAGAGCAGATCCAGGCGCTGCTCCTCCTCGCGCGCGGCCAGTCGCTCGGCGAGATCGAGCGGGTCGTGCTCGCCGACTGTGTCGCCGAGGCGGCGGAGCCGTACCGCGCCGAGATCGCGCGCAAAGAGCTGGCGTTCGAAGTGGCAGTCGCCTCCGACGTCGTGCTCGATCTCAACTACCAGGCGCTGCGGTTCGTGCTGACCAACCTCATCCGCAATGCCGTCCACTATACCGAGCGCGGCTTCGTCAAGGTCGGTCACGCGTCAAAATGTCTGACCGTCGCCGATTCCGGACGAGGCATCAGCACGGAGAACCTGCCTCGCGTTTTCGAGCGCTTCTTCCGTGATGAATACGCCGACAGCGGCATGGGGCTCGGCCTCTCCATCGTGAAGCGCGTCTGCGATCACTACGGCTGGCGCATCAAGGTCGAGAGCACCCCGATGAAGGGCAGCACCTTCAGCATCATCCTGCCCTGAGCGCGCCGCGCGCGCTTCACACTTCCTTCACGTTTCCGTGACGGGTTCTTCACCCGGCACGTCTTACTCTGCCGCCGATGGCCGACGGCAAGACCACCCGACCCCAGGCCGTCCCGGCAGGGACTGCGTTCGTGCCACAGCGCACATTCCTTCGCCTCCGCCCTCCGGTCCTCGCGGTCTTGCTGCTCTGCGTCCTCGCGAGCGTCGTGGCCTGCCTGTGGTTGGCACTTGGCGAGTACAGGGACACGGTTCGCACCATCACCGAGGGCAGGATCTACCAGTCGGGCGTGCTCGCGCCGGACGACCTCCGGGATGAGGTGCGGCGGCTGGGCATCCGCACCGTCATCGACCTGCGAGAACCTTTGGGGGAGGTCCAGGGTGAGAGGGCGGTCCTCTTGGCGCTGGGCGTCGAACACGTCCACATGCCGACGGGGCAGATCCCCGAGGAGAGCACGGTCAGCCGCTTCCTGGACGTGATGAGCGATCCCGCCACCTACCCGGTCCTGATCCACTGCCATCACGGGACTGGTCGCTCTGTCCTCTTCAGCGCGATCTATCGCATTGAATTTGAGGGCTGGGACCGCGAACAGGCGCGCCTGGCCACGCGCTCGAACCTCCGCTGGTTATTATTTCCCGGCGCCAGCTTCGCCGTCGGCGCCCCCAAGGGTAACTATCTTCTCGAGTACGCATTGCACCGCCGCAGCGCCGCTGGTCAACGAACGAAGTAGTTGATGGATGGTGCGCGTGCCTTTACCGGTATCGGCTGGAAGGACTCTTGCGCGCTTGCCCGCGCTCGTTCGATTCCTGCTCGCTTTGGTTGCCGTCAACGTCGTCGTGTACGCGGCGTTACGGTGCTTCTTCTGGGCGGCCTTTCACGAGGCATCCGCGGACGCTTCGTGGACTGACGTACTTGCGGCCCTGTATCTGGGGTTCAAGTTTGATCTGCGGCTGGCGCTAATCCTGTGTCTGCCGCTCGCGCTCGTCGGCTGGATCCCGAGTCTCGACCCGACGCGCAGCCGCCCCGCGCAGAACGCGTGGATCGGCTATTTTGCAGCCGCCCAGTCCATCGTGCTCCTGCTCTACTTCGTCGACTTCGGCCACTACGCATACTTGCGCGTACGCCTGAACGCGGGCGTTCTCGAACACCTGACGCCTGTGGCAGTGGCGGCGCAGATGGCGTGGGAAACCTATCCCGTATTGCCGGCCCTTCTGGGATTGCTGCTGCTCAGCTTCGGGTATGCCTGGATCGTACGCGGCGCGGCCCGGCACACTCTCGAACCCGTGACCGAGCCTCTGGGCAAATGGTCGAAGCGCGCGGCGTTGAGCGCGCTCGCGGCGTTCTACATCCTCGGCGTCTGGGGTGCGTGGTCGTGGTATCCGCTGCGCTGGAGCGTGGCGTATTTTTCCGCGAACGAGGCGGTGGCCGCGCTCGCTCTCAACCCGGTCCTGTTTCTCGCGGACACCGTCCCAAACCGCAGCCGGACCTACGACACGAGCAAGGTGCGCGAGCACTACGCCTATATGGCGTCACTGCTCGGGATCAAGGAGCCGCGCCCGCAGGACCTCGACTTCGCCCGCCATGTCACGCCGCCGGGCAACCCCACCGCCCGGTACAACCTGGTGGTGATTCATATGGAGTCCCTGGCGGCATTCAAGCTCGGCATCTTCGGCAATCCGCTCAATGCTACGCCGCACTTCGACGCGATCGCCAGGGATGGAATCCTGTTCACGAACTTTTTCGTGCCGCAGGGGCCGAGCGCGCGCTCGGTGTTCACGATGCTTACCGGCATACCGGACATGAATCCGAAACGCACCGCATCGCGCAATCCGCTCGTGGTGAATCAGCACACGCTGGTCAACGCGCTGGACGGATACGAGAAGTTTTATTTTCTCAACGGTAGCGCCACCTGGGGCAATATCCGCGGCCTGCTCGCGAACAATATCCCCGATCTGCGCATGTTCGAAGAAGGCGACTACGATGCGCCGCATGACGACACCTGGGGAGTGTCGGATCTCGTCCTGTTCGAAAAAGCGCATGAGACGTTCAGCGCCGCAAGAGAACCGTTCTTCGCCTTCATCCAGACCTCGGGGAATCATCGGCCTTACACGATCCCGAAGGATCGGCGCGGATTCGAGCTGGCGGAGATGGATGGCGCTGCGCTCCAGGCCAACGGCTTCGACAATCTGGCGGCCTACAACGGCTTGCGGCTCCTCGATTATTCGCTCGAATCCTTTTTCGCGCGAGCGCGGCGCTCCGCGTACTTTCAGCGCACGGTGTTCGTGATGTACGGGGATCACGGGGTCGTGTCCCCCACCCCAACCCCTTGGGAGAAGCTCGCGCTCACCGGACATCACGTGCCCCTGGTCATCTACGCGCCATGGATGTTCAAGCAGGGCAGGCGCATCGACTTCACTGCCAGCCTGCCCGACATCTTGCCGACGCATCTGAATCTCCTGGGAGTTCCTCACCTCAACACCACCCTTGGACGTGACCTGCTTGCCATCGGCCCGCAAGACCCGCATTTCTCGCTGATCGGCGAAACCGGGGTGCTCGACGACGAGTTCTTCCTGCGAGTGCTGCCGGGAGGGAAGGCGCATCTGTACCGCTACCGCTCGGAGGCGGCGGCGCAGGATGTGCACGAGCAGTATCCGGGAAAAGTCGCCGCGCTGCGGCGTCTGCACGAGGCGCTCTACGAGACCGCGATATACCTGCTGTACCACAATCCGGCGCGGGCCCATGCACCAGGCGGGGTCAGGGTGCGGCGAACTGCGGCGCGCTAGTTGCTGGCCACCAGTTGCCACCGGCCTCGGGCGGAGCCATTTCCCCCGGCCCGGGGGCGCAGCCGGGGGGTGCTTCTCCGCCATCCGTTCTAGTAATATCCGGGACGGGAGGAGGGGAGCGCAATCGACCCGGTTGTTGCACAGGCCTTGCTGCGCGTCGAAAACGTGGGAGTGCGCTTCGGCGGCATCGTCGCGCTCGACGGCGTTTCCTTCGACGTCGAAGCGGGACGCATCGTCGGCCTGATCGGGCCCAACGGCGCCGGCAAGACCACGCTGTTCAATTGCCTGTCGCGCCTCTACGAGTGCGGCAGCGGCGACATCCTGTTCAACGGCGTGTCGCTGCTGCATGTGTCCAAGCACGGCATCGCCGGGCTCGGCATCGGCCGCACCTTCCAGAACCTCGCCCTGTTC
>CAZOSA010000129.1:0-5919 GCA_964582155.1 uncultured Enterobacteriaceae bacterium | reverse complement strand
CTCACCGGCGCCAGCAGGAACTCGTACTTCTCGAGGAAGCTGCGCATGCGCTGGTAGAGCTCGGTGCGCAGGCTCTCGGCGCGCGCAATTTTCGCGCCGTCGAGCGCGAGGCCCTGCTCGATGTTCCAGATCACGGTGTCCTTGAGCAGCGCGCGGTGCGTCTTGAGCAGCGGCGCGAAACGCTGCGCATAGGAGATCGCGCGCAGCGTCTCGAAGGCCTCGGTGGCACCGGTGAAGTCCGGGCAGGCCTCCTCCACGACGCAGCCCAGCGACGCGAACACCTTGCGCTGCGCTTCCAGCACTTGCGTCACCGCCGGCTCCACCGGCAGCCCGCCGAAGTCGCGCGTCCACGCGATGCGCACTTTCCTGAATGAGCGTCGCAGCGACCGGTTGAAGACGGAACCCGGCTCGCTGATCGAGAGCGGCGCGCGCCGGTCGGGCCCCGCCATCGCGGACAGCAGGAACGCCGCGTCCGCCACCGTGCGCGCGACCGGCCCGATCACCGGCTGCGAGTCCCAGGCGTTGGCTGCAGGGTAGGAAGGCACCCGGCCCGGCGTGGGGCGAAAACCCACCACGTTGCAGTAGTTGCCCGGATTTCGCAGGCTCGCGGCGAGGTCCGAGCCGTCGGCGAAGGGCAGCATGCCGCAGGCGACGGCCGCCGCCGCGCCGCCGGAGGAGCCGCCCGGGGTTTTCGACAGGTCGTAGGGATTGCGCGTCGCGCCGAACACCTGGTTGAAGGTGTTGCTGCCCGCGCCGAACTCCGGCGTGTTGGTCTTGCCCAGCGTGATGGCGCCCGCGGCCTTGAGCCGCTCGACCAGCAAGGCGTCTTCCGTGGGGACGTTGTCCTTGTGCACGAGCGAACCGAAGGTAGTGCGGATGCCCTTGGTCGGGACGAGATCCTTGTAGGCGATGGGCAGGCCGGCGAGCGGGCCGGACGGGCCCTTCTTGCGGTCGAGCGCCTGCGCCTGCCTCAGCGCCGCCTCGGGCAGGAAGGTGACGATGGCGTTCACCTTCGGGTTGACGCGTTCGATCTGCGCGATGAACGCCTGCATCACTTCGGTGGCGGAGAGCCTGCGGGCGCGGATCAGCGAGGCGAGCTTCCTCGCCGGCGTGAAGCAGATGCTTTCCATGGTCACATCAGCACGACGTCGTACTGTTCCTGGGTGTAGCCGCTCTCGACCTGCATCGACACCGGCCGGCCGATGAAATCGGTGAGCATGGCGAGCGCCCCGGACTCCTCCTCCAGGAATACGTCGCACACGGATTGGGACGCCAGCACGCGCAGCTCCTTGGCGGGAAACGCGCGCGCCTCGCGCAGCACCTCGCGCAGGATCTCGTAGCAGACCGTGCGCGCGGTCTTCACTTCGCCCCTGCCGGCGCAGGTGGGGCAGGGCTCGCACAGCACGTGGGCGAGCGATTCGCGCGTGCGCTTCCTCGTCATCTCCACCAGGCCGAGCTGGGTGAAGCCGTTCACCGTCATGCGCGTGCGGTCGCGCGCCAGCATCTTCTTCAGCTCCTCCAGCACCGCGGCGCGGTGCTCCTCCAACTCCATGTCGATGAAGTCGGCGATGATGATGCCACCGAGGTTCCTCAGCCGCAGCTGGCGCGCAATCGCCTGCGCCGCCTCGAGGTTGGTCTTGAACACCGTGTCGTCGAAATTGCGCTGCCCGACAAAGCCCCCGGTGTTCACGTCGATGGTGGTCATGGCCTCGGTCTGGTCGATGAACAGCGTGCCGCCGGACTTCAGGTCCACGCGCCGCGACAGCGCCTTCTCGATCTCCGGCTCGACGTTGTACAGTTCGAACAGCGGCCGCTCGCCGGTGTAATGCTCGAGCCTGGCGCGCACCTCGGGCATGTAGGTTTCGGCGAAGGCCACGAGCTTCTGGTAGTTCTCGCGCGAATCCACATGTACGACCGCGGTGTCCCTGGTCACCATGTCGCGCAGCACGCGCTGCGCGAGCGACAGGTCCTGATACAGGAGCTTGGGAGGCTCCGCGCCCAGCGAGCGTTCGCGGATGTCGGCCCACAGGAGGCGCAGGTACCCGACATCGCTGCGCAGCTCCGCGTCGTCCGCGCCTTCGGCCAGCGTGCGGATGATGAACCCGCCCTTCTCGTCGGCGGGCAGCAGAGCCTTCAACTTGTCGCGCAGCGCCTGGCGTCCGTTCTCGTCCTCGATCCTCTGCGAGATGCCGATGTGCGGGTCCTGCGGCAGGTACACCAGCATGCGCCCGGCGATCGAGACCTGGGTGGAGAGGCGCGCGCCCTTGCTGCCGATCGGGTCCTTCACCACCTGCACCAGCACCGGCTGGCCCTCGGCGAGGATCTTCTCGATCGGCTTGGCGGTCTCGCCGTTCGGTTTCCTCTGCTCCCAGATGTCGGCGACGTGCAGGAACGCGGCACGCTCCAGGCCCACTTCGACGAAGGCCGACTGCATGCCCGGCAACACGCGCGCCACGCGCCCCATGTAGATGTTGCCCACCAAGCCGCGGCTCGCCGCGCGCTCGACGAGCAATTCCTGCACGGCGCCGGCGTGCACCACCGCGACGCGCGTCTCCTGCGGCGTGAGGTTAACGAGGATTTCTTCGCTCACGCCGGGCTCCCATCTTCTGCAGCAGCTGAGCGGTTTCGTACAGCGGCAGGCCGACGATGCCGGACTGGCTGCCGCGGATCTCGGACACGAACAGGGCCCCGCGCCCCTGGATGGCGTAGGCGCCCGATTTGTCGTCGCACTCGCCGGTGGCGACGTAGTCGTGGATCTCCCCGGGCGTGAGTTCGCGGAACTGCACTTCGGACACCGACAGCTCTTGCTCCACCTCGTCGCCGAACTGCAAAACCACCGCGGTGAGCACCTCGTGGCGCTTGCCGGAGAGCGCGGCGAGCATGGCGGCGGCGTCGGCGCGGTCGGCCGGCTTGCCGAAAATCCTGCCCTCGAGCGCGACGGTGGTGTCGGCGGCGAGCACGGGGTGGCGCGGCAGGTTGCGCTCCAGCATGCGCCGCCATCCGGCCCCGGCCTTGGCGCGCGCCACGCGCAGCACGTAATCGCGCGGCGCCTCGTCGGGCAGGGGCTGTTCGTCGATGTCCGGCGCGGCGCCCAGACGGTTGCGGAACAGCAGCAGGTGGAACTTGACGCCGATGTGGCCCAGCAGTTCGCGCCGGCGCGGGCTGCGCGAGGCGAGGTAGATGCTGCGATCGAGCGGTTGTGCCATGGCTGCGCCGAGCGGCGCAGTTTAGCAAAGCTGGCCGCGGTGATACGGGTGCCCGGTGAGCCGCGTGGCGGCGCGGTACAGTTGCTCGGCGAGCAGCACTTGCGCCAGGGCGTGGGGCAGGGTCAGCGACGACAGGCGCAGGAGCAGCGTCGCGTCCTTCCTTGTCTGCGCGTCCAGGCCGTCGGGACCGCCGACCACGAACACGATCGGCGCCTGCTCGGCCACCCAGCGCCCGAGCTGCGCCGCGAACTGCGCGGTGCTGAACTCGCGGCCGCGCTCGTCCAGGCCCACGATGCGCGCGTTGCGCGGCGCCGCCCTGGCGCACTCCACGGCGTAGCCGCGCGGCATGCGCTGCAGGTAGTCGTCGCGCGCCTGCGCCGCCCAGCCGCGCAGCCTAGCGCCGTGCGCGACGAGGTAGAGCTTTGCCATGGCCCGCGAGCTTCACCTGCCTGCCGCCCCAGATTTCTTCCAGGTTGTAGTGGCTGCGTACCGCGGGATGCATCACGTGCACCACGATGTCGCCGAGGTCCACCAGCACCCAGTCGCCCGTCGCCTGGCCCTCGATGCCGATCACGCGCTCCCCGAGCCCGCGCAGCTTTTCCTGCACGCTGTGGGCCAGCGCCCTGACCTGCCGGTTGGAATCGCCGCTCGCGATCACCACGCGCTCGAAAAGAGGCGACAACCGGCCGACGTTGAACACCACGATGTCGTGGCCCTTGACGTCCTCCAGGGCTTCGACCACCTTGCGCTGCTTCTTGCGAATGTCCATCAGCGATACAGGCGATGCCGCCCGATATATTCCAGCACCTTGGGCGGAACCAGCGCCGACACATCTTCGCCGCGCGCGAGGCGTGCGCGGATCCCGGAAGCGGAGATATCGAGCGGTTCCATCGGCACGCTTTGCGCCCGGCCATCGGACACCGTCCAGCCCGGGCGCGCGAAGACGGCGATGCCCGCCAGCTCGAGGATGTCGCGCCAGCGGTGCCAGGTCTCGAATTTCGCAACCTGGTCCGCGCCGAGCAGCAGCACCGGCTTGCCGCCGAGCGAGCGCAGGGTGTCCACCGTGTAACCGGAATGCCCGGGCGCGAGCTCGCGCTCGTCGAGGGCGTAGCGCGGCTCGCCTTCGATGGCCAGCCTCAGCATGGCGACACGGTGCGCCGCAGGCGTCTGCGCCGGTGCGCGGTAGTGCGGGCTGCCGGTGGGCATCCACAGGATGCGCTGCAGCCGCAGCGCCTCAAGCGCCGCGCGCGCCATGGCAAGGTGCGCGTTGTGGACCGGATCGAAAGTACCGCCGAGGATCCCGGTCTTGCCCACTACTGCCGGATCTCTCCGTGGCCCAGCACCACGAACTTCTGCGTGGTGAGGCCTTCCAGCCCCACCGGCCCTCGCGCGTGCAGCTTGTCGGTGGAGATGCCGATCTCGGCGCCCAGGCCGAACTCGTAGCCGTCGGCAAAGCGTGTCGAGGCGTTCACCAGCACCGAGCTCGAGTCGACCTCGCGCAGGAAGCGCTGCGCGCGCTCCTCATCGGCCGTGACGATGGCGTCGGTGTGCTGCGAGCCGTACCTGGCGATGTGCTCGATGGCCTCATCCAGCCCGCGCACCACGCGCATCGACACCACCGGTGCGAGCCACTCGGTGGCGTAGTCCTGCTCGGTCGCGGCTTTCGCATCCGGAATCAGTTTTCTCGTCGCCGCGTCGCCGCGCATCTCGACCTGCTTGGCGCGGAACACCCGGCCGATCTCGGGCAGCACTTGCGCCGCGATGCCTTCGGCCACCAGCAGCGTCTCCATGGTGTTGCAGGTACCGTAGCGCTGTGTCTTGGCGTTGTCGGCGATTCTCACCGCCATCGCCGGGTCGGCGCGGTCGTCGACGTACACGTGGCACACGCCGTCCAGGTGCTTGAGCATCGGGATGCGCGATTCGCGCATCAGCCGCGCGATCAATTCCTTCCCGCCGCGCGGCACGATGATGTCCACGAACTCGTGCAGGGTGATCAGTTCGGCCACGGCGGCGCGGTCGGCGACCTCGACCATCTGCACCGCCGCCTCGGGCAGCCCGGCCGCTTTCAGCCCGGCGCGTACGCAGGCGGCGATGGCCTGGTTCGAATGCAGGGCCTCGGAACCGCCGCGCAGGATGCAGGCGTTGCCGGCCTTCACGCACAGGCCGGCGGCATCCGCCGTCACGTTGGGGCGTGATTCGTAAATGATGCCGATGACGCCGATCGGCACGCGCATGCGCGCCACCTCGATGCCGGTGGGACGGCGCACGCGCTCGCTCAACAGCCCGACCGGGTCGGGCAGCGCCGCCACCTGTTCCAGGCCGGCGGCCATCTGCTCGACGAGTTGCGGCGTAAGCGTGAGCCGGTCGACGAAGGCCGCGTCGCGGCCGTCGTTCCTTGCCTGCTCGACATCGCCGCGGTTGGCTTCGAGCAGCGCAGGCGAGTGCTCGCGGAGCCGTGCCGCCATGGCCTTGAGCGCGTCGTTCTTGGCCGGTGTCCCGGCGCGCGACATCTCCCGCGCCGCGGCGCGCGCCGCCTGGCCGAGGCCCCGCATATAGGACTTCACATCAAGCTTCTGATCCACCCGCCAATGTTAACCCGAGGGCGGTGAACTGATCCCAGGGGTCGCCGCGCGCCACGCCCTTGATCACGCGATCGATCAGGGCCGCCTGCGCGAGCGCGGCCGCGAGCGTCCCGCGCGCGTGGCGCCGCGCC
>CAZOSA010000128.1:0-5938 GCA_964582155.1 uncultured Enterobacteriaceae bacterium | reverse complement strand
GCCGCTATTGGTGAAAAACCAACGCGCTTCTTCTCCTCGGAAGAAGCGGTACGGATGAACTCGGAAAATCGCGGTTGGCCTCGCGCATGTCCTTCGCGAGCGCGATCAGCTCCTCGATTACCAGCGCGGCTTCGATGTTCGGTGAACGTGCTAGTCACAGCGCCTCCCACAGCATGCGGATCGGCACGGCGTGCATCCCGTCGCCGAAACTCGCGCTGGTCTCGCCGTCGTAGAGCACCACGCCGCCGGCGAAGCGCTTTCCGGCCGCCTCCTTCAGCTTGCGCAGTCCGCGGAAGTCCGCCGCCGATACCGTCGCCGACGCCTTGACCTCCACGCCCGCCAGCGCGCGGGCCCCGCGCTCGATGACGATGTCCACCTCGGTGCCGTCCTTGTCGCGGAAGTGGAAGAACGCGAGCGGATCCTCATGCCAGCTCGCCTGCCGCCGGAGCTCCTGGAACACGAAGGTTTCGAGCAGTTGGCCGAGCAAGGGCCGGTCGGCCGCGAGGCCCGCGGCGTCCACCCCGAGCAGCGCGCAAGCGAGTCCGGTGTCGCCGATGTGGAGCTTGGGCGTCTTGATGAGACGGCTCAGGCGATTGCTGTGCCAGGGGGGCAGCATCTCCAGCAGGAACACCCGCTCCAGCAGCGTGACATAGTCGCGGATCGTCGGGCGGCTCAACTGGAACGGGGCCGCCAGGTCGGTCGCGTTCAGCAGCCTCGCGGTCTGCGCCGCCGCCAGCGCCAGCAGCCGCGGTAGTGCGTCGAGCGAACTGATGCGCGCGAGCTCGCGCACGTCGCGCTGCACCAGGGCATCGAGATAGTCGCGGTACCAGGTGGCGCGTCGCCGCCCGGCCGTCCGCGCGAGGGCCGCCGGGTATCCGCCAGCGATGATGCGCTCGGCAAGCTGGCCACCGAGGCGCTCGGTCCGGCGCGTCTTGAACCCGTTGGCGAACAGGGTGTCGAGAAAGCCCGGCGCACGCCGGGCCAGCTCGCACTGCGCCAGCGGGTGCAGCCGCAGGATCTGCATCCGGCCGGCCAGCGAGTCCGCGAGCTTCGGCACCAGTAGCACGTTGGCCGAGCCGGTCAGGAGGAAGCGGCCCGCGACGCGCCGGCGATCGACCGCCGTCTTCAATGCGGCGAATAACGCCGGCACCCGCTGCACTTCGTCCAGGATGGCCCGCTGCGGCAGCTCGCCGACGAAGCCCGCGGGGTCGGCCTCGGCGGCGCCGCGCGCGACATCGTCGTCGAAGCTGAGGTAGGCATAGCGCCGGCGCTCGCCCACCACCTGCGCGAGCGTGGTCTTGCCGCACTGGCGCGGCCCGTGGATCAACACCACCGGCGAATCATCCAGCGCTTCGGTCAGGCGCGGCTCGGCCCAGCGGGGGTACAGGGAGGCCGGCATCGGCTGATCGTAAGGAGGGTTCCGGCTGATTGCAAGGTTTTGGCTCGGCCAAACGAAAGGTTCGTGGCCGGCTGATTGGAGGGAGCGTGCCAGCAGACGCTCTCAAGCCAGGCCAGAGCGGCTAGTTCTGTGACGAATTCCGTGAACCCCCGGCCAGCGGACGTCTGCGGCGCATGCATGCATCCTTGCATGCGTCGAGCAACGCATTCCTACCGCAAAAGGGAGTACAGCGAGCGCCGCCATTACCGCGCGGCTTTGCAAGCAGACGTAAGTACGCAGACCGCGATCTAGACCTGCTGGCGATGCCCTTCCAGCAGCTTTTGCAGCTCGCCCGGCTCGGCAAGCCGCCAAGTGCCACATTTTCATGTGGTACTATCACGCCCTCATGTGGAGGTAGCCTGATGCGTAACCTCACCATCCAGCTCGACGAATCCCTGATCAAAACCGCCAAGGTATACGCCGCGCAGCACGACACCTCCATCAGCGAGATCGTGCGCCGGCATCTCACCGAGCTCACCAAGGCCACGAGCGCCGGGATCGCGGCGTTGCTCGCCGCCCGAAAACCGCGCATCGAAGCACTCGCCAAGAAACGCGGCTTGCACAATCTCCGCATCTTCGGCTCCGTAGCGCGGGGTGAGGCGGACGACGCGAGCGACGTGGATCTGCTCGTCGATGCATCCAAGGGCACGAGCCTCATCGACCTCATTGGATTCCAGCGCGAACTGCAAGAGCTGTTGGGCCGCAAAGTCGACGTCGTGACCCCGGCCGGACTGCCGCCCGAGATCCGCGCACGCGCCCTCGCGGAGGCGACGCCACTTTGACGTTCCGCGACCCCGCGGCCTCGCGTCAGCAACGCCTGCAGCACATCGCCGAGGCGATTGCCCGCATCCGCGAGGACACGGCGGGCAGGAAAAAGGCGTTCCTAGCCAGTCGAGTGCACCAGCAAGCCGTGGTCCTCAATCTGCTGATCGTCGGCGAAGCCGTGAAGCATATCGACAAGCAGACGCTGTCGAGGCATCCCGAAGTCCCGTGGACCGACATCACGGGCATGCGGGACATCATTGCCCACAAGTACTTTCACGTGGATCTGGACCTGGTGTGGGACGTCGTCACCAAGAATCTCCCGCAGCTCGCGACGGCGGTCGCCGCCTTGCAACGGCACAGGGATTGAAGCTGTAGGACAGTTGCCTTTCCAGCAAACGAACTACGCACACCGCGATCTACGCCTGCTGGCGAAGCCCTTCCAGCAGCTTTTGCAGCTCGCCCGACTGGTACATCTCGCGCACGATATCCGAGCCGCCGACGAACTCGCCGTTGACGTAGAGCTGCGGGATGGTCGGCCAGTTGGCGTACTGCTTGATGCCCTGGCGGATCTCCGGGTCGGCGAGCACGTTGACGCTGAAGAAGTTCGGTACGCCGCAGGCCTGCAGTGCCTGCACCGCCATCTGCGAGAAACCGCATTGCGGCATCTGCGGCGTGCCCTTCATGTAGAGCACCACCGGGTTGCCGGTGACCTGATCCTTGATACGTTGTTGGGTGTCCATAGTCACGATTCTAGCCCTCCGCCCGAGACCCGGGCAATGCCGGCAAGGTCGGGCCAGGTCTTGACGCCCTCGAGCCCCGCCTCGTGCAGCAGCGCTCTTACCGCCTCATCCTGCCCCAGCCCGTGTTCGACCAGCAACCAGCCTCCGGGGTTCAGGTGGGCCGGCGCATCGCGCGCAATCTCGCGCAGGGCGTCGAGCCCTTCCAGTCCCGCCACCAGCGCCGAGCGCGGTTCGAAACGCAGATCCCCCTGCGCGAGGTGCGGATCGCCCTCGGCGACGTAAGGGGGATTGGACACCACGAGATCGAAACGCTCGCCGGCGACAGGACCGAACCACAGGCCGTGGCGCAGGTCGACCTCGAGCCCCAGGCGCGTCGCGTTGCGCCCCGCCACGGCGAGCGCCGCCGCGCTTCTCTCGATCGCCACCACGCGCGCCCCGGGCAGGTGGCGCTTGAGGGCGAGCGCGATCGCCCCGGTGCCGGTGCCCAGGTCGAGCACCGACGCGGGCCGGCGCGCGAGCGCCAGTTCCACCAGCAGCTCGGTCTCCGGGCGCGGGATCAGCACCGCGGAATTCACCGCCAGCGCCAGCCCGTAGAACTCCTTCTCGCCCAGGATGTAGGCGACCGGCTCGCCCCGCGCGCGGCGCCGGGCGAACTCGAGGAACATTGCTTCGGCATCGGCCGGCAGCGAGCGCTCGGGATGGGCCAGCACGCTGGCCTGCGAAAACCCGGTCGCCCGCGCGAGCAGCAGGCGCGCCTCCCGCGTGTCGAGCGCCTGCAAGGCCTGCGCGACGGTCATACCTCGGCGAGCTGCGCCAGCTGCTCCGCCTGGTGCTCGGCCGAGAGCGCACCGAGCAGCTCGTCCAGCTCGCCGTCCATGATGCGCTCGATCTTGTACAGCGTGAGATTGATGCGGTGGTCGGTGACGCGCCCCTGCGGGAAATTGTAGGTGCGGATGCGCTCCGAGCGGTCGCCCGAGCCGACCAGGAGCTTGCGCGTCGACGCGGTCCTCGCCTGCTGCTCGCGCGTCTGCCTGTCCTTGATGCGCGCCGCCAGCACCGACAGCGCCTTCTCGCGGTTCTTGTGCTGCGAGCGCGAGTCCTGGCATTCGACCACGATCCCGGTCGGCAGGTGCGTGACGCGGATGGCGGAATCGGTCTTGTTGACGTGCTGGCCGCCTGCACCCGACGCGCGGAAGGTGTCGATGCGCAATTCCGCCGGGTTGAGCACCACATTGTCGATGGCGTCCGCCTCGGGCAGTACGGCGACCGTGCAGGCAGAGGTGTGGATGCGGCCCTGCGCCTCGGTTTCGGGCACCCGCTGCACGCGGTGGGCACCCGACTCGAACTTGAGCTTCGAATACGCGCCCTGGCCGTTGATGCGCACGATGGCTTCCTTGAAGCCGCCCAGCTCCGAGGCGCTCTCGGAGATGATCTCGATCTGCCAGCCCAGGCGCTCGGCATAGCGCGTGTACATGCGCAACAGGTCGCCGGCGAACAGGGCCGATTCGTCGCCGCCGGTGCCGGCGCGCACTTCGAGGAACAGGTTCCTCTCGTCGTTCGGATCCCTGGGCAGCAGCTGTTTTTGCAGCTGCGCGGCCAGACTCTCCATCGCCGCGCGCGCGTTCTTCAGTTCCTCCTCGGCGTAGCCCTTCATCGCGGCATCGGCTGCCAGGTCCTTCGCCTCCCCGGCGTCGCGCTCCGCCTGCCGGTACCGGTGGTACAGCTCGACCAGTCCGGTCAGCTCCGCGTGCTCGCGCGATTGTTTCCTGAACTGGTCGAGGTCGCGCGTCGCCTCCGGCGCGGCGAGCCGGCGACTGAGCTCCTCCAGCCGGACCGCCAGGCTGTCGAGCCTGGTGCGAAGCGTGGACTTCACTTGCGGCGGTACAGGCGCTCGAGCAGTTCGGCCAGCGCCCGGTGCTCCTCGCCCGCGGCAGTGCTCAGCGCCTGCGTCGGCCCGTGCAGCAGCTTGTTGGTGAGTCCCTGCGAGAGCGCCTCGAGCACCTGTTTCGGATCGCTGCCCTTGTGCAGCAGCCGCAGCGCCCGCTCCAGCTCCTGGCGGCGCGCCGCCTCGCCCTGCTCGCGCAGCTGGCGGATCAGCGGCACCGCGTCGCGGGACTGCATCCAGTGCATGAACCGGCCGACCTGCGTCTCGATGATGGCCTCGGCCTGCTCGAGCCCCGAGCGGCGCGCGTCGAGGTTGCCCTGCACGATGCCCTGCAGGTCGTCCAGCGTGTACAGGAACACGTCGTCCAGCTCGCTTACCTCGGCTTCGATGTCGCGCGGCACCGCGAGATCCATCATGAACATCGGCCGGCGCTTGCGCGCGCGCAACGCGCGCTCCACCAGCCCCTTGCCCAGGATCGGCAGCGACGAAGCGGTGCAGGACACCACGATGTCGTGCTCCTGCAGGTGCTCGGCGAGCAGGCGCAGTTCGATGGCGCGGCCGTTGAAGCGGTGCGCGAGCGCGTGGCCGCGCTCCAGCGTGCGGTTGGCCACGGTGATGCGCGCCGGCCCCTGCGCAGCGAAGTGCGTGGCGCACAACTCGATCATCTCGCCGGCGCCGATGAACAGCACCGCCTGGTCCTTGAGGCTGGGGAAGATGCGCGCCGCGAGCTTCACTCCGGCGGCGGCCATGGAGACGCTGTTGGCCCCCACCTGCGTGGTGCTGCGCACTTCCTTCGCCACCGCGAAGGTGCGCTGGAACAGCTTGTGCAGCACTGTGCCGAGCGTGCCGGCGGCCTGCGCCGTGCGCACCGCGTCCTTCAGCTGGCCGAGGATCTGCGGCTCGCCCAGCACCATCGAATCCAGGCCCGCGGCGACGCGAAAGGTGTGGCGCACCGCCTGCTCGTGCGGCAGGGTGTACAGGTACGGCCGCAGGTCGTCGGGCTGCATGCGGTGGTACTGCGCGAGCCACTCGGCCGCCGTTTGCGGTTGCTCGGCCGAGAGGTACAGCTCGGTGCGGTTGCAGGTGGAGAGGATCGCCGCCTCGGCGACG
>CAZOSA010000127.1:0-5950 GCA_964582155.1 uncultured Enterobacteriaceae bacterium | reverse complement strand
ATGGCGCAGGGCATCATGACCGGCATCGGCTTTCTCGGCGCCGGCGTGATCGTCAAGGAAGGCCTGTCGGTACGCGGCCTGACCACGGCCGCGTCGATCTGGGTGACGGCGACGATCGGCATCCTCACCGGGATCGGTTTTTACTTCGCCGCCGGCATCGGCACCGTGCTGACGCTCGGCACCCTGTCGGTGTTTCGCTGGATCGAAGGCCGCATGCCGACCGAGCTATATGCCAATTTCACGGTGCGCTTCGCGCGCGAGGCCGTGATGCCCGAGGGCGCGCTGCGCGCGCTCGTCGCGCGGCATGGCTTCTCGGTGGCCAATCTCAACTACCGGCTGGCCGGCGACGGCCGGCAGTTCGAGTACCGCATGGTGATGCGCACGCTCAAGGCCGACAATGTGCGTAGCCTGTCGGAAACCCTCAACGCCGATCTCGCCGTCATCGAATACCGCATCTCCCCGAGCAGCGACTGAACTAGCGCGGCAGCTCGGAAGCTCCCATCAGGAAATCGTCCACCGCGCGCGCGGCCTGGCGCCCCTCGCGGATCGCCCATACCACGAGCGATTGGCCGCGCCGCATGTCGCCTGCGGCGAACACCTTGGGCACGCTGGTGGCGTAGCACCCCGCGCCGTCGGTCCCGGCCTTGGCGTTGCCGCGCGCGTCCTTCTCCACGCCGAACTCCGCAAGCAGCGACTGGACCGGCGAGACGAAGCCCATCGCGAGCAGCACAAGGTCGGCCCGCATCGTGAACTCGTAGCCCGGCACCTCGACCGGCTTGCCGTCCTTCCACTCCAGGCGCACCGCTTCGAGCGCCTTGACCATGCCGTTCTCACCGATGAAGCGCTTGCTCGCCACCGACCAGTAAGGCTCTACGCCTTCCTCGTGCGAGGAGGAGGTGCGCAGCCGGGTCGGCCAGTACGGCCACACTGGGTTTCGTTCAACGTCCGGTGGCATCGGCAACAGCTCGAAATTGCTCACCGAAGCGGCGCCGTGGCGGTTTGCAGTGCCGACGCAGTCGGACCCGGTGTCACCGCCGCCGATGATCACGACGTGCTTGCCGCTTGCCGAGAGCTCCGGCACGCCCTTGTCGCCAGCGACGCGCTTGTTCTGCAGCGGCAGGAACTCCATGGCGAAGTGGATGCCGTCGAGCTCGCGCCCCGGGATCGGCAGATCGCGCGGCTGCTCGGCGCCCCCGCACAGCACCACTGCGTCGAACTCGGCGCGCAGTCTCTCCGCGGCGAGCATCTCGGTGGCGTCGTTCGGCACCCCCCTGCCCGGCAGCTCCTTGCCGACGCACACGCTGGTACGGAACTCGACGCCTTCGGCGCGCATCTGTTCGAGGCGCCGGTCGATCACGTTTTTCTGCAGCTTGAAGTCGGGAATGCCGTATCGCAGCAGACCGCCGATACGGTCGCTCTTCTCGTACAGCGTGACCGCATGCCCGGCGCGCGCCAGCTGCTGCGCGCAGGCGAGCCCTGCCGGACCCGAGCCCACGACCGCGACTTTCCTGCCGGTTCTGTGCTCCGCGGGCTGCGGCTTCACCCAGCCCTCTTGCCAGGCCTTGTCGATGATCGCGTGCTCGATCGACTTGATCCCGACCGGGTCCTCGTTGATGCGCAGCACGCACGCTTCCTCGCAAGGCGCGGGGCAGATGCGTCCGGTGAACTCGGGAAAATTGTTGGTCGAGTGCAAGGTCTCGATCGCGCTCTTCCAGTCGCCGCGATAGACCAGGTCGTTCCAGTCCGGAATGATGTTGTTGACCGGGCAGCCCTGCATGCAAAACGGGATGCCGCAGTCCATGCAGCGCGCGCCCTGGGTCTTCGCATCCTCGTCGGGGAGACGCAGGTAGACCTCGCGGTAGTGCTGCTTGCGCGCCTGCGGCGCCTCGTGGGGCTCCTCCAGGCGCTCGTATTCCATGAAGCCGGTGATTTTCCCCATCGGTACTAGGCCGCGAGGCGGCGCTGCTTGGCGGCGAGCTCGCCCAGGGCGCGCCGGTATTCGTGCGGGAACACCTTCACGAATTTCGGCCGGTACTCGCTCCAGCGCTCGAGGATCCGCTTCGCGCGCGTGCTTCCGGTATAACGGGCGTGGCGTTCGATAAGGTGCTTGACGATGGTCTCGTCGGCGGCACCCTTGTGCCAGAGCTCGCGTGCGAGTTTCGCCTCCTGCTCATGCTCCGGCGCGAGGGGCTCGAGCGCCACCATCGAGGTATTGCAGCGCTTGGCGAAGCTGCCGTCCTCGTCGAGCACGTAGGCGATACCGCCCGACATCCCGGCGGCGAAATTGCGCCCGGTGGTGCCCAGCACCACCACGCTGCCGCCGGTCATGTATTCGCAGGCGTGATCGCCGACGCCCTCCACCACCGCCTGCGCGCCCGAATTGCGCACCGCGAAGCGCTCGCCGGCGACGCCGCGGAAATACGCTTCGCCCTCGATCGCGCCGTAGAGTACGACGTTGCCAGTGATGATGTTCTCGCTCGGCTCGCCGCGGAACTTGGATGAGGGTTGAACGGAAATTCGTCCGCCGGAGAGCCCCTTGCCGCAGTAGTCGTTCGTATCGCCGATGAGATCGAGCCACACGCCACGCGCCAGGAACGCGCCGAAGCTCTGCCCGGCGGAGCCGGCGAAGCGCAGGTGGATCGTCTCGTCGGGCAGGCCTTCGTGCCCGTAGCGCTTGGCGATCCGGCCCGAGAGCATGGTGCCCACGGTGCGGTTGATGTTGCGGATCGGCATCTCGATCGTCACTTTCTCGCCGCGCTCGAGCGCCGGCGCGGCGAGCTCGATCAGGCGGTTGTCGAGCGCCTTCTCCAGGCCGTGGCTCTGCGTCTCGCAATGGAAGCGCGCGACCTCGGGCGGCATCTGCGGCATGTAGAAGACCTTCGAGAAATCGAGCCCCTTCGCCTTCCAGTGCGCGATTCCTCTTCGCGTGTCCAGCAGATCGGCGCGACCGATGAGGTCGGTGAACTTGCGCACGCCGAGCTTCGCCATCAGCTCGCGCGCCTCCTCGGCGACGAAAAAGAAGTAGTTCACCACATGCTCGGGCTTGCCCTCGAATTTCCTTCTCAGCACCGGATCCTGCGTCGCGATGCCAACCGGGCAGGTATTGAGGTGGCACTTGCGCATCATGATGCAGCCCTCGACGACGAGCGGCGCGGTGGAGAAGCCGAACTCGTCCGCCCCGAGCAGCGCACCGATTACCACGTCGCGGCCGGTCTTCATCTGGCCGTCGACCTGGACCGCGATCCTGCCGCGCAGGCGGTTCAGCACCAGCGTCTGCTGCGTCTCCGCGAGCCCGAGCTCCCAGGGCGTACCGGCGTGCATGATGGAGGACCAGGGCGAAGCACCGGTGCCACCGTCGTGGCCGGCGATGGTCACGTGGTCCGACTTGGCTTTCGACACCCCCGCGGCGACAGTGCCGACGCCGACCTCGGACACCAGCTTGACGCTGACCGCTGCCTCGGGGTTCGCGTTCTTGAGGTCGTGGATCAACTGCGCAATATCCTCGATTGAATAGATGTCATGGTGCGGCGGCGGGGAAATGAGCTCGACGCCGGGAGTCGCATAGCGGATCTCCGCGATGTACTCCGATACCTTGCGCCCGGGCAGCTGCCCGCCCTCGCCCGGCTTGGCGCCCTGCGCGATCTTGATCTGCATCATCTCGGCGGACGCCAGGTACTCGGCGGTGACGCCGAAGCGGCCGGAGGCGACCTGCTTGATCTTGGACTTGAGCGAGTCACCCTCTTGGAGGGGAACGTCGACCTCGACGCGCTCGCGGCCCAGGCGTGACATCAGCGTCTCGCCCGCTGCGACTCTCGCGTAGCGCTTGCGATCCTCGCCGCCCTCGCCGGTATTGGATTTCCCGCCGATCCGATTCATCGCGATCGCGAGCACCGTGTGCGCCTCGGTTGAAATCGAGCCAAGCGACATGGCGCCGGTCGAGAAGCGCCTGACGATCTCGGCGGCGGGCTCGACTTCCTCGATCGGCACCGGATTGCGCGCGCCGAATCTGAACTCGAACAGCCCACGCAACGTCAAGTGGCGCTGCGACTGGTCATTGATCAGCGCCGCGTATTCCTTATAGGTCGAGTAGGAGTTCTGCCGCGCCGAATGCTGCAGCTTGGCGATCGCATCCGGCGTCCAGGTATGCTCCTCGCCGCGTACGCGCCAGGCGTAGTCCCCGCCCGCGTCGAGCATCGTCTGCAGCACCGGGTCTTTGTCGCCGAAAGCGGCCTGGTGGGCGCGGATCGCCTCTTGCGCCACCTCCAGCACGCCAATGCCCTCGACGGCCGTAGCGGTGCCGGTGAAGTACTTTTCCACCAGCGAGCGCGCGAGCCCGACCGCCTCGAAGATCTGCGCGCCGGTATAAGACATGTAGGTGGAGATGCCCATCTTGGACATCACCTTTTTCAGGCCCTTGCCGACCGCTTTGACGTAGTTCTTGATCGCCTTGGAGCCCGCTGCGTGATCCCCCGGATGCATCGCCAGCAGCGTTTCGAGCGCGAGGTAGGGATGCACGGCTTCCGCCCCGTAGCCGCCCAGCAGCGCGAAGTGATGCACTTCGCGCGCCGAGCCCGTCTCCACCACCAAACCGGTGCTCGTGCGCAGCCCCTTGTTCACCAGGTGCTGGTGGATCGCGGAGAGCGCGAGCAGCGCCGGGATCGCCACCCGCTCGCGGTCCACCAGGCGATCGGACACGATGACGATGGAATAGCCCGAGCGCACGGCGTCCTCGGCCTGCGCGCAAAGCGAGGCGAGCCGCACCTCGATCGCCTCCTTGCCCCAGGCGGCGGGGTAGGTGATGTCGAGCTCGAGCGAGCGGAACTTGCCGCCCGTGTAGCGCTCGATGTAGCGGATCTTCTCCATCTCGTAGAAGTCGAGCACCGGCTGGCTCATTTCCAGACGCAGCGGCGGGTTCATCTCGTCGATACCGAGCAGGTTCGGCTTCGGTCCGATGAAGCTGACGAGCGAAGTCACCAGTTCCTCGCGGATCGGATCGATCGCGGGGTTCGTCACCTGCGCGAACAGCTGCTGAAAATAGTGGTACAGCGTCTTGTTCCTGCTCGAAAGCACCGCCAGCGAAGCGTCGTTGCCCATCGAGCCGACGGACTCCTCGCCCGCCTGCGCCATGGGCAGCAGCTGGAACTTGAGGTCTTCCTGCGTGTAAGCGAAGGCCTGCTGCCGGTCGAGCAGCGCCACCGGCGACTTGAGCGGCGTGGTTTTCTCGGACTCGACCTCGTCGAGCTTGACGCGGATGCGCTCGATCCACTCGGCATAGGGCTTCGCAGCGGCGAGGGTGTCCTTCAGTTCCTTGTCGTCGACGATGCGGCCTCTTTCGAGATCGACCAGAAACATCTTGCCCGGTTGCAGGCGCCACTTCTTGATGATCCGCTCCTCGGGGACCGGCAGGCAGCCGCATTCAGAGCCCATGATCACCAGATCGTCATCGGTGACGATGTAGCGCGAGGGCCGCAGGCCGTTCCTGTCGAGCGTAGCGCCGATCTGGCGGCCATCGGTGAACGCGATCGAGGCCGGGCCGTCCCAGGGTTCCATCATCGCCGCGTGGTACTCGTAGAACGCGCGCCGGCTCGGATCCATCAGCGTGTGGTTCTCCCACGCTTCCGGGATCATCATCATCATGGCATGGGCGACCGAGTAGCCGCCCATGACCAGGAGCTCGAGCGCGTTGTCGAACGATGCCGAGTCGGACTGGCCGTCGTAAATGAGCGGCCAGATCTTGTCGAGATCCTTGCCGAGGATCGGGCTCGAGATCGCGCCCTGGCGCGCGCGGATCCAGTTGACGTTGCCGCGCACCGTGTTGATCTCGCCGTTATGGCAAATCATGCGAAACGGGTGCGCGAGGTCCCACGACGGGAACGTGTTGGTCGAGAAGCGTTGGTGCACCAGCGCGAACGCAGACTCGACGCGCGGATCCTGCAGGTCGAGGTAGTAC
>CAZOSA010000126.1:0-5961 GCA_964582155.1 uncultured Enterobacteriaceae bacterium | reverse complement strand
CGCGCCGCGTGCGGGATCAGCAGCCCGACCCAGCCGATGATGCCGGAGATCGCCACCGCCGCCGCGGTCATCAGCGTGGCTGCGCACACCACGGCGATGCGCAGGCGCCCGACCGGCACGCCGAGAGCGCGCGCCTCGTCATCCGCCAGCGAAAGGAGATTCATTCGCCAGCGCAGCAGGTACAGCGGCACCAGGCCCGCCAGCGCGAATGGCGCGGCGAAGGCAAGGTCGCGCGGCGCGACCGCGGCCAGGCTGCCAAGCAGCCAGAAAGTGATCGCGGGCAGCTGGTTGTAGGGATCGGCAAGGTACTTGAGCAGCCCGATCATCGAGCCGAACAGCGTGCCGATGACGACGCCGGCGAGGATCAGGGCGAGGATCGGGTCGTGGCGGCGCACGCTCGCGCCCACGGCGTACACCACGGCGACGGCCACGAGGCCGCCGGCAAAGGCGCCGAGCTGGATCACCAGCACGCTCTGCGAGAAGAAGATGCCCAGCACCGCGCCGAGCGCCGCGCCGGCGGAGACGCCGAGCAGGTCGGGCGAGACCAGCGGGTTGCGGAACATCCCCTGGTAGGCGCTGCCGGCGGCGGCGAGCGACGCGCCGACCAGCAGCGCGGCGAGGATGCGCGGGCCGCGCACCTGCAGTACCACGGTCTCGGCCGCGGGAGCGATGCTGTAGCTTGCGCCAAACAGTTTGTTGGCGGCGAGCGCGGCGAGATCGCCGGGCGAGAGCGGATACCGGCCTACGGCAAAGGCGAGAACGGTCAGCGCCACCAGCGCCGCGAGCGCCACCGCGTGGGCGAGCGCCCGCGAGCGCCGCGTCACATCGTTGCGCCCACGACCCAGGGCGCGAACTCGTCCTCGCCGTAGCCGAAGGCCTCGGACTTCGACGGCTTCCCCGATGCGGTCTCCAGGATCATCGCGAAGAAGCGCTCGCCGACCTGCTGGATGGTCTCGGTGCCGTCGATGACCGTGCCGCAGTTGATGTCCATGTCCTCTTCCTGGTGCACGAAGAGGGGTGTGTTGGTGGCGAGCTTGAGCGACGGCGAGGGCTTGCAGCCGTAGGCCGAGCCGCGGCCGGTGGTGAAGCAGATCATGTTGGCGCCGCCCGCCACCTGGCCGGTGGCCGACACCGGGTCGTAGCCCGGGGTATCCATGTAGACGAAGCCCTTCGCGGTCACCGGCTGCGCGTACTCGAATACGTCCACCAGATTGGAGGTGCCGCCCTTGGCCACCGCGCCGAGGGACTTCTCCAGGATCGTGGTCAGTCCGCCCGCCTTGTTGCCCGGCGAGGGGTTGTTGTTCATCTCGTTGCCGTTGCGCCGGGTGTATTCCTCCCACCACTGGATGCGCCGGATCAGCTTCGCGCCGACTTCGCGCGACACCGCGCGGCGCGTCAACAGGTGCTCCGCGCCGTAGATCTCGGGCGTCTCGGACAGGATCGCGGTGCCGCCGTGGCGCACCAGGAGGTCCACCGCCGCCCCGAGCGCCGGGTTGGCGCTGATCCCGGAGTAGCCGTCCGAGCCGCCGCATTGCAGCCCGAGGATCAGGTGGCTCGCCGGCACCGGCTCTCGCTTTGCCTTGTTCGCCTCTGACAGCATCTCCTTGACCCGCGCGATGCCGTTCTCCACCGCCTTGCGCGTGCCGCCCTTTTCCTGGATGGTGAAAGCCTGGAGTTTGTCCGAGGTTTTCAGCTTGGCGCTTCCCAGCCAGAGGTTGAGCTGGTTGGCTTCGCACCCCAGGCCGATGTTGAGCACGGCGAAAAAATTCGGGTGCTGCGCGTAGCCGGTGAGCGTGCGGCGCAAAAGTTCCATGCCTTCGCCCTCGGAGGCCATGCCGCAGCCGGTCTTGTGCGTGAGCGCGACGACCCCGTCCACGTTCGGGTAATCGGCGAGGTTGTTCCTGAAGTGGTCCGCGACCATGCGCGCCACCGTGGCCGAGCAGTTCACGCTGGTCAGGATGCCGATGTAATTGCGCGTCGCCACGCGCCCGTCGGCGCGCACGATGCCCATGAAGGTGGCTGGCTGCGGCACGAAGTCGGTCGGCTTCGCCAGCGACGCGTAGGCGTAGTCCCGCACGAAGTCGCCCATCGCGAGGTTGTGCACATGCACGTGGTCGCCAGCCTGGATGTCGCACGTGGCGAAGCCGATGACCTGGTTGTAGCGGCGCGCGGCCTTGCCCTTGACGATCGCTCGTACGGCGATCTTGTGCCCGGCCGGAATGATGGCGATGGCGCGCACGTTCTCCCTGGTCAGCAGCGTGCCGGTCGGAATCTCGACGCGGGCGATGACCACGTCGTCCTCGGGATGCAGGCGGATGGTCAGCTCGGCGGCTTGCAACATGCGCGCCTCCTCAATGGTTGTCGCGGGGCACGAAGCTTCCGCTGTTGCCGACGAGGAAATCCAGGTCCGCGCCCTCGTGCGCCTGCAGCACGTGGTCGAAGTACAGTTTCCAGTAGCCGCGCGCAAGCGGCGCCTTCGGTCTTTTCCATTTCGCGCGACGCTGCGCCAGCTTCCCGGGCGCCACCAGCAGCTGCAGGCGGCGCTTGGCCACGTCGAGCTCGATCATGTCGCCATTTTCCACCAGCGCCAGCGCGCCGCCCGCCGCGGCCTCGGGCGAGATGTGCAGGATCACCGTGCCATAGGCGGTGCCGCTCATCCTCGCGTCCGAGATGCGCACCATGTCGGTGACGCCTTTCTTCAGCAGCTTGGGTGGCAACGGCATGTTGCCGACTTCCGCCATCCCCGGGTAGCCCTTCGGCCCGCAATTCTTCAGCACCATGATGCACTTCGCGTCGATGTCGAGCCGCGGGTCGTCGATGCGCCGGTGGAAATCCTCGATGTTCTCGAATACCACGGCGCGGCCGCGGTGCTTGAGCAATTCAGGCGTCGCCGCAGAGGGCTTGACGATGGCGCCGTCGGGGCACAGGTTGCCGCGCAGTACAGCGATGCCGGTGTTCTTCTTGAACGGCTTCTTGAACGGGAAGATCACGTCGCGGTTGTGGCAGGGCGCATCCTTGTTGTTCTCCCAGACAGTCTTGCCGTTTATCGTGATGGCATTCTTGTTCAACAGTCCTGCCTGACCCAGTTCCCTGAGCACGGCGGGGAGCCCGCCCGCGTAGCAGAAGTCCTCCATCAGGTACTTGCCGCTGGGCATCAGGTTGACGAGCGTGTGCACGCCGCGCCCGAGCCGGTCCCAGTCCTCCAGCGTCAGGTCGACGCCCAGGCGCCGCGCGATCGCAATCAAGTGGATCACGGCGTTGGTCGAGCCGCCGATCGCGGCGTTGGCGCGGATCGCATTCTCGAATGCCTGCTTGGTGAGGATCTTCGAGATCGTGATCCTCTGTTTGACCAGTTCCACGATGCGCCGTCCTGCCAGGCGCGCGATTACGTTGCGGCGCGCGTCCACCGCCGGGTAAGCCGCGTTGCCGGGCATGCCGATGCCCAGCGCCTCCACCATCGAAGCCATCGTGGAAGCGGTGCCCATGGTCATGCAATGCCCGTGCGAGCGGTGCATGCAGGATTCGGCCTCGTGAAACTCTTCCAACGTGAGTCTGCCCGCGCGCAGATCTTCCGACATGGACCAGGTATTGGTGCCAGAACCGATGTCGGTGCCGCGGTACTTGCCCGAGAGCATCGGTCCGCCCGAGACCGCGATGGTGGGCAGGTCCACTGAGGATGCGCCCATCAGCAGCGACGGCGTGGTCTTGTCGCAGCCGACCAGCAGCACGGTGCCGTCGATCGGGTTGGCGCGCAGCGATTCCTCCACGTCCATTGAGGCGAGGTTGCGATAGAGCATCGCAGTCGGCCTGAGCAGCGTCTCGCCGAGCGACATCACCGGGAATTCGAGCGGGAAGCCGCCCGCCTCGAGCACGCCCGCCTTGACGTGCTCGGCGATGGTGCGGAAATGCGTGTTGCAAGGCGTCAGCTCGGAGTAGGTGTTGCAGATGCCGATGACCGGCCGGCCGTCGAACTGGTCCTGCGGGATGCCGCGGTTCTTGGTCCAGCTGCGGTAGATGAAGCCGTAGATGTCCTGCCGGCCGAACCACTGCACGCTGCGCAAGGGAATCGTTTTCTTGGCCATGTCAGTAGGTCGCCCTTCCGCCCGAGATGTCGAACACCGCGCCGGTGGAGAACGAGCAGTCCGCGCTCGCCAGCCAGCACACCAGCGCAGCGATCTCCTCCACCTTGACGAAGCGTCCCATCGGGATCTTTGACAGCATGAACTTCGCGAATTCCGGTGTCACCTGGTCGAGGATCGCCGTCTGCGCCGCCGCCGGGGTCACGCAGTTGACCAGCACGCCGGATTGCGCCAGCTCCTTGCCGAGCGCCTTGGTGAAGGCGATCAGTCCGCCCTTGGCGGCGGCGTAGGCCGCCGCGTTGGGGTTGCCTTCCTTGCCGGCGATCGAGGCGATGTTGACGATGCGGCCGTAGCCCGCCTTCACCATGTGCGGCACGACGGTGCGGCAGCACAGGAACGGGCCGGTCAGGTCGACCCGGATAACCCGCTCCCATTGCTCGATCGGATAGTCGACCACGGGCATGGTGGGGCCGGCAATGCCGGCGTTGTTGACGAGGATGTCGATCTTGCCGAGCTCGCCGAGCGTTCTCTTCACTGCAGCCTGTATCGAACCGTCGCTCGAGACGTCCACCTTGCCCGGGCCATCCAGGTCCCAGATCGCGACCTTTGCGCCGGAAGCTTCGAGCCGCTTGACGATGGCTGCGCCGATGCCTTGCATGCCGCCGGTGACGACCGCCGTGCGGCCCTTGAAATCCAACTGGTTCATGTCACCCCTTTGCAGGCCCGATCATAAGTGATGTGGTCGAGCGGCGGGCGCGCGAATGATAGCCTTGCGCACAACGAACCGGCGAACCGGGGGAAATCCGCGTGGGACGGCTTGACGGAAAGGTTGCGATCATCACGGGCGGCGCGGGCGGCATCGGAGCGGCAACGGGGCGCCTGTTCTGCGAGGAAGGCGCACGGGTGGTGCTGGTCGACCTGGACGCCGAGGCGATGGCGTCGGCCTGTGCCGATATCCGCAACCATGTGCCGGGCGCCCATGTCACGGACGTGATCGCCGACGTCGGGGTGGAGGAATCCGCGGCGAAGATCGTTGCCGAGGCGAAACGCGCCTTCGGCCGGATCGATGTGCTCGTCAATAACGCAGGTATCCGCGCCTACGAGCCGCTCGCTGAAGCCAGGCGCGAGACCTGGGAGCGAATCCTCGCGGTCAACCTGCTCAGTTATGCCTACCTCGCTCGCGAGGCGCTGCCGGCGTTGCGCGCGTCCGGCCATGGCAGCGTCATCAATGTGTCCTCCATGCACGCCTTCATCCCGCGCGCCGGCATGGGCCAGTACGACGTGACGAAAGCTGGCATCGTTTCGATGACGCGCACACTGGCCTTCGAGGAAGCGCGCCACGGCGTGCGCGTCAATGCGGTCTGCCCCGGAGCCACCTTCACACCCTTTCACCAGAGGCGCTTCGCCGCGGACGGCCGCACGCAAGCGGAGATCGACGCGATTGCGGCAGGTTGCTGCCTGCTGCGCCGCTGGGCGGCGCCGCGCGAAATCGCCTGCCCGATCCTCTGGCTCGCCTCCGACGAGGCCAGCTACGTGACAGCGGCCGCGATCATGGCGGACGGCGGCGGGCTCGCCGGCTAGAGCCGGTAGAACGCTGCGGCGTTGTCGTGAAAGAGCTTGCGCCGGTCTGACGCCGAAAGCTCCGCGGTCATGCGCTTGAAGTCCTGGAACATCCGGTCGAACGTCACGCGCAGGCCGTCCACCGGGAAGTTCGACGCAAACATGCACCGGTCGCTGCCGAACATCTCGATCGCCTCCAGTACGATCCTGCGGTTGTCCTCGTAATCCCAGGGAGCGTCGAGCAGGCACAGGCACGAGAGCTTGCAACAGACCTGCTCGCAGGCGGCCAGCGCCTTCATCCCCTGCCGCCACAGGGCGAGCC
>CAZOSA010000125.1:0-5985 GCA_964582155.1 uncultured Enterobacteriaceae bacterium | reverse complement strand
ATCGTCCCCACGTTCACGTGCGGCTTGGTACGCTCGAATTTGCCTTTTGCCATGACGCTGAGTCCCCGAGTCTTGTGGTTACTTGCTTCTTGCCGTGATCACTGCCTCGGCGACGCTTTTCGGCGCCTCGGCATAGTGCTTGAATTCCATGGTGTAGGTGGCGCGGCCCTGCGTCGCCGAACGCAGCGAGGTCGAGTAGCCGAACATCTCGCCGAGCGGGACTTGCGCCTTGATCACCTTGACGCCGATGACGTCCTCCATGCCCTGGATGACGCCGCGGCGGGAAGACAAGTCGCCGACCACGTTGCCCATGAAGTCGGGCGGAGTCTCGACCTCGACCGCCATGATCGGCTCGAGCAGCACCGGGTTCGCGGCACGCATGCCGTCCTTGAAAGCGAAGATGGCGGCCATCTTGAACGCGTTCTCGTTCGAATCCACATCGTGGTACGAACCGTCGAACAGCGTGGCCTTCACATCCACCACCGGATAGCCGGCGAGCACCCCGTCCTGCAGTGCCTCGTCCACGCCTTTCTTGACTGCCGGGATGAATTCGCGCGGCACGCGGCCGCCCTTGATGCCGTCCACGAACTCGTAGCCCTTGCCGGCGGGCTGCGGCTCGAGTTTCAGCCAGACGTGGCCGTACTGGCCCCGGCCGCCAGATTGCTTGATGAATTTACCTTCGGATTCGAGCGATTTCTTGAAAGTCTCGCGGTAGGCCACTTGCGGCTTGCCGACCGAGGCCTCGACGCCGAATTCCCGCTTCATGCGGTCGACGATGATCTCCAGGTGCAGTTCGCCCATGCCCGAAATGATGGTCTGCCCCGACTCCTCGTCGGTGTGCACGCGGAACGACGGATCTTCCTGCGCCAGGCGCCCAAGCGCCACGCCCATCTTTTCCTGGTCGACCTTGGTCTTGGGCTCGACGGCCTGCGAGATGACCGGGTCGGGGAACTCCATGCGCTCCAGAACGATGATCTTCTTCGCGTCGCAGATTGTCTCGCCGGTGATCACATCCTTGAGCCCGACCACCGCGGCGATGTCGCCGGCGCGCACTTCCTTGATTTCCTGGCGCTCGTTCGCGTGCATCTGCAGCAGGCGCCCGATGCGCTCTTTCCTGCCGCGCACCGACGTGTACACCGTGTCGCCGGAGCTCAGCACCCCCGAGTACACCCGGATGAACGACAGCTGGCCGACGAACGGGTCGGTCATGATCTTGAAAGCGAGGGCGGCGAACGGCTCTTCGTCCTCGGGCTTGCGAACGTCGGGCTCGCCTTTCTCGTTCGCGCCCTTCACCGGCGGGATGTCGATGGGCGACGGCAGGTAGTCGATCACGGCGTCCAGCATCGCCTGCACGCCTTTGTTCTTGAACGCCGAGCCGCACAGCATCGGCACGATCTCGTTATTGATCGTGCGCAGGCGCAGGCCGCGCTTGATGTCCTCGAGCGAGAGCTCGCTCGATTCAAGGTACTTGTTCATCAACTCCTCGTTCGCCTCGGCCGCCGCCTCCACCATCTTTTCACGCCATTCCTTGGCCGGCGCGACCAGCTCCGCGGGAACCGGCCTGCGCTCGAATTTCATGCCCTGCGAGGCCTCGTCCCAGTAGATCGCCTGCATCGTCACCAGGTCGACCACGCCGACGAACTTGTCCTCGGCGCCGATCGGGAGCTGGATCGGCACGGCATTGCCCTTCAGGCGGTTGCGGATGTGCTCGTAGGATTTGAAGAAATTAGCACCGACGCGGTCCATCTTGTTGATGAACGCCAGGCGCGGCACGCGGTATTTGTTGGCCTGGCGCCAGACCGTTTCGGACTGCGGCTGCACGCCCGCGACCGCGTCATACACCATGCAGGCGCCGTCCAGCACTCGCATCGAGCGCTCGACCTCGATGGTGAAGTCGACGTGGCCCGGGGTATCGATGATGTTGATGTGGTGCTCCGGGTAGGACTGGTCCATGCCCTTCCAGAAGCAGGTGGTGGCCGCAGAGGTGATGGTGATGCCGCGCTCCTGCTCCTGCTCCATCCAGTCCATCACGGCGGCGCCGTCGTGCACCTCGCCCATCTTGTGCGACACCCCGGTGTAAAACAGGATGCGCTCGGTGGTCGTGGTCTTCCCGGCGTCGATATGCGCCGAAATGCCGATGTTCCGGTAGCGTTCGATGGGAGTTCTGCGCGGCACGATATTCACCAGGATCCCGTCAGAACCTGTAGTGGGCGAACGCCTTGTTGGCGTCCGCCATGCGGTGCACTTCCTCGCGTTTTTTCATCGCGCCGCCGCGGCCTTCCGCGGCTTCCTGCAGTTCGCCCGCCAGGCGCACGGTCATCGACTTCTCGCCGCGCTTCTGCGCCGCCTCGCGGATCCAGCGCATGGCGAGCGCCAAGCGTCGCACCGGGCGCACTTCCACGGGCACCTGGTAGTTGGCGCCGCCGACGCGGCGGCTCTTCACCTCGACCACCGGCTTCACGTTTTGCACCGCCTGCGTGAACACTTCGATCGGGTCTTTGCCGGATTTCGACTTGATGACATCGAACGCGCGGTACACGATGCCCTCGGCGACCGACTTCTTGCCGCGGGTCATCAGCACGTTGATGAATTTGGCGACGTCCGGATGATTGAACTTCGGATCCGGCAGGATCTCGCGCTTGGGGACTTCTCTGCGACGCGGCATGGGCGGCTGGTCTTCCGGTTACGCCGACTTGGGCGCCTTGGCGCCGTACTTGGAGCGGCTCTGCTTGCGGTCCTTGACGCCCTGCGTATCGAGCGAGCCGCGCACGATGTGATAGCGCACGCCCGGCAGGTCTTTCACGCGCCCGCCGCGGATCAGCACCACCGAGTGCTCCTGCAGGTTGTGACCTTCGCCACCGATGTAGCCGATGACCTCGAAGCCGTTGGTGAGGCGCACTTTGGCGACTTTGCGCAGCGCGGAATTGGGCTTCTTGGGGGTCGTGGTGTACACGCGCGTGCACACCCCGCGTTTTTGCGGAGACTGACGCAACGCCGGCACCTTCGACTTGGCCCTCTTGGTCGAGCGCCCGAAACGCACTAACTGATTGACGGTAGGCATTTTTTTCCGTATCCAGAAATGAACCGGGCGGCCACGTCCAGTGAAGCGTAGCCGCCCAGGCGCAAAAAAGAGGCCGGATTATAAGGAGTAAGCGGGGTCAGCGCAAGGAAAGCACCGGGTCGGAAACGAAGTGAAAACGGGCCGCGACCTCCCCGCGCGCAATGCGCCGCAATCCTTCGCCAAAGGATGCGAATCGCGCCAGATCGCGGTCATCGAGGAGGCCGATGCCGTGCTGTCCGAGCACCAGGATCGAGCCCTCGTCGTCCAGGTAGGTCTCGAGCGCCTCGACCGGCCGCGCGCAGTGGTCGAACAGCGCATCGCCCTCGTAGTGCACGACGAGCGGCGTGTAGGCGAGCTTCACGTACACGCGCTGCGGCCCGTTCTGGAAGAACCAGCGCCCAAGCGCATCTGCGGCGTAGTTGCGCGCCATGAATTCGCGCAGCGCAGCGTTACCGACGCGGCTGAAGCGCTCGCTGCCGGGCTCCCTCAGCAGCCAATTGCCGCGCCGGTCGAGCGCCAGCCAGCCGTACACCGCGGGCACGTCCGGCCTATCGCCGACGCGCAGCTGCGCGAGGAAGCGTTCCTCGCCGCGCGGGGTGTTTGAAGTGGGCTCGATGGCCATGAGGCGCAAACTGCGACGCCATTCTAGCCGCGCGCGCCGGGGCTCCAAGCTAACATTGGCGCGGTTTATCCTGGAGACCGACCCGATGCCACGCGAGGACTTCGTTTGCGCGCACCGCCTGCGCGTGCGCTGGGCCGAAGTGGACATGCAGAAGATCGTATTCAACGGCCACTACCTCACTTACATCGACACCGCGGTCGCCGACTACTGGCGCGCCATCGGCCTGCCCTATCCCGAGGGTTACGTGGAACGCTACGGCAGCGACATGTTCCTGCGCAAGGCCAGCGTCGAATACCTCGGATCCGCGCACTACGACGACGAACTTGAGGTGCTGTGTCGCGTGGTGAAACTGGGCCGCAGCAGCATGACCTTCCGGTTCGAGATCCGGCGCGGCGCCGCTGACCTGCTGGTCAGCGCGGAACTGGTTTATGTGAATGCCGAGCCGCGCTCGAAGCAGGCTGCGCCTCTGCCCGAGGATCTGCGCAAGCGAGTGCTGGGCTACGAAACGACGGCGCCCGCGCAATGACGCTCTACTGGGAGGACTTCAAGGTCGGCGAGACGGTGGAGATGGGGACACACGCCTTTACCGAGGCCGAAATCATCAAGTTTGCAAAGCAGTTCGACCCGCAGCCCTTCCACGCCGACCCGGTGGCGGCCAAGGCCTCGTTCTACGGCGGCATCATCGCCAGCGGCTGGCACACTTGCGCGGTGGGCATGCGGCTCAACTGCGATACCTACATCAACCGCACGGTGAGCCTCGGCTCGCCCGGCCTCGACAACATCCGCTGGCCCAAGCCGGTGCGCCCCGGGGACACCATCACCTACCGCCGCACCGTGCTCGAATCACGCGCCTCCAAGAGCCGGCCGGGCGTCGGCCTGCTGCGCTCGCTTACCGAAGCCCTCAACCAACGCGGCGAAGTGGTGATGTCGATGGAGGGCTGGGGCATGTTCGGCCGCCGCCCCGCGACATGAGCGCGAAAATCGAGCTCAACCACAGGATTCACGTCCTCACCCGCAAGGAGGAGCTTGACGGCATCCGCGTGCCGGGCAAGGTGGTCGTGGTGCTCGACATTCTGTTTGCCACCACCACCATGGTCGCCGCGCTCGCGCATGGCGCGAGCGAGGTCGTACCAGTGGCCGATGAGCGCGCAGCGCGCAATGCAGGCGCGCAGCGTACCGGCGGCAGCTACGTGCTGTCAGGCGAGCTGTACGCCGAGACCCTGCCGGGCTTCGCACACGCGGCCCCCGTTGCGTTGCTGCAGCACGGCGTGAAGGACAAAGCCCTCATCTACTCGACCACCAACGGCACCGTGGCGATGACGCTGGCCGCCGGCGCCAAGCGCGTCTATTGCGGCGCGCTGCTCAATGCACAGGCGATCGTCTCGCACATCGCGTCGGAGCATCCACGCGACACCGTTCTCATCCTGTGCTCGGGGTCCGGAGGAAATTTCAATCTCGAGGACTCCTACGGCGCGGGTTGCCTGGTGGACCGCTTCGCCGGCGTGCTGGGCGCGACGGTGGATTTCTCCGATGCGGCGCGCACCGCGCTGGCCTTTTATCGGCATGCGCAGGCGCCGCAGGTACTGCTGGATTGCCGGGTCGGCCGCATGATGGCCGCGCGTGGACTCGCCCACGAAGTCGAATTCGCCTGCCGCTTCGACGCCTTTCCGATCGTGCCGGTGATGGAGGGCGGCCGGCTGCGATGCGCGTAGCCGCACTCCGGGTCTACCCCGTGAAAGGCGCCGCCGCTGTGGCGCTCGAGTCGATCGAGATCGATGCGCTCGGTCCGGTCGGAGATCGCCGCTACTGCCTCGCGCGGCCCGGCGGTCGCGTTTTCACGCAACGCGACGACGCAAGTCTGGCGAGAATGCGCGGCGCCTTGCTCGGGGACCGGCTGGCGCTGTCCTTCGACGGCGAGGCCCTGGAGATCGGGCCGGACACCTTTGCGACCACGGCGCAGGTCCACGTCTGGAGCCGCAGTGCCCTCGCGCGCGTTGCTGCAGATGCGGTGAACGTGGCACTCACGCGCTGGTTTGGCACGCCGCTGGTGCTCGCGCGGCTCGAGCGCGGCATGCAGCGCAATGGCGCCTCCCTCGCCTTCGGCGATGCCGCGGCACTGCTGGTGACCAACGCAGCCTCGCTCGTTGCGCTGAACGCCGCCCTGCAGTCGCCGATCGCCATGAATCGCTTTCGTCCGAACATCGTCGTGGCAGATGCCGCGGCGTACGCGGAGGACGGCTGGCGCGAGCTGCGCATCGGCGATGCTGTGCTGGATCTGGTGCACGCCTGCGGGCGCTGCCAG
>CAZOSA010000124.1:0-6124 GCA_964582155.1 uncultured Enterobacteriaceae bacterium | reverse complement strand
GCCGGGCTGGTGCGCGCGAAGAACGTGCTCTCGGTGCTGATGCAGTGCTTCGCCATCACCTGCGCGGTGACACTCGCCTGGGTGGTGGTGGGCTACAGCATCGCGTTCGGCGATGGCGGCACGGCCAACGCCTGGTTCGGCGGTTTCGGCAAGTCCCTGCTCTCCGGCATCGAGGTGAAGACCGTCAGGGGCAGCATCCCGGAAACCGTGTTCGCCATGTTCCAGCTCACGTTCGCCATCATCACCCCGGCCCTGGTGATCGGCGCCTACGCCGAGCGCGTGCGCTTCGGCGGCATGCTGCTGTTCAGCGTGCTGTGGCTGCTCGCCGTCTACTGCCCGATCGCCCACTGGGTGTGGGGCGACGGCTGGCTGCAGAAGATCGGCGTGATGGATTTCGCCGGCGGCCTGGTGGTGCACCTGAACGCGGGGATGGCGGCGCTGGTCTGCGCGCTGGTGCTCGGCAAGCGCAAGGGCTTCCCCGACACGGCGATGCCGCCGCACAACCTCGCGATGACCGTGACCGGCGCGTGCATGCTGTGGGTGGGATGGTTCGGCTTCAACGCCGGCAGCGCCCTGGCGGCGGACGGCAGCGCCGGCATGGCGATGCTGGTCACCCACATCGGTGCGGCCACCGCATCCCTCGCCTGGCTGCTTTGCGAGCGGATGCGCTACGGCAAGCCCTCGGTGCTCGGCATCGTCACCGGCATGGTGGCGGGCCTCGGCACCATCACTCCCGCCTCGGGCTTCGTCGGGCCGCTGGGCGCGATCGCCATCGGCGGCGCCGCGGGAGTGATCTGCTTCTTCGCCACCAGCTACCTCAAGCGCAGGCTGGGCGTGGACGATTCGCTCGACGTGTTCCCGGTGCACGGCGTCGGCGGCATCCTCGGCACGACGCTTACCGGCGTGTTCGCCGCGGCCGCGCTGGGCGGCGTCGGCTACCCCGACAAGGTGACCATGGGCGACCAGGTGCTGGTGCAGATCTACGGCGTGCTCGCCGTGGTCGCATGGTCCGGCATCGTCACCTGGCTCCTGCTGAAGCTGACCGACGCGCTCGCCGGCCTGCGCGTGACAGGCGACGAGGAGACCGAGGGCTTGGATACCGTGCTGCACAACGAAAAGGGCTACAACCTCTAAGGCTACAATCCGACGCATGCAGCGCCGCGAGTTCATTAGGTTCTGCGCCGCCTCCGCGGCGAGTGCCGGCGTGCCGGCCCTCGCCGCTGACGCGCGGCCGCACCTCTACGACCGGGCCAGGTTGGTCGATGAAACGGGTGCGCCGCTTCGCGCGAAGGCCATTCCCGCCAACCGCAACCTGATTTTCCACTACCCCTACGCCTCCACGCCCTGCTTCCTGTTGGACCTCGGCCGCTCAGCCAGGGCCTCGGCCCAACTGAAGACGGCGGACGACAAGCCCTACGAATGGCGCGGCGGTGTCGGCGCGCAGCGTTCCATCGTCGCCTACTCGGCGATCTGTGCGCACAAGCTCAGCTACCCCACGCGCGACATCAGCTTCATCAGCTATCGCGCGGAGAAGAGTGCGCGCAACAGGTTCGCCAACGTGATCCACTGCTGCTCCGAGCACAGCCAGTACGATCCCGCGCAAGGCGCACGGGTGCTCGCCGGGCCTGCGCCGCAGCCGCTCGCCGCGATCCTCCTGGAGCACGACGCGGCGAGCGACGAGCTCACCGCGGTGGGAACGCTGGGCGGCGAGATGTTCAACGAGTTCTTCGCCAAGTACGAGTTCCGTCTGGCGCTGGACAACGGCGGCGCGCCGCGCCGCGCGGTGCAGGGCAGCGCAGTGGTCACCGAGCTCGAGAATTACTGCAAGCAGCTGGTGAAGTGCTGACCTGGCTGCACGCCAGCGAGCACTTCCCGCCGGTCGAGAAAGCGCTCAAGGACCCCAACGGCCTGCTGTGCGCGGGCGGCGACCTGTCGCCCGGGCGCCTGCTGGAGGCCTACCGGCGCGGCATCTTTCCCTGGTACTCGGGCGACGAGCCCGTCCTGTGGTGGTCGCCCGACCCGCGCCTGGTGCTCTACTGCAAGGAGCTGAAAGTGAGCCGCTCGCTCGCCAAGAACGCGCGCAACAAGGGCTACGAAGTGCGCATGGACACCGCGTTTCGCGAAGTGCTGGCGGGATGCTCGGGTCCGCGGCGCGACAGCGGCGGCACCTGGCTCGGCGAGGACATGCGCAAGGCCTATTTCGCCCTGCACCGCGCCGGGCATGCCCATTCCTTCGAAACCTGGCGCAAGGGCGAGCTGGTCGGCGGCCTGTACGGGGTGGCGCTCGGGCGCATGTTCTACGGCGAGTCGATGTTCTCGCGCGCCACCGACGCCTCCAAGGTGGCGCTGGTCGGCCTGGTCGGGGAACTGGGCCGGCGCGGCTTCCCGCTCATCGACTGCCAGGTGCGCACGCCGCTGCTCGGCTCGCTCGGCGCGCGCGAGATTCCCCGGCGGTCGTTTTTGCGTGAAATCGCAGCGTTGGTAAACTACGACAAGGCACCTGGGAAATGGACTCGACGATCGGACCCGAATGTCCCGGCTGAATGACCTGCCGCACGCGGTATTGCAGTTCTACGTCACCGCGCCGTATCCCTGCAGCTATCTGCCGGATCGGATGGCGCGCTCGCAGGTCGCCACGCCTTCGCACCTGATCAATACCGACCTCTACGGCGACCTGGTCAAATCGGGTTTTCGCCGCAGCGGCATCTTCACCTACCGGCCGCACTGCGACAATTGCCGCGCCTGCGTGCCGGTGCGCATCCCGGTGGCCGAGTACATCGCCAGCCGCTCGCAGCGCCGCGCCTGGAAGGAGCACGCCGGCCTCGCGGCGCAAGTGCAGCCGCTCAAGTTCCGCCTCGAGCACTACGCCCTGTACCTGCGCTACCAGTCGCGCCGCCATTCGGGCGGCGGCATGGACAACGACAGCCGCGACCAGTACTCGCATTTCCTGCTGCAGAGCCGCGTCGACACGCGGCTGGTGGAATTCCGCGATCAGGGCCAGCTGGTGATGGTGTCGATCGTGGACTACCTCCCCGACGGGCTGTCCTCCGTTTACACCTTCTTCGAGCCCGAGCGGCGCCAGGCCAGTTTCGGCACCTATAACGTGCTCTGGCAGATCGAGGCCTGCCGCGCCCTCGGCCTGCCCTACCTGTACCTCGGTTACTGGATCCGCGAGAGCCCGAAGATGGCGTACAAGGCGCGCTTCCTGCCGATCGAGGGCTTCAGCGGCGGCGGCTGGCGGCGGCTCAGCGAAGCGGATCTCGCGCGCATGCGCTTCTGAGCATGCTGTATGCGCTGGCGCGGCCCCTGCTTTTCGCCCTCGACCCGGAGCTCGCCCACGCACTGACGCTGGAACTGGCTGACGCGCCGCTGCGCTTCGGATTGCTGCGCGTGCCGCGGGTGCCGGGCGCGCCGGTGCGCGCCATGGGGCTGCAATTCGCCAACGCGGTGGGCCTGGCTGCGGGCCTGGACAAGAACGCCGCGCACGTCGACGCGCTGGCACGGCTGGGCTTCGGCTTCATCGAAGTCGGCACCGTCACACCCAGGCCGCAGACGGGAAATCCGCGCCCGCGCCTGTTTCGCCTGCCGCAGGCGCAGGCGCTCATCAACCGCATGGGGTTCAACAACGTCGGGCTCGACGCCTTCCTCGAAAACCTCTCGCGTGCGAGCTGGCGCGGCGTGCTCGGCATCAACATCGGCAAGAACGCCGACACGCCGATCGAGCGCGCGGCGGACGACTATGCGACCTGCCTCGAGCGCGTCTATGCGCGCGCCAGCTATGTCGCGGTGAACGTGTCTTCGCCGAACACCCAGGGCCTGCGTTCGCTGCAGGGCAAGGACGAGCTCGACGCGCTGCTGCGGCGCCTCGCGGCGCTCAGGGAGCCGCTGGCGGACCGCCATGGCCGGCGCGTGCCGCTTGCGCTGAAGGTCGCGCCCGAGCTCGATGCGGCGCAGGTACAGGGCATCGCCGACGCGGTGCGCCGACACGGCATCGACGGCGTCATCGCCACCAATACTTCGCTCGCGCGCGACGGCGTAGCGGGCCTGCCGCATGCCGGGGAAGCGGGCGGCCTGTCGGGCGCGCCGCTGCGCGAGCGCGCCACCGCCACGCTGGCGGCATTGTCGGCCGCCCTCAAGGGGGAAGCGGCGTTGATCGGCGTGGGCGGCATTCTGGGCGGTGCGCACGCCGCAGAGAAACTCGCCGCCGGTGCCTCGCTGGTGCAGCTTTACACGGGGCTCATCTACCGCGGGCCCGGCCTGGTCGCCGAATGCGTGGCAAGCGTACGAGCGTCGCGCTGATCGACGAGGCGCGTTGCATCGGCTGCGCGCGCTGCATCGATGCCTGCCCGGTGGACGCCATCGTCGGCGCGAGCGGATTGATGCACACGGTGGTGGACAAGCTGTGCATCGGCTGCGACCTGTGCCTGCCGGCCTGCCCCGTGGATTGCATCGACATGGTGCCGGCGCCGGCGCCCTGGACCGAAACCGATGCGCGCGCCGCGAAGCGGCGCTCGCTGCAGCGCAAGCAGCGCCTGGAACGGCGGCAGCCGCGATCGCAACTGGATCGCGTCCGCCGGCGCGCCGTTCTCGCCGCCGCACTGGAGCGCGCGAAGCGCAGATGAACCCTGCCCGCCGCGCGGAGATTTTCCGGCGGCTGCGTGCCGCCAACCCTGCGCCGAAGACCGAGCTCGCCTACCGCACGCCCTATGAGCTGCTGGTGGCGGTGGTGCTGTCGGCGCAGGCCACCGACAAGTCCGTCAACCTCGCCAGCGCAAAGCTGTTTGCGCTCGCCGGCACGCCGCGGGCCATGCTCGCCCTGGGCGAGGCGCGGCTCGCGCAGCTCATCCGCACCATCGGCCTTTACCGCACCAAGGCGAAAAACGTGATCGCGCTGTCCAGGCTGCTCCTGGAGCGCCACGGCGGCGAGGTGCCGGCGCAGCGCGAGGCGCTGGAAGCTCTGCCGGGCGTGGGACGCAAGACGGCCAGCGTGGTGCTGAACGTCGCCTTCGGCCAGCCGACCATCGCGGTGGACACGCACATCTTCCGCGTCGCCAACCGCACCGGCCTCGCGCCGGGCAAGGACCCGCTCGCGGTGGAGGCGAAGCTGCTCAAGTTCACGCCCGGGGAATTCCGCCTGCACGCGCATCACTGGCTGATCCTGCACGGGCGCTACGTGTGCGTGGCGCGCAAGCCGAGGTGCCCGTCGTGCCCGATCCGCGACCTGTGCGAATTCAGGCCCAAGACGCGCGCCTATAATGCGATTTTGGTCAAGGATCCCTGATGCGTTTCTCAGGTTCGGCCGAGTACGTCTCCACCGACGACCTCACGCTCGCGGTCAACGCGGCGATCACGCTGCAGCGGCCGCTGCTGGTGAAGGGCGAGCCGGGGACCGGCAAGACGATGCTCGCCGTGCAGGTGGCGAAGTCGCTCGGCGTGCCGCTGCTCGAGTGGCACATCAAGTCCACCACCAAGGCGCAGCAGGGCCTGTACGAGTACGACGCGGTGAGCCGCCTGCGCGACTCGCAGCTGGGCGATGCGCGCGTGCACGACATCCACAACTACATCGTCAAGGGCATGCTGTGGCAGGCCTTCTCGTCCGATCATCCGGTGGTGCTGCTGATCGACGAGGTCGACAAGGCCGACATCGAGTTTCCCAACGACCTGCTGAGGGAGCTCGACCGCATGGAGTTCTACGTCTACGAGACGCGCGAGCTGGTGAAGGCGAAGCAGCGGCCGATCGTGTTCATCACCTCGAACAACGAAAAAGAGCTGCCCGACGCCTTCCTGCGCCGGTGCTTCTTCCACTACATCCGCTTCCCCGACAGGGAGACGATGGAGAAAATCGTCGCCGTGCACTTTCCCAACCTGAAGAAATCTCTGCTGCGCGAGGCGATGGAGGTATTCTTCGAAGTGCGCGAAGTGCCGGGCCTGAAGAAGAAACCCTCCACCTCGGAACTCCTCGACTGGTTGAAGCTCCTGCTGGCCGAGGACATCCCGGCCGAAGCGCTGCGCTCGAACGACCGCAAGACCATCATCCCGCCCCTGCACGGCGCGCTGCTCAAGAACGAGCAGGACGTGCACCTGTTCGAGCGGCTGGTGTTCATGACGCGGGCCAAGGGCGGCT
>CAZOSA010000123.1:0-6133 GCA_964582155.1 uncultured Enterobacteriaceae bacterium | reverse complement strand
GCGCCCAAGCTCAATCCCGGCCAGATGGCGCCGGACTTCATCTATGACCGCGTCACCTTCGGCTTCGGCAAGATGCCGGCCTGGAAGGACGTGTTCTCCGACGAGCAGCGAAAAGGCGTCGTCGCTTACATCAAAAGCAACGATTTCTCGCCTTAGCGGCGATCAGGCGGCGGGCTTGCGCCGCAGGGCCGTGGCGAGCACGATGAGCAGCACGGCGCACCCGATCATCACGCCCATGCCTTCGCGCGCTGTTTCCTCCACCCACCACGTGTCCTTGCGCCAGAACCCGGGCACGGTGGGCCAGTAGTAGGCCGTGGTGGCCACGCCGAGGACCACGCTGAGCCACAGCAGCCATGTTCCGGCCGGCGATCGCACCTGCGCCAGGCGGAACGCGGCGGCGAACGCCCATGCGGCCGGCACCAGGTAGATGGCGACCCACAGCAGCGCGTCGGGGTCGTTGTACTGGACGGCGGCAAATGCCACCATCAGCAGGCCGAGGACGATGTGTACGTAGCGCATATAATCAATTCTAAGGCAGGATCCTGAAGATGGCCGCGGACGCCCGCTCGACGCAAACGCGAACCGACACCCATTGGCAGCGGTTCTCGGTTCCGTACGAGTTCCCGGTCGTGTTCACCGAAGGCGTGTTCGACCCCGGGAACCCGGCGCTGCGCGACGTGCTGTGCCGGCTCGAACCTGCCAAGCGCCACCGCGTCGTGGTGTTCGTCGACGACGGCCTGAACGCGGGGCCCGCGCCGCTGGCCGACGCGATCACGCTTTACGCGCAACGGCACGCCGACGTGATGGAACTCGCCTGCGCACCGGTCGCGGTACCCGGCGGCGAGAAGATCAAGTCCGAGCTGCATTTCGTCGAAAGCATCCAGCAACGGCTGTTCGAGCTGCACCTGGATCGCCATTCCTATGTCGTTGCCGTCGGCGGCGGCGCGGTGCTCGACGCGGTCGGCCTGGTGGCCGCCACCACGCATCGCGGCGTGCGCCACATCCGCATCCCCACCACCGTGCTCGCGCAAAACGACTCGGGCGTCGGGGTCAAGAACGGCGTCAACCTCCAGGGCGTGAAGAACTTCGTCGGCACCTTCGCGCCGCCGTTTGCAGTGCTGAACGACCTGGAATTCATCATCGCGCTGCCCGAGCGCGACAAGATCGCGGGCATGGCGGAGGCGGTGAAGGTTGCGCTGATCCGCGATGCCCGGTTCTTCGGCTGGATCGAGCGCAACATGGACAATCTCGCCACCTTCGAGCGCGCGGCGATGGCCCATATGATCCGGCGCTGCGCCGAACTGCACATGCGCCAGATCGGCCAGGGCGGCGATCCGTTCGAGTCGGGCAGCGCGCGCCCGCTGGACTACGGCCACTGGTCGGCGCACAAGCTGGAGAGCCTCACCCGGCATCACGTGCGCCATGGCGAAGCGGTGGCGATCGGCATGGCGCTGGATGCGCGCTATTCGGTGCTCTCGGGGCTGCTGCCCGCGGGCGAAGAGGAGCGCATCTGCGCGCTGCTCGAATATCTCGGCTTCGAGCTGTGGCACCCGGCGCTTGCCAAGGCCGGCGCGAACGGCGAATGGGCCATCCTGGAAGGCCTGCGGGAATTCCAGGAGCACCTGGGCGGCGAGTTGAGCGTGACGCTGCTCGGAGGCATCGGCACCGGAGTCGAAGTCCACGAGATCGACCGCGAGCGCATGCGCCAGGCGATGACCTGGCTGAAAGAGCGCGCGAGCGCCTGATGCATCTCTCCGCGGATCGCAATGCGGGACGCGATCTCGGACACCTCACCTATTGCACCAACATCCACGCGGGCGAGCCGCTGGACGAGGTGATGCGCGGCCTCGCGCGGCACCTGCCGGCGATCAAGTCGGCCGTGGCCAGGGACCGGCCGCTCGGTGTCGGGCTGCGCCTCGGGCATCAAGCCGCCGAGGGCCTGCGCGATCCCGGCGCGCTTGCCGGGCTGAAGCGCTTCCTCGCCGAGGGCGGCTACTACGTATTCACCATCAACGGCTTCCCGTACGGCGCGTTTCACGGCCGGGCGGTGAAAGAGGACGCCTACAAGCCTGACTGGAGCGACCCGCTGCGGCTGGCGTACACCGACCACCTGGCCGACCTCCTGAGCGAACTGCTGCCGGCGGGACAGAACGGAAGCGTCAGCACCGTTCCCTGCACCTTCAAGCCCTGGGCGGACGGGCGGCTGGAGGCGGTCACCGATCATCTCATCCGCCACGTGGCGCACCTGGTCGGCATTGCTCGCCGGACCGGCCAGACGATCGCCCTGGCGCTCGAGCCCGAGCCCTGCTGCTACCTCGAGACCATCGAGGAAACCGTCGCGTTCTTCAAGGAGCGCCTGTTCGAGCGCAAGGCAGTCGCCCGGCTGGCCGCGTTGACCGGCCTCGCGCCCGCCGATGCCGAGTCCGCCATGCGCCGGCACATCGGCGTGTGCTACGACGTCTGCCACGCCGCAGTGGAGTTCGAGGATCCGAAGGCGAGCATCGAGCAGCTGCGCGCCCACGGCATCCTGATCGCCAAGCTGCAGCTCAGCTCCGCGCTCAGGGTGGCGGCGTTTGACCGGGAAAGCGCGCGCCACCTCGCCGCCTTCGCCGAACCCGTGTATCTGCACCAGGTGGTGCAAAAGGCCAACGGCAAGCTGCGCCGCTTCGTGGACCTGCCGCAGGCGCTCGCCGAATCCGGCGGCGCGGCGGGCGCCGAATGGCGCGTGCATTTCCATGTGCCGGTGTTCCTCGAGCAGATGGCGCATTTCGGCACCACCCAGTCGTTTCTCGCCGAAATCCTCGCGCTGCACCGGGCCGCGCCGATCAGCCCGCACCTCGAGGTCGAGACCTACACCTGGGACGTCCTCCCCGAGTCCTACCGCAACGTCGACCTGAGCTCGGCGATCGCGCGCGAGCTGAACTGGGTCAAGGCGCAGCTGCAGCAGTGAAGCTGCGCACGGCGCTCCACCTGGGGCGCGTCTCCAATCTGCCGACGGTGTGGACCAACACGCTGGCCGGCGCGGTCCTCGCCGGCGCCGGCGGATTCGGCGCGGAGTTCGCGCTCATGCTGCTGGCGTTCTCTCTTTTTTATACCGGCGGCATGTTCCTGAACGACGCGTTCGACGCGTCGTTCGACGCCGTCCAGCGCCCCGAGCGACCCATCCCCTCGGGGGAGATTGGCGCCCGCGAAGTATTCGCCTATGGCTTCGGCCTGATGGCGGCCGGTGTAGTGCTGCTTGCGTGGTTCGGCATCGCGCCCGCGCTCGCCGGCCTGACCCTCGCGGTCGCAATCACCTTCTACGACTGGCATCACAAGAAGAACGTCTTCGGCCCGGTGGTGATGGGGCTGTGCCGCGTGCTGATCTATGTCGGCGCGGGCCTGTGCACCACGCTCGCGCTGCCCGATCGGCTGTGGATCGGCGCCGCGCTCATGCTGTGCTACCTGATCGGGCTGACCTACGTCGCCAAGCAGGAGAACCTGGGCCGGGTGGAGAACCTCTGGCCGCTCGTGTTCCTCGCCGCGCCGGTGGCCTACGGCGCCTGGCTCGTGGTGGCGCAGCCGGCGGCGGGGCTGATCTGGCTGCTGTTCACCGGCTGGATGCTGGTGGCGCTGTGGTTTTTACGCCGGCGCCGCAAGGGCGACATTCCGCGCGCGGTGGTGAGCCTGATCGCCGGCATTTCGCTGCTGGACGCGCTGCTGATTGCGGGAACCGGGGCGGTGGCGCTGGCCGGCCTCGCGCTCGCCGGGTTCGGCGTCACGCTGTTTTTCCAGCGCTACATTTCCGGGACCTGAGCTACTGGAAGCGGTAGAGGTAGCTCGCGCGCACTTGCGTCGCGGTGTACTTGTTTCCTTCGTACGCGCCTTCACCTACCTTCGTATTGATCCGCGCCGCCGAGAAGTCCAGGGCGTCGCTCCGACCCAACGGATAATTGAATCCCAGCTCGTAGATGAAACTGGTTGCATCCACCCGGTAGGCGTTCGCGACAGTCAGGCCGAGTGGGCCGCGCAGCGCCGGATCATTTTCCCATACGAGCGGATTCAACCCTTGCACCGAGCCGGAACTGAACACGTGGTCGCCCGCCTGGCGCGTCAGTCGCGCATACGCCGTGTTGCGCAGGCCGACGCGCACGTCGAGCGTGCCCCAGATCCGGTTCGTCGACAGGTCGTAGAGCCCGGCAGTGCCGCCGCCGCTCCGCTTGTCCAGGCCCACGCCGCCGGCGAGGCGCGTGCGGTCGGTCACGTTGCTGCCCGCGCTCGCCTCGAAGGAGACGATGCTGCCGTCGCGCAATTCGCTATCGGCATGCCGCAGCAGCTGGGCCTGCCCCGCGACCTCGTACCAGGGCGCGCTGAAGCCCGGTGTCGGCTGGTAGCGCCAGGCAGCGCGCCCGAAAAGCGCGAGGTTGCTGATGTCCTTGATATCGAAGAACTGCGAGTAGCGCGCGCCGCCGCGAAACAGCGCGCCGCTGCGCGGACCGAGCAGGAGGCTGCGCGTGGCCGTCCCCTCGATGCCAAGGATGTTGTCGGACTTCTTCCCGTCGTACAGCCCGCGGGTCGCGTTGTCGTCGTGGACGATGTCCGCGCTCAGTCCGTAGCGCCATTCTTGCGCGTTGGCCAGCGGCGCGGCCAGCAGGAGGCCTGCGGCGATGACGGTGGTGCGCTTCATGCTTCTTCCCCCAAGGTGGGCTTGCGCGTGATAATACGTCGCCAATCCGTCCAGCGAAAGAGACGCGTCCATGTCCAAGCGTTTTAACGATGCCGAAGACCCCCGACGTGCGTTCCTGCTGAAGGCCCTGGCCGCGGGACTGCTCGCCGCGGGCGGCATTCCCGGCGCACGGGCGCAGTTCTTCGGGCGCAGGCCGCAGCGCCTGCCATCGGGCCGGTCAATCTACGAGGCCACCGGCCCGGTGACGGTGAATGGACAGGCCGCGACGTCCACGACGAGCATCGGCGCCACCGGTCGCATCGAGACCGGCAAGGGCGCGCAGTTGATCTTCGTGGTCGGGGCGGACGCCTTCATTCTGCGCGGAAACAGCAGCCTGGAGATCGGCGGGTCGAACTTCGTGGTCAACACCATGCGCCTCGCCGCCGGCGCGGTGCTGTCGGTGTTCGGGCGGGGCGCGGCCAAGCGCGTGATTACCCCGACTTCCACCATCGGCATCCGCGGCACGGGTCTGTACGTGGAGGCGCGGCCGGACCTGAGCTACGTCTGCAACTGTTACGGCGAGATCGAGATCGCGGCGCCGGACGATCCCTCGGTCACCGAGCGTATCGTCTCAAGGCACCACGACGCGCCGCGCTACGTGCTCAAAGCGGGCGCCGCCAGGCGCATCCAGCCCGCGCCCTTCATCAACCATACGGACGTCGAGCTGGCGCTGATCGAAGCCCTGGTCGGGCGCACGCCGCCGTTCTCGCTGTTCGACGAAGATTACGGCGGCGCTCGCCGTTATTAACTAGGAGAGGGGAAACGATGAAACGCAGTAATCCTTGGTTGCAAGTTGCGCTCGCCGCGGCGCTCGCCGCTTGCGCGGCGGGCGTGCAGGCGCAGACGGTGAAGGTCGGCGTGGTGCTGCCTTTCACGGGCGTGGGCGCCGAATTCGGCCAGCAGGTGGACCGCGGCATCCAGATGTTCATGAAGCTCAACCCGACCGCGTTCGGCCCCTACAAGGTCGAGCTGGTGAAGCGCGACTCGAAGAACCCGAGCGGCGCCGAGGCGAAGACCGCAGTGCAGGAGCTCATCACGCAGGACAAGGTGGACCTGCTCACCGGTTTCATCTACTCGCCCGACGCCATTGCCTCCGCGCCGCTCGCCACCGCGGCGAAAAAGCCGCTGGTGGTGATGAACGCCGGCACGGCCTGGATCACCAACCTCTCGCCGATGATCGCGCGCGTCTCGTTTTCGATGTGGCATTCCGGATTCGCCATGGGCGAGGCGGCGGCGAAGATCGTCAAGGCGAAGACCGCGGTGGTCGGCTACAGCGACTTTCCGCCGGGCAAGGACAGCCTGCAGGCCTTCAAGGCAGGCTTCGAGTCCGCGGGCGGCAAGGTGATCGACGAGATCCCGATGGGCGGGCCCGGCCAGGTGCCCGACTTCACGCCGTTCTTCCAGCGCGCCAAGGACAGGAAGCCCGAC
>CAZOSA010000122.1:0-6142 GCA_964582155.1 uncultured Enterobacteriaceae bacterium | reverse complement strand
TCGAGCCCGCCGAAGGGCTCGTCGTACATCGCCAGCATCGGATCCATGGCGATGGCGCGCGCCAGCGCCACGCGCCGCGTCATGCCGCCGGACAAATCGCCCACGCGCAGCCCGTGCGCGCCGCGCAGGCCGACGGCGTGCAATTTCATCAGCACCAGGCTGCGGATCAGCGCCTCGGGCAGCGCAGTGTGCTCGCGGATCGGGAAGGCGACGTTCTCGAAAACCGAGAGGTCGGTGAACAGGCCGCTGGTCTGGAACATCATCCCCATCTTGCGGCGTAGCGCGTAGAGGCCGTCGCTGTCGAGCTCGTGCACCGCCTCGCCATCCACGCGCACGCTGCCGCGCGCCGGACGCAGTTGGCCGCCGATCAGCTTGAGCAGCGTGGACTTGCCGCATCCGCTGGTGCCGAGGATCGCGACCAGCTTGCCGCGCGGCACGTTGAGCGACAGGCCGCGCAATACCTGGTTCGATCCGTAGGCGAAGTGCAGGTCGCTGATCTCGAGGGCGTTGGCGGAGGCGGCATTCATATGCGGTGATAGTCTAGCCGATCGAATGACCGCGACCGCGCCCTACGCCGGCCTTACTCCGGAGACCGTGCTCGATGCGCTCGACACGGTGGGCCTGCGCGGGGACGGCCGCCTGCTCGCGCTCAACAGCTACGAGAACCGCGTGTACCAGGTGTGGCTGGAGGACGGCGGCTCGGTGGTGGCCAAGTTCTACCGGCCGGGGCGCTGGAGCGACGCGCAAATCCTCGAGGAGCATACCTTCGTCCAGGAACTCGCGCAGCGCGAAATCCCAGCGGTGGCGCCGCTCGCGCTCGGCGCCGGGACGCTCGCCGCGCACGCGGGTTTCCGTTTCTCGGTGTTCCCGCGCCGCGGCGGGCGCACGCCGGAACTCGACCGCCGCGACACCCTGAACTGGATCGGGCGCTTCATCGGCCGCATTCACGCGGTCGGCGCGACACGTCCGTTCGCCGCGCGCCCCGCGCTCGACGCCGAGGGTTTCGGCCGCGAGCCCCGCGACTGGCTGCTGGAACATCGCTTCGTGCCGCCCGACCTGCTCGAGGCCTGGACAGGCGCCGTGGACCTGGCGCTCGCGAGCGTGACGCACTGTTACGGGCGGGCGGGCGCAGTGCGCACGCTCAGGCTGCACGGCGACTGCCACGCCGGAAACATTCTGTGGACCGACGCCGGGCCCCACTTTGTCGACTTCGACGACGCGCGCAGCGGCCCGGCGGTGCAGGACCTGTGGATGCTGCTCTCGGGCAATCGCGCGGAGATGGGCGGCCAACTCGAGGATGTCCTCGCCGGCTACGAGCAGTTCCGGGAGTTCGAGCCGCGCGAGCTGCACCTGGTGGAGGCCCTGCGCACCCTGCGCCTGATCCACTACTCGGCCTGGATCGCGCGGCGCTGGGACGACCCGGCGTTCCCCGCCGCGTTTCCCTGGTTCAATACGCAGCGCTACTGGCAGGACCGGATCCTGGAGCTGCGCGAGCAGATCGCGCTGATGGACGAACCGCCGCTGGCCAGGCCCTAGTCCGGCAGTTCGTCCAGCGCCGCGTCCAGGTGCCCGCGCTCGGCCCACGCCAGCACCTGCCATCGCTGCGGCCCGATTTCGACCCAGTTGATGGCCGCGTTCGGGATTTCGAAATCGCGCGGCGCCGTCAATCCCGTGCCCTGCGCGTGCCGGCGCAGCATCTCCAGCACGCCGCCGTGGGTGAACACCAGCACCGACTCGCCCGCGTGGCGCGAAGCGATGGCGTCGATGCATGCGATCGCGCGATCGTAAAAGCGCCGCAGGCTCTCGCCGCTGCCGAAATCGTAGTCGGGATCCTTGGCCTTGAAGCGCGCGTAATCCTCCGGCAGGCGCACGCGCGCTTCGGCGTAGGTAAGCGTCTCGAACTTGCCATAGTGGCGCTCGCGCAGCGCCGCGTCGAGCCGCGGTTCAATGCCGAGTGCGCGCGCCGCCGGCGCCGCGGTCTGGCGCACGCGCGCGAGATCGCTCGAGTAGATCGCCGCGAAGCGCTCGCCGGCGAGCGCGACCGCGAGCGAGCGCGCCTGCGCCTCGCCGACCGGCGACAGGGGCACGTCGGTCTGGCCCTGAACGCGGCCCTGCGCATTCCACGCCGTTTCGCCGTGGCGGACCATGCAAATGCGTGTGGAGTTCACTTGTGGCAGCTCACAGCGCGAATTCGACGTAGGTGTAGATGTAGTTCGAGCCGCCGTCCACGTTGCCGAGCAGCCGCGACAGGCCGAAGATGCCCGAGCGGTGCGACACCCCCAGGCCGACGAAGGTGTTTTTCAGCGGACGGCTGCCGATGAGGTCGCCCAGGCTCACGTCGATGCTCGGGTCCAGGTAGGTGATCAGCTTGTTGACGTTCTCGCCGCGCCGCGCCTGGTCGCGCACCTCCAGCCAGGGAACGCGGCCCGAGTAGGACAGGCCCGAGCCGATGCCGATGCGCGTTTTCACCCGCTCGCGCCAGGGAAAGCCGTACCAGTACGATTTGAAATAGGCGTTCACCTGCCAGTGGTCGGGCTGGAAGCCCTTCTCGTCGCGGTGCAGCAGGCCGATGTAGCCGGCGATATCCATGTTCCACCCGTACACGCGCTCGATCAGGGTGCGGCCGAACTCGATCGAGGAGACGCGCTGCTCTTCCGGGGTCTGCGTCGAGGTGCACACCAGGCGCACGATCTTGGCCACGTCGCACTCGCTCGCCCTGCCGTAGTACAGCTTCACCCACAGCGGCCGCGACTCGCTCCAGGCGTCTTTCTGCGCCGAATGCTCGTAGAGCAGCCCAAGCGTCGCCGCGGTCTGCACTCCGCCTGCCGCGATCGGGCTGTTGCGCACGGTGCCCGGCCACTGCGTGGCCGCGACCCCGGCGAGGAGCCGCCAGTGCGTGCTCAGCGGATAGGTCGCGTAGAGCGCGAGCTGCAGGTTGAGGCCCGCGCCCGCCTCGTAGGCCGGGCGCGCCGCCGTCGCCTCCGCCGCGCGCACGCCGTAGTAGTAGTCGTTCAGCTTCGCGCCGCGCCAGGAGAGCGTCGCCTGCGGCCACAGGCGGAGCAACCCGCGCCGGTGCTCCAACTCGTAGCGCAGGCGGAGCTCGGCGCCGTCCGAGGCGTCGTCCACGTTGCGCAGGAACTCCGCGCTCAGCGTGCCCCAAGGGGCGCGGGCGCGGTAGCCGATGCCGAGATCGGTGCCCTGCTCCCGGAGCGCCATCCCGGCGAGCACCGCCGGCGCGCGCTCGAGCGGCGTGCCTTCGTAGCGGTGCGCGAGGAAAACGTCCACGCGTCGCGCCGCGTCCAGGTCCCACTTCAACCCGACGCGGTCCGAATGCACGTAGACGCGCTCGCCGAGAAACATATTCACCGGCAGGTAGTCGTAGCGCGTGCCGTCGCCTCGGTAGGGCGAGCGCTCCGCGCGCGCCGCGCCGCCCGAGCCCGCGCCGCCTTCGGGCAAGGCTTCGGCGAGCCTGTCGCCTGCCGGCGACGCCGCGAGCGGCGCGGCGAGCAGATGCGACAGCAGGATAATGCGCGCGATGCGCAATTTCGAATCTCTTCGCGGCAAGACCGCGCGAGCTTACATGGAATCAAGCTAGGATTACGGCGACCTTCCTTTTTTTCCAGGAGACTTCATGCAAGCTCCGCGCTTCGCCCCCGCAGCTTTTGCGCTCGCCGCCTGCCTCGCCGCCGCCCCCGCGAGCGCCATCGAGCCGTGGAAGATCCTCGCGCAATCGATAAAGCAGACGCCGAAGCCGCCCTGGGCGGCGGGCGACGAGCGCGGCATGGCCAACCAGATCGGGCCCGCCACCTGGGCGCGCTGCGCCTGGCATCTCGGCCAGGCGAAAGCGAAGTCCTACGAGCTTTCCTACCCGCGCTCCAACACCATGCCGCTGTCGCCCTTCAGCGGAGCGTACGCGCAAAAACCCAAGTCCACTGCGGGACTGCCCGGCACCCGCCACGGCTTCAACGGCGAATCGTTCAACGAGGGCGCGGAGCCCGGCGCGCAAGGCACGCAGATGGACGCGCTCGGGCACTTCGCCTTCATGGCCGAGCCCTGGGACGGACAGCCGCCCTACCCCGCGGACAACCTGCGCTACTACGGCGGACACACGCAGGGCGATGTGAAACCCGCGCCGGATTCGCCACTGCTCAAGCTCGGCATGGAAAAAGCGCCGCCCATCGTGACCAGCGCCGTGCTGCTCGACGCGATGGCCGTGGTCGGCGGTGGCCAGCCGATGAAGGCAGGGGAGATGGTGAGCGCGAAGCACATCGAGGCCATGCTCAAGGCGCAGGGTCTCGACAAGCGCGGCATCCAGCCCGGCGACGTGGTTTACGTGCGCACCGGTTGGGGCGAGCACTGGCGCGACCCGGATACCGAGAAGGTCTACTACACCAAGGCGCCGGGCCTGTCCCACGACGCCGCCCTGTTCCTCGGCGAGCGGCGCGTGGTGGCGGTCGGGCTGGATACGCCGTTCGTGGACCCGGTGCCCGAGGGCATGCTCGAGGGGAAGGCGGGCCCCGCGCCCGGCACGCAGCCGGGACTGCCGTTCACCGTGCACCACCACCTGCTCACGCAGATGGGCATTCACCACATCGAGAACGCGAAACTGGACGAACTCGCGCGCGACAAAGTATGGACTTCCTGCACCATGATCCTGCCGCTCCGGGACCAGGGCGCGGCAGGCTCGCCGCTGCGGCCGGTGGCCATAGGAGCACCGGGCTAAGCCCGGCGCTGACAGCAGGAGCGCCGGGCTGACCATGCGCGCCTACTACCTCAAGGCCGACGGCGGACGCGCCGCGCTGGAGGCACGCGAGATCGCGCCGCCTGAGCCCGGCCCCGGCCAGATGCTGGTGCGCGTGCGCGCCGCGGGCCTGAACCGCGGCGAGATCATCGGCGCGCCCAACTCGCCCAGGGCGGCCGGCATGGACGCCGCGGGCGAAGTGACGAAGCTCGGCGCCGGGGTCACGCAGTTCAAGCCGGGCGCTCGGGTCATGGGCCGCTGCCCCGGCGCCTTCGCCGAGTACGCGCTGATGGACGCGCGCGAGACGCTGCCGGTGCCGGCAATCCTGTCGTGGGAGGAGGCCGCCGCCGTGCCGATCGTATTCCTGGTCGTGTACGACATGGTGCTTGCGCAAGGCCGGCTCAAGGCAGGCGAGTGGCTGCTCGTCACCGGCGTGACTTCCGGCGTCGGCGTGGTCGCGTTGCAGGTCGCAAAGGCGCTCGGCGCCAGGGTGATCGGCACCTCGGGCTCGGCGCAAAAGCTCGAGCAGCTCAAATCCCTCGGCCTCGATGCCGCGCTCGCCACCCGCGCGCCGGATTTCAGCGCAGCGGTGTTGCAGGCCACGGGCGGCAAGGGCGCCGACCTGTGCATCAACAACGTCGGCGGCACCGTGTTCGCGGAATGCGTGCGCGCGCTCGGCTTCGAGGGGCGGCTCGCCGTGGTCGGCTACATGGACGGCACGCTGAAGGCGGAGATGGATCTCGATGCGCTGCACTCCAAACGCCTTACGCTGTTCGGAGTCTCCAACAAGCTGCGCAACGCCGAGCAGCGCAGCACGACGGTACGGGGTTTCGCCGCGAGCCTGCTGCCGCTGCTTGCCGACGGCCGCATCAAACCCCTCATCGACCGTGTCTACGGCTTCGACGAGCTTCCCGCGGCCAAGGCGCGCATGGAAGCCAACGCCCACGTCGGCAAGATCGTCGTGCGCATCGCCTAGTTGGCGGTGATATTGGCTTCCTTCACCACCCTCGCCCAGGTGTCGTACTCGCGCTTGATGTAGGCGGCGAGCGCCTCGCGCGTGCCGGGTGCCGGTTCCATGCCCTGCGCCTGCAGCGCCTTGCGCACCTCCGGCGCGTTGAGCACCTTGACCAGCTCCCGGTTCCAGCGATCGATGATGTCGTTCGGCGTCTTCGACGGCAGGACGTAGGCGTACCAGTTGGTGGCCTCGAAGCCGGGGTAGCCGGATTCGGCGATCGTCGGCACCTCGGGCATGAAGTCGGTGCGCGCCGCGCTGGTGACGGCGATGGCATGGATGCGGCCGCTCTTGATGTGCGGCCCGGCCGAGATCGGCGTGGCGAAGATGGAGGCGATCTGCTTGCCGAGCAGGTCCTGCATCGCCGGCCCGCCGCCCTTGTAGGGCAC
>CAZOSA010000121.1:0-6152 GCA_964582155.1 uncultured Enterobacteriaceae bacterium | reverse complement strand
GGCCAGGACCGAGAGGACAAATGTCCCCAGCAGTATCCCTACGGTGAGGTCCATCTGATTGTCTCCAAGTGTCGAATCCATTCCTCCGCGGCCAACATCAACTGGCAACCGGCGAGAGGTTGCTGGTTGCATTGACTGCCACAGCAAATCGTTGATCAAAACCAAAATAAAACTGCTGCAACGCCATCATAAACAACAAACCTGCCGAATGGGCGCAACGGCACGTAATTGGCCGGCTAGCCCGCGCCGCGCGCAACCCGTTCCGCGGCACGGATCCTTGGATATACTGGGCAGAACCGCAAAGCCGCTTCAATGCCAATCCTGATGTAATCGACCCCCTCGGCAACCTGATGCTGCGCTTTCCACGCGACCCTGATCCCCGGCTCATGATCAAGGACCTCGCGCGCCTGCTCAAGGCGTCGCGCGTCGGATGAACCTCTACCGCCCCCTGGTCCTGTGCGCCGCCGCCCTCGCGTTCATCGTGATCGTGGCGGGCGCCTACGTGCGGCTGGAGGACGCAGGGCTGGGCTGCCCCGACTGGCCGGGCTGCTACGGGCAGCTCCTCGGCGTGCCGGACGAGGTGCACGAGGTGGCGAAGGCCGAGCAGGCCTTCCCGGGGAAGACGGTCGATGCCGGGCGGGCGTGGAAAGAGATGTTTCATCGCTATCTTGCCGGCACGCTGGGTTTGCTCATACTCGCGATCGCGGCGATCGCGTGGCGGAAGCGCGGCGAGATCGGCCGGACGCCCTGGCTCGCCACCACGCTGGTCGCGGTGGTCGCAGTCCAGGCGACGCTCGGCATGTGGACGGTCACGATGCTGTTGAAGCCCGCCATCGTCACGCTGCACCTGCTGGGCGGCATGACGACGCTCGCGCTGCTGATGTGGCTTGCGTTGCGGGAAATCAACCCGCAGCCGGCGCCGGCCGCGATCGCGCGTGCGTTCAGGCCGTGGGCGGTTGCCGGGCTGGCGGTGCTCGTCGTGCAAATTGCGCTTGGCGGCTGGGTCAGCGCCAATTACGCGGCGCTCGCCTGCACCGACTTCCCGTCGTGTCACGGACAGTGGCTGCCGGAGACGGATTTCGCGAACGCGTTTCACGTGGTGCGCGAGCTCGGCGTGACCGCGGCCGGCGCGCCGCTCTCGCAGGAGGCGCTGAATGCGATTCAGTGGAGCCATCGAGCCGGCGCTCTGGTGACGCTCGCTTTCCTCGGCGCTCTGGCGCTGTGGGCGCTGCGGACCCCGTCGCTGCGAACCGCGGGGGCAGTATTGCTCGTGCTGCTGGTGGCGCAGGCGGGGCTGGGCATCGCGAACGTGCTGCTGCGGGTGCCGGTCGTCCTGGCAGCCGCGCACAATGCCGGCGCCGCGCTTTTGCTGGCCGCGCTGGTGGTGTTAAACTTCGTCGTCTTCCGAAGAGCTTCTTAAATCTTGTCCATTTCTTGTTCTTAAGCTGATGTCGTCCAGCCTCGCCAGCCAGCCGCTCGCTACACGGGCGAGCCAGTTCTACCAGCTCACCAAGCCGCGCGTCGTCTCGCTCATCGTGTTTACCGCGGTGATCGGCATGTTTCTCGCCACGCCGGGCATGGTGCCGCTGCAGGCGCTCATCGCGGGCACACTTGGCATCGCGCTCACGGCGGGCGCGGCCGCTGCGATCAATTGCCTGGTCGAGCAGAAAATCGACGCCGTGATGACGCGCACGAGCCGCCGCCCGCTGCCCCGCGGCCAGGTGACTTCGGTGCAGACGCTCGTTTTCGCCGGGATCGTCGGCGGCGCGGGGCTTTTCATCCTGTACCAGTGGGTCAACGCGCTCACCATGTGGCTCACGCTCGCCACCTTCGTCGGCTATGCCGTCATCTATACGGTGGTGTTGAAGCCGATGACGCCGCAGAACATCGTGATCGGCGGCGCCTCCGGCGCGATGCCGCCGGTGCTGGGCTGGGCTGCCGTCACCGGCCAAATCGCGCCCGACGCGCTGCTGCTGTTCCTTATCATCTTCGCCTGGACGCCGCCGCATTTCTGGGCGCTCGCCCTCTACCGCAAGCACGAGTACGCCAAGGCCGGCGTGCCGATGCTGCCGGTGACGCACGGCGACAAGTTCACGCGCCTGCACGTGCTGCTCTATACCGTGATCCTCACGGCGGTGACGCTGATGCCGTTCGTCACCCGCATGAGCGGCGCGATCTATCTTGCCGCCGTGATCGTGCTCAATGCCGTGTTTCTGTGGTACGCGGTGCGCATCTACATCGCCTACAGCGACCGGCTCGCGCAGCGCACCTTCCGCTATTCCATCGTCTATCTCACGCTGCTCTTCGCGGCGCTGCTTCTCGACCACTATTTCCGCGTGCCGCTGTAACGGTTTTCAGCGCGGCGGGATTCCCATGAAGTTCCTTTTCGCAACATGGTTCATGGCTCTGCTCGCGGGCTGCGGCGAAGCGCCGGAGGCGCCCAAGTTCAAGCTCACCGACGTCACGGGGGCAGGCTTCGGACGAGAGATCAACCTCACCGATCACAACGGAAGGCCGCGCACGCTGGCAGACTTCCGCGGCAAGGTGGTAACGGTGTTTTTCGGCTTCACGCACTGCCCCGACGTCTGCCCGACGACGCTCGCCGAGATGGCGCAGGTGGCGAAGGCGCTCGGCCCCGACGCCGACAAGCTGCAGGTGCTGTTCGTGACGGTGGACCCGGAGCGCGACACGCCCGAACTGCTCAAGCAGTACGTGCCGTCGTTCAATCCCGCTTTTCTCGGGCTCTACGGCGACCGGGATGCGACCGCGCGCGCAGCGAAGGAATTCAAGGTGTTCTACCAGAAGCAGCCGGCCAAGGACGGCGGTTACAGCGTGGACCACGGCGCGGGCACTTTCATCCTCGACCGCGAGGGCAGGCTGCGCCTGTTCGCTCAATACGGGCAGGGCGCGACCGCGATGCTCCACGATATCCGGCTGTTGCTCGCCGGTACGTAAAAAAGCCCCGGCGGCGCCGGGGCTTTGTCAGACACACTTTCTAAAATCGGTTACGTTGCCTGGCGGGCGATGACGCCCTTCATCCTGGCGAGCGCCTTCATTTCGATCTGGCGGATGCGCTCGGCCGAGACGCCGAATTCGGCGGCAAGATCGTGCAGCGTCGCAGACTCCTTCTCGTTCTCGTTCAACCAGCGCGCCTCGACGATGCGGCGGCTGCGCGCATCCAGGCCCGCAAGCGCCTGTTTCAGCCCGCGGCTCTGCAGGCGCTCGGTTTCCTCGTGCTCGAGGATGCGGCCAGGCTCGGCGTCTTCCGCAGCAAGATAGGCGATCGGCGCGAACTTTTCATCATCATCGTCGCCCGCGGGCTCGATCGCAACGTCCTTGCCGCTCAACCGCGTCTCCATCTCGACGACTTCTTCGGGCTTGACGCCGAGCTGCTGCGCGATGGTCTTGACGTCCTCGACGCCGAGGCTGTTGAAGCTCTGCTTGAGGCTCCTCAGGTTGAAGAACAGCTTGCGCTGCGCCTTGGTGGTCGCGACCTTCACGATGCGCCAGTTGCGCAGGATGTGTTCATGCATCTCGGCGCGGATCCAGTGCACGGCGAACGAAACGAGCCTCACCCCGCGCTCGGGGTCGAAGCGCTTGACCGCCTTCATGAGGCCGATATTGCCTTCCTGGATCAGGTCGCCCTGCGGCAGGCCGTAGCCCAGGTAGCCGCGTGAGATTGCGACGACCACCCGCAGGTGCGAGACCACCAGTTCACGCGCCGCATCGAGGTCGCCCTCTTTGCGGTAGCGGCGGGCGAACTCCACCTCCTGCTCCCGGGTCAGGAGCGGGAAGCGATAGACGCTCTGGACGTAGGTTTCCGGGCTGCCGACAGCCGATGGAACCGGTAATGCAAAGCTGTTCATCTAAACCCCTCTGTGCATTTAAGTTTAGCAGTCAGGGTTTATGAGTGCCAGAACCTGGGAAAGTTCCATCGAGTCATGAGGTTACAGACCGAACTCTGAGGCAATATCGGCATCGAATCAGGGACTTGATGGAGGTGAGGTTGCGCCGCGTCGGAGCCCGGCGAAATGCTAGTGGGGCTCGATGCCCGCCAGGTGCTGGTTGACCGAGAGCCAGGAGCCGAACCAGCCCAGCCCGGAGGAAAACGCGAGCAGAGAGAGGCTGTCCTCCGGGCTGAGATGCCGCAGCTCAAAGCGGGCGGCATAGAGTTGCGCCAAGTCGGCGAGCGCCCCGTTCAGGAGCCACACGCCCACCCAGATGATCGCCCAGGCGGCGATGCCACCAGCCAGCCCCTGCAGCGCGCCGAAATAGAGAAACGGGCGGCGGATGAAGGGGTCGGTCGCGCCGATCAGCTTGGAAACCTCAATCTCCTCCCGGCGGGTGAGGATCTGCAGGCGGATGGTATTGAAAGTCACCGCCACCAGCGCAAAGGCGAACAGCGTCGCCAGCAGGCCCACCGCCAGCCGCGCGAGCTTCAATCCCGCCTCCAGGCGCCGCGCCCACGCCGTGTCGAGCTGCACGTGCGTGACCTTGGGCCAGCCGCGCACTTCGTCGCGCAGCTTCTCGAGCGCCTGCGGCTGCGTGTCCCGCGGCAGCACCACGAAGGCGTCCGGCAACGGATTCTGGGGCAGGCTGTCCACGACGTCGGCCAGCCCGGTGCTCGCCTTCAGCTCTTTCAGCGCCTGCTCGCGCGGCACGTAGCGCGCCTCGCGCACGCCCGCGTGGCTCTTCAGGCGCGCCGCGATTTTCTCGGCGTCGGCGCGGCCGGCGTCCAGCGCGAGGAACACCGAGAGCTGGGGATCGGAGGCGAGCGTGTGCGCGACGCCCTGCAGGTTGACGAGGGCGACGTAGAGCCCGACCGGCAGCGCGAGCGCGATGCCGATCACGCCGACGTTGAGCAGCGTTGCCACCGGCGTACGCATGAGACGCGCGAGCGTTGTGCGGAAGGCGTCGAGGTGATGCCAGAACCAGGTCATGCGGGGACTCCCTTGTTCCGAGTTCCGCGTTCCGGGCTTTGAACCTTGAACTCCGGGCCTGCAAAGGCCTTTGTCCTGCGGCTCATGTCGCGACCCTCCCTTCCCTGAGTGAGACGAGGCGGGGCTTCAGGCGCGCGGCGAACGCTTCGTCGTGGGTCGCGATGACCACGGTGACGCCGACCTGGTTGAACGACCGGAACAGCTCGCCCAGTTCGGCGGCGTAGGCGGCGTCGAGATTGCCGGTGGGCTCGTCGGCCACCAGGATGGCGGGGCGGTGAACGATGGCGCGCGCGATCGCGAGCCGTTGCTGCTCGCCGCCGGAGAGCGTGACCGGAAAGGATTTCTCCTTGGCGAGCAGGCCGACCTTGTCCAGCGCCGCCCGCACGCGCCGCGCGGCCTCGCGCCGCTCGAAGCCGGTGATGGCGAGCGGCAGCATCACGTTGTCGAACGCACTGCGGTCGAAGAGCAGTTTCTGGTCCTGGAAGATGAGGCCGAAATTACGGCGCAGGAACGGCACGGCGCGCGCCCTCAGCGCGCCCACGTTCTGGCCGTTGACGATGACGCTGCCGCTCGACGGCCGCTCGATCGCCGCCGCGAGCTTGAGCAGCGTGCTCTTGCCCGCTCCCGAATGGCCGGTGATGAACACCATTTCACCAGCCTCGATCGTCAGCGTGACGCCCTTCAACGCCTCCAGCCCGCTGGGGTAGCGCTTGGTGACCTGGCTGAAGGAGATCATCTTGACGAGAGGCGAGAGGCGAGAGGTGAGAGGCGATAGGCGAGAGACGATAGACGATAGGCGAAGTTAGTGCCCACTTCTCTCGTCTGTCGCCTGGCGTCTCTCGGTCATTCCAGGAGGGCGGCGACGAATTCCCCGGCATCGAAGGGGCGCAGGTCGTCCAGTCCCTCGCCGACGCCGATGAAGCGCACGGGTATCGGCTTTTCGCTCGAGGCATTGGATCGCGCGAGCGAGGCATTGGATCGCGCGAGCGCGATGGCAGCGACCACGCCGCCCTTGGCGGTGCCGTCGAGCTTGGTCAGGATGAGGCCGGTCACCCCGAGCGCCGCGTCGAACGCGCGCACCTGCGCCAGCGCGTTCTGGCCGGTGTTGGCGTCGAGCACCAGCAGCACCTCGTGCGGCGCGCCCGGCAATGCCTTGTCGATCACGCGCTTCACCTTCCTGATTTCCTCCATGAGGTGCAGCTGGGTCGGCAG
>CAZOSA010000120.1:0-6154 GCA_964582155.1 uncultured Enterobacteriaceae bacterium | reverse complement strand
TGCCGACGATGAGGCGCTTGGCTGCCATGCGCGCAAGCTTAGCCCATTACAATTCGGCGGTGAATCCGAAGCTGCTGCTGATGGTGTTCTGCCCCTTCGCTTCGGGCTACTTCCTCTCCTTTTTCTTCCGCAACGTCAACGCGGTCATCTCCCGGGACCTGGCGCGCGACTTCACGCTCTCGCCCGCGGACCTGGGCTTTCTCACCTCCACCTATCTCCTCGCCTTCGCGGCCTTCCAGCTGCCGCTGGGCGTGCTGCTCGACCGCTACGGGCCGCGCCGCGTGGTGGCGGCGCTGATGTGCGTCGCCGCTGCGGGTGCGCTGACCTTCGGCCTGGCGCAGGATCTCCTCACGCTGTCCATCGGCCGCGCGCTCATCGGCCTGGGGGTGTCGGCGGGCCTGATGGGCGCCATCAAGGCGTTCACGCTCTGGTTTCCGCTCTCGCGGCTGGCGACGCTGAACGGGCTGTATCTCGCCATCGGCGGCCTGGGCGGCCTTTCGGCCACCGCGCCGGTGGAGGCGCTGCTGGGCCCGTTGGGCTGGCGCACGCTGTTCTACGGGCTCGCGGCCGCCTCGGTGCTCGCCGCTGCGCTGATCTTCCTCGTCGTTCCGGAAAAGCCGCTGCCGGGCCACGGCCAGACGCTGCGCGCGCAGATCGCCGGCTTCGGGCAAGTGTTCGCCTCGGTGCCTTTCTGGCGCATCGCCGCGCCGTTGGTGCTGTGCCACGCGGCCTACCAGGCGCTGCAGGGCCTGTGGCTCGCGCCCTGGCTCTACGACGTCGCCGGGCAGACGCGCGCGGCGGTGGCCAACTACCTGCTCGCCGCGGCGATCGCCTACGCCGTCGGCTCGGTGTTCTTCGGCGTCTCCAGCGACCGCCTGGTGCGCGCCGGGGTGCCGCGCCTGACGGTGTACAAGCTCGGCCAATCGGTGTCGCTCGCCATGTTCGCGCTGCTTGCCGCGGGCGTGCAGACCGGGCTCGGCGCGATCCTCGTCGTGTACGGTTTCACGGCGATCTCCGCGGCGCTGGCCTATGCGCTGTTGACGCCGCTGTTCCCGCCGGAGATGACCGGGCGCGTGAACACCGCGTCGAACGTGCTCATGTTCGGGGTCTCGTTCCTGTTCCAGTGGGGCATCGGCGCAGTGCTGCGCCTGTACCCCGTGAGCGACGGGCGCTACGCGCCGGAAGGCTACGCCGCGGCTTTCGCCATCCTCGGCGTCCTGCAGCTCATGGCCATCGCCTGGCTGCTCCCGATGCGCCTGAAGCAGTAGACTTCGCGTCAGGGAGGAATTCATGTTCGAGACCACCATTGCCGGCAGCCTGCCCAAGCCCTTCTGGCTCGCCGAAACCGACAAGCTGTGGCCCGCGTGGAAATCATCGGGCGCGGACCTGGAAAAAGCCAAGCGCGACGCGACGCTACTGTGGCTGAAGGAACAGGAGGACGCCGGTCTGGACATCGTCACCGACGGCGAGCAGTCGCGCCAGCACTTCGTGCACGGTTTTCTCGAAGCCATCGAGGGCATCGATTTCGAGCACAAGGTGAAGATGGGAATCCGCAACAACCGTTACGACGCCATGGTGCCGGTGGTGGTCGGCCCGCTGCGGCTCAAAGGCCGCGTGCACCAGACCGAAGCGCGCATCGCCCGGGCGCACACGAAAAAGAAATTGAAGATTACCATGCCCGGCCCGATGACCATCGTCGACACCATTGCCGACCGGCACTACGGCGACAAGGAAAAGCTGGCAATGGTGTTCGCGGAGCTCCTCAACCAGGAAGCGCGCGCGCTGGAGAAGGACGGCGTGGACGTGATCCAGTTCGACGAGCCGGCGTTCAACGTCTACATGGACGACGTGAAGAAGTGGGGCATCAAGGCGCTCGAGCGTGCGGCGAAGGGCCTCAAGTGCACGACCTGCGTGCACATCTGCTACGGCTACGGCATCAAGGCCAACCTCGACTGGAAGGAGACGCTGGGCAGCGAATGGCGCCAGTACGAGGAGATCTTCCCGGCGCTGGCAAAGAGCAGGATCAAGCAGGTGTCGCTGGAGTGCATCCACTCGCACGTGCCGCCGGAGCTGATGAAGCTCCTGAAGGGCAAGGACGTGCTGGTGGGCGTGATCGACGTCGCTTCAGACAAGGTTGAGACGCCGCAGGAGGTCGCGGCGACGATCCGGCAGGCGCTCAAGTACGTGCCGAAGAACCGTCTCTTTCCCTGCACCAACTGCGGCATGGCGCCGATGCAGCGCGAGACCGCGATCGCCAAGCTCAAAGTGCTTGCCGACGGCGCGGCGCTGGCGAGAAAACGCCACCGCTGACCAGCTTCGCGCCCTTGCCGCTGCCCGGCGGCGTCCGCTCGCGCATGGTTCGGGGCGTCAACGGCCTGGACATGCACTTGCTGGAGACCGGACACGAATCCCCTGGCCGGCCCTGTCTGCTGCTGCTGCACGGCTTCCCGGAACTAGCCTGGAGCTGGCGGAAAGTCATGTTGCCGCTTGCGCGGGCCGGCTACCACGTGCTGGCGCCCGATCAGCGGGGCTATGGGCGGACGACGGGTTGGGACGGTCGCTACGATGGGAATCTCGAGTCATATCGATTGACCAATCTCGTTCTTGATGCGATTCAATTGCTGGAAATCCTGAAAATAAAATCGGTCGAAGCCGTGATCGGCCACGACTTCGGCTCGCCGGTGGCGGCCTGGTGCGCGCTGCTGCATCCGGAAATCTTCAAGTCACTGGCGCTGATGAGCGCGCCATTTGCGGGACCACCCTCCTCACCCGCGCCGCCACCGGACCCGGTGCATGACGCGCTGGCGGCATTGCCGCGGCCGCGCAAGCATTACCAGTGGTATTACTCAACGCGCGAAGCGGACGCCGACATGCTGCGCTGCCCTCAGGGCGTGCACGCCTTCCTGCGCGCCTACTACCACGTGAAGAGCGCCGACTGGAAGGCGAACCAGCCCTACGAGCTCGCCGCCTGGAGCGCGGGCGAGCTTGCGAAGATGCCAACCTACTACGTCATGGATCTCGCGCAGAACATGGCGCAGACGGTGGCGCCCCAAATGCCCTCGGCCGCGCAGATCGCCGCCTGCCGCTGGCTGCCTGAGGACGAACTGCACGTCTACAGCTCGGAGTTCGAGCGCACCGGCTTTCAGGCCGCGCTGCTGTGGTACCGCAGCCGCACCACCGGCCGCTTCGACGCCGAACTCGCCGCCCATGCGGGACGCAAGATCGATGTGCCATCCTGCTTCATCGCGGGCAAGAGCGACTGGGGCCCGTACCAGCGGCCCGGGCAGCTTGCGAGGATGCGCGACAGCGCCTGCAGCCGCATGCTGGCCTGCGACTTCGTCGAAGGCGCCGGCCACTGGGTGCAGCAGGAGCAGCCCGCGGAGGTCACTCGCCTGTTGCTGGCGTTTCTCGCCGGCCGCTAGGCTCCCACGCAGCGATCAGGCCGGCGCCGACCGCGCGGCACGTTCGCCGCGGAAGTGGGTCACTGCCAGGACCAGTGCCGCCGCCTGCAGCGTCGCGCAGAAGTAAAACGGCGCGCCGATGCGCCAGTCTCCCTGCGGCAGGTGCGAAACCATCGCCAGCAGCGGCGCGCCGATCACCGGGGCGATCACCGCCATCAGGCTGTTCAGGCCGCCCACTGCGCCGAGCGCCTGCCCCTGGTTGCGCGCGTCCGCCGCCTGCGAAATGAGGCTCTGGATGGACGCCGCCACCGTGGCGCCGAGCAGGTTGACGAAAATGATCGCGAACATCATCCAGCCCTGCGTCGCCGCGCCCCACATCAGGTAGGCGAGGGTCGATGACACCAGGCCCAGCACGGCCAGGCGTCGCGGGCTGAAGCGCCTGAGCAGGCGGCCAAGCAGCAAGCCCTGCACGATGGCCGACACGACGCCGACCGCCGCGAGCGACCAGCCGTTCTCCAGCGGCCCCCAGCCGAACTTGAAGGTCGTGTACAGCACCCAGGTGGTGTAGAGCACGAACTGCGACAGCCCGCTGCACGCGACCACGGCAACCAGCAGCCCCACGCCCTTGGTCTGCGCCAGGCCGCGCAGCGCGCCGACCGGGTTGAGCGCCTTCCACTCGAAAGCGCGCCGGCGCTCCGGCGGCAGCGATTCTGGCAGCACGAAGTACCCGTAGAGCAGGTTGAGCAGCGCCAGGGTGCCGGCGACGAAAAACGGCAGGCGCAGGTCGATCGCGCCCAGCAGCCCGCCCATCACCGGGCCGAGAATGAAGCCCACGCCGAACATCGCCCCCAGCATCCCGAATCGCCTGGCGCGCATTTCGGGCGGCGTGATATCCGCGACGTAAGCGTTGGCCACCGAGACGTTGGCCTGCATCGCACCGCTCACCACCCGCACCGCGATCAGCACCCACATTGCGGTGGCCAGCACGGTGGCGAGGAAACTGAACGCCATGCCGCAGAAGCCGAGCAGCAGCACCAGCCGGCGTCCGCGGCTGTCCGACAGAGCGCCGAGGAACGGCGAACTGAAGAAATTCGCCAGGCTGAAGGCGAAGGTCACCACGCCGTACCAGTAGGCCTGGTCCGCCTGCGAGCCGGTGAAACTGCCGACCATCGCCGGCAGCACCGGAATGATCAGGCCGATCGACATCATGTCGATCAGCGTCACCAGCATGATGAACGGCATCGCTGCCGCGCGATCCCGGCGCAGCCGCGGGAACCGGGTCAAGCCGGGCTTCAGTCGGCGTAGCCCGGCAGTTCCCGGTCGAGCACCCGCATCATGGCCTCGAAGTACATGCGCTCGCGCTCCGTGCGCGAGTGGCGGTCGTGCTCCGGCGGCGACTGCACCTCGGCCACGATCGCCTCCGAGAGCACCTCGAGCGGCTTGCCGGTGCCCATCGCCAGCACCTGGGCGCGGCATACGCGCTCCAGTTTGTAGAGTCGCCGGTAGGCCTGCGCCACCGTGGCGCCGGTCACCAGCACGCCGTGGTTCTTCATGAAGAGGACGTGCTTCTCGCCGATCACGCGCGCCAGGCGCTCGCCCTCTTCGAGCGTGTCCGCCGTACCCGTGTAGGTGTCGTCGTAGGCGACGCAGCCATGGAAGAATGCCGAGGTCTGGCTCGCGGGCAGCAGGCGGTTGTCCTTCAGCATGTTGAGCGCCATGGCCCAGGTCTGGTGGGTGTGCATCACCACGCGCGCGCCGCACAGGCGGTGGATCGGCGCGTGGATGCACTGCGCCGAAAGCTCGACCACGCCCTCGCCCTCGAGCGTCCGGCCGGACTCGTCGAACACGATCATGTCGCTCGCCCGCGCTTCCGACCAGTGCAGGCCGAACGGCAGGATCAGGTAGCGGTCCTCCCGCCCGGGCACGGTGACCGTGAAATGGTTGTCGATGCCCTCCTCGAGCTCGTCCAGCACGGCGAGGCGGTGCGCGGCGGCGAGGTGGATCTTCGCCTCGCGGACGGGATCGACCGCGCGCGGGGATGAAATCGGGTGCACGGACATGGCGGACCTCCTTCAGGCCGGCGTAAGAATACGGATCACCCGGCTGGCGATCATATCCTTTACTTTCGCCGCGTAGGCCGCCATGTGCGGCGCGGCGGCGTGCGCCTTCAGCGCCTCCATGCTCTCCCACTTCTCGATAACGAGGAAGGTGTCGGGGCCCCACTTGGTCTGCATCGGCAGCGCGGGATCCGCGTCGACGGCGGCGCCGTATTCGATGCAGCCCTTTTCGGCCCTGACCGCGGGCAAATTGGCGCGGACGTGCGGCAGGATGTTCTCGCGCATTCCGGGTTTGGCGGTGATGATGGCGACGACATGAATCATTTCGGTCTCTCCTTTCAGGCGATTTTGGTCAGTTTTTGCAGCGAACGCATGCCCTTCGGGATGCTCCGGTCCGGAAACAGCCGCGGAAATTCAGTGTAGCTCACCTCGCCGACGTAGATGTCGCCGCGCGAATCGACCGCCAGGCCGTGCGGCGCGATGAACTTCCCTGCTTCCAGCCCCGGGCCCGCCTCCCCGCCCAACCGCGCGATCAGCTTGCCCTGCGCATCGACGAAGCTCAGGCGCGGCCCGAGGTTGGGATGGTTGCGATTGATGTTCATCCCGGGTCCGAGTTCGCCGATGATGAATTGCAACTGCGGCCCGCGGCAGCAGTACAGGCCGCAGGGCCGGTGCATGTTGACCCACTGCGTCTCG
>CAZOSA010000119.1:0-6191 GCA_964582155.1 uncultured Enterobacteriaceae bacterium | reverse complement strand
ATGGCGCTCGCCGCGGGCGCGATGGGCAGCGTAGCCGCGCCCGCCTCGAGCTTGAGCGTGTAGGTGGCCTCGGCGTCGCGCTCGCGCTTGGGCGCGCGCCCGCGCATCTCGGCGAGCGCATCGCGCAGGTCCGCGGCCATCTCGTAGGCATCCTGGTAGCGCGCCGAGGGGTCTTTCTTCAGCGCCCGCGCCACGATGAAATCGAGCATCTGCGGCAGCGCCGGGTTGCGGTGCGAGGGCGGCGGAGGCTCGGCGGTGGTGACGTTGTGCGCGATCTGGTTCACGTCCTGGCCGGAGAACAGCGAGGTTTGCGTCAGCATTTCGTAGAGCACCGTGCCGAGCGAGAAGATGTCCGAGCGCTGATCCACCGGCTGGCCGCTGATTTGCTCGGGCGACATGTAGCGCGGCGTGCCGAGCACCATGCCGGTGCTGGTCTTGTGTTCGGCGTGGCGCATGCGAGCGATGCCGAAGTCCATGATCTTCACCGCGCCGCGCTCGAGCAGCATGATGTTGCCCGGCTTCACGTCGCGGTGCACCACGCCGAACTCGTGCGCAAAGCCCAGTCCGTCCGCGACCTGCAGCGCGATCTCCACCGCCTCCATCGGCCGGATCTCGCCCTGGCGGATGCGCGAGCGCAGGTCCGAGCCCTCGAGGAGCTCCATCGCCATGTAGGCGAAGTCCTCCTCCTCGCCGTAGTCGAAGATGGTGACGATGTTGGGGTGGGTGAGCTTGCCTGCGGCCTTGGCCTCGAGCAGGAAGCGCTTCTCGTATTCCTGCCGGCCTTCGGCGTCGCCGAGCGAGATGGTCTTCAGCGCCACCACCCGGTCGAGCGAAGGATCCTCGGCCCGGTAGACGACGCCCATCGCGCCGCGCCCGAGCTCGCCCAGGATCCGGTAGCGGCCGATGCGGTTTTCCTTTTTCTTCGCCATCAGGGGCCCCGCCTGCCGAAAAGGCGCGCCGCCTGGCCCTGCAGCTCGAGCGCGCCGCTCTTCATCAGCGCGGACATGCGATCGGCGAACTGCTGCGGGCCTTCGACCGAGGCGCGGTACGCGACGCCCGCGCCGAGGAGCGCGATCGCCGTCAGCACTGTGGCCACGCCATAACGCTGAGCACGGCGGCGCGCGGCACGCGGGTCGGCCCGGTAGAGCTCGTGCGCCCGCAGGCTGGCGTCGGTGTGTGTGCCCGCCGTGGCGAGCGTGGTTTCCGCGCCGGGGGCGGCATCTGCCAACGCGTGGCGGAATTCGCGCGTGAGCAGGAGCTTCTGCGGCCCGGCCAATTCGGCGATGGCGGCCGCCACCGCGATGCCGTCGCCCATCAGGCCTTCGGCGCCGCCGGGTCCCGTCTGGCGCACCGCGCCGTGGGTGATGCCGATGGCGAGCGGCAGTCCCGCCGCGCCCGCGGCGAGCGCGCGCTGGGCGATGCGCAACGTGCCGCGCGGGTCATCCAGCACCACCAGCGCGACACCGTCCGCCGCGTCGAGGACGATGCGCGCGTTTTCTTCCAGGTCGCCGAGAGTGACCGCCACCGCCGCTTCGAGCTGGGCCCGCAGGCGCGTCTGCTCCACCACGGGCCTTCGGCCGAAGTCGTGGATCTTCAGGAACGCGACGCTGGCGAAGAAGGACGGCTGGGCGGTCGCCATGCCCGCCAATTTACCGGCTTTCGGTTCTCACCGGTGACGCGCGCCTGCAGCCTTGCGCCGCGCCTGGCGCCTGGGCGATAATCACGCCCGCTGAGGAGCGTTGCGTCCCCGACGCGTACCAAGGGGGTCAGGCTCAGCTTAATTCAACTGCGCTCGCATTGGAAACGGTGCGGGCGCTTTTGCTTTGTGGAGACTGAAAAGATGAATGCTGCCGTGATGAATGCCAAGTCCGCCGACTTTCGCGTCGCCGACCTCAAGCTGGGCGACTGGGGCCGCAGGGAAATCCTTATCGCCGAGTCCGAGATGCCGGCGCTGATGGCGATCCGCGAGGAGTACGCCGCCGCCCAGCCGTTGAAGGGCGCGCGCGTCACCGGGTCGCTGCACATGACCATCCAGACCGCGGTGCTGATCGAGACGCTGCAAGCGCTCGGGGCGCAGGTGCGCTGGGCCTCCTGCAACATCTACTCCACCCAGGACCACGCCGCGGCCGCGATCGCCGCAAGCGGCACGCCGGTGTTCGCCTACAAGGGCGAGACGCTCGACGAGTACTGGGAGTTCACCCACCGCATCTTCGAGTTCGGGGACCAGGGGCCTAACATGATCCTCGACGACGGCGGGGATGCGACGCTGTTGGTTCATCTGGGGAAAAAAGCGGAACAGGATGCCTCCGTGCTGGCCAGGCCGGGCAGCGAGGAAGAGATCTCGCTCTTCAATGCGATCAGGAAGAAGCTCGCCGCGCAGCCCGGCTGGTACTCGAAGGTCGCGAAAGACATCAAGGGCGTCACCGAGGAGACCACCACCGGCGTGCACCGCCTCTACGAGATGGCGAAAGACAAGCGCCTCCTGTTCCCGGCGATTAACGTCAACGACTCCGTGACCAAGTCCAAGTTCGACAACCTTTACGGCTGCCGTGAGTCTCTGGTGGACGGCATCAAGCGGGCCACCGACGTGATGGTGGCTGGCAAGGTCGCGCTGGTGGCCGGCTACGGCGACGTGGGCAAGGGCTCGGCGCAGGCGCTGCGCGCGCTCTCGGCGCAGGTGTGGGTGACGGAGATCGACCCGATCTGCGCGCTGCAGGCGGCGATGGAAGGCTACCGCGTGGTGAGCATGGACTACGCCGCCGACAAGGCCGACATCTTCGTCACCGCCACGGGCAACTTGCACGTCATCACGCACGATCACATGAAGCGCATGAAGTCCCAGGCCATCGTCTGCAACATCGGCCACTTCGACAACGAGATCGACGTCGCCTCGCTCTCGAAGTACAAGTGGGAGGAGATCAAGCCGCAGGTGGACCACGTGATCTTCCCCGACGGCAAGAGGATCATCCTTCTGGCCAAAGGGCGCCTGGTGAACCTGGGCTGCGGCACGGGCCATCCTTCCTACGTCATGAGCTCGTCCTTCGCCAACCAGACCATCGCGCAGATCGAGCTTTACACCAACACCGGGAAATACCCGGTGGGCGTGTACACGCTGCCCAAGCACCTCGACGAAAAAGTGGCCCGGCTGCAGCTGAAGAAGCTCAACGCCGTGCTGACCGGGCTGACCGACAAGCAGGCGGCCTACATCGGCGTGCCAAAGACCGGGCCCTACAAATCCGACCACTACAGGTACTAAATGAGAAAAATGGGGTCTGTCCCCTTGCTGCTGCTGGTTTGGCTGATCAACGCGCTGGCGCTGCTGGCGGTCGCCTACCTGATGCCCTCGATCACGGTGGCGAGCTTCACCACCGCGATGGTCGCGGCGCTGATACTGGGCCTGGTGAACGCCGTCATCCGGCCGATCCTGATCCTGCTCACCCTGCCGGCGACGATTCTCACGCTGGGCCTGTTCATCTTCGTGATCAACGGCCTGCTGTTCTGGTTCGTCGGTTCCTACCTGCAGGGCTTCACGGTGGCCGGCTTCTGGTCCGGCGTGCTCGGCGCCATCGTATACAGCCTGGTTTCCTGGGCACTGTCGGCGCTGGTGCTGCCAGAGAAAAGAAAGGACAAGTAAGACCATGCGCATCGCTGTAATGGGCGCAGGCGGCGTCGGCGGCTACTTCGGCGGGCGCCTCGCGCAGGCCGGGCACGAGGTGTCCTTCGTCGCCCGCGGCAAGCACCTCGACGCCCTGCGCACAAAGGGCCTCACGCTGAAGAGCCCCCTGGGTGACGCGACGATCAAGGTGAAGGCCGCGCAAGACCCGGCTGAGCTCGGCGAGGCCGAGATCGTCCTGTTCGCGGTGAAGCTCTGGGACACGGAGTCCGCCGCGGAGCGCATCCGGCCGCTGGTCGAGAAGGGCGGCGTGGTGATCCCCTTCCAGAACGGCGTCGAGTCCATCGAGCGCGTCGGCAAAGTGCTCGGGCGCGAGCGCGTCATGGGAGGGGCCGCCTACATCGCCGGGCGCATCGCCGAGCCCGGCGTGATCGTGCAGACCGGAACCATGGCGCGGCTGCGCTTCGGGCCCGTGCTCCCCGCGCAGCGAAAAAGCGCGCAAGCGTTTCTCGCCGCGTGCCGGGACGCCAGGATCGAGGCGGAGCTGACCGACGACATAGTGCGAGTGCTGTGGGAGAAGTTCGTGCTCCTGGTCGCGGTCTCCGCCACCACCACGGTGACGCGCAAACCCCTCGGTGCGGTGCGGGCCGACGCGGACATGCGCTGGCTGCTCGAGTCGGTGATGCGCGAAACCTGGGCCGTGGGCAGGAAGCGCGGCATCGCGCTGCCCGAGGATTTCGTCGCCCAGACCCTGGCCTTCGTCGACGGCCTGCCCGCGGAGATGCGCGCCTCGATGGCCGCGGATCTCGAGGCCGGGAGCAAGCTCGAGGCGCCCTGGCTCTCCGGGGCGGTGGCGCGCATGTCGCGCGAAGCGGGACTGGACGCCCCGGCCAACCGCGCCGTCTATGCGGCGCTCAAGCCGTACATCGATGGATCTCAAGTCAAAGCTGCTTGATCCCGGCGAGAAGGTTCTTCTCTACGGCACCACGCCGCCGCGCGCCAGCTCATCCGAACAGGCGGTCAGCAACGCCGCCGGCAAGCTCGCCGAGCGCATGCGCGCGCTGCCGCTCGACGGCATTGTCGTATACGACATCCAGGACGAGTCCAGCCGCGCCCGCAGCCCGCGGCCGTTCGCTTTTTCCGGCACGCTCGACCCGCGCGCCTATGCGCAACGGCTGCGCGAGCTGACCGGAACACCGGCGATCACTTACAAGTGCGTCGGCGCCGCCGACGAGGCCGCCTGGAACGAATGGCTCGGCGGCACCGCGGGCTACGGCGTGGATTTCCTCTCCATCGTCGGCCGCCCGACCTCGGGCGTGCGCTATCCGCTCCCGCTGTCCAACGCCATCCGCCTCGCCGCCGCGCATCCGGCCCGATTTACGGTGGGCGGCGTGGTGATCGCCGAGCGCCATAGCGTCGGCAGGAGCGAGTCGGCGCGCATGCTCGCCAAGGGTATCGAGGGCTGCGGCTATTTCATTTCGCAAACGGTGTATCACGCGCATGCCAGCGAGCGCTTGCTCACGGCTTATGCGCGCGACTGCCGCGGCGCCGGCGTCGAGCCGCGGCGCGTGGTGCTCACTTTCTCTCCCGTGGGCCGCGAAAAGACCATGGCCTTCCTCAGGTGGCTGGGCGTGCGCCTGCCGGCAGATACCGAGCGCAGCATCCTCGGCGCCCCCAACCCGCTGGCCAGATCGATCGAGATCTGCCGCGACAACCTGCGCCGCATCCTGGCGCACGATTACGCGCGTTCCATCCCGCTCGGCATCAACGTCGAGAGCGTGTCGATCAACAAGGACGAGATCGACGCTTCGGTGGACCTGTTCCATGCGCTGGCCGAGGTGCTCGCGGAGCGCCGATGAGGCGCCTGCGATTTAGTATTTTGTGGCACATTTGCTCAGCAGGCGCCGCACGGCGCCAAAGGAGGCTTCATATGGACAGGAAATCTTCGGTCCTCGCCGCGGCAGCGCTCGCCGCGCTGATCGCGAGCGGCCACGCCGCCGCACAAATCTCCGCCTGGTACGTGGGCGGCGGACTCGGCGCCGCGAAGGCCAAGTTCGAGCGCAGCGATTTCACGAGCCTCGAGACGGGCCCCTACACGGCCGACGATTCCGACACCGCGGCGCGCATCTTCGGCGGCTTGCGCCTGGCGCCCCACTGGGCGCTCGAATTCGGCATCGCCTCGCTGGGGCGCTACAAGCACCGCTTTGCCGCCGGCAGCGGCACCGCGGTCTACCACTACGACGCGAGCGCCGCCACGGTGGCGATGGCGGCCAATCTGCCGCTCGCGGGCGGCGTGTCCTTCAACGCCCGGCTCGGCGCGGCGTTCACGGTGGCGAACCTGCGGCTCGCGGTCGACAACGGCACGGCCAGGATTCCATCGTGCGACAGCGGTGGGTGGTACGACGAGTGCGCCTCGTCGAAGACCAACGCCTTCTGGGGACTTGGCGCGCAGTTCGACATCGACCCGCGCTGGGGCATTCGCCTCGATTACGACAATTACGGCAAGGTGGGCGAGGAGTTCGAGAGCGGGCGCGCCAGGATCGAGACCTTGTCGGCCAACGTGGTGTTGCGCTTCTAG
>CAZOSA010000118.1:0-6219 GCA_964582155.1 uncultured Enterobacteriaceae bacterium | reverse complement strand
TCAGGCGCGAGCCGTCCTTCAGCGCCACGCCGCCCTGCTTCCTGATCTCCAGGATCGAACGGATGAGGTGCTGGTTCATGCCCATGCGCCCGGTGACGCCGTGCATGATGATGCCGATGCGCCTCGTATTCACGCGGATTCTTTCTGCAGTTTCATCTCGCGCATGCTGCTCCAGTCGGGCATCGCCTGGCTGGCATAGCCCGTGCAATCGAGTGAGCCGAACGACAGCATGCCGCCTTCGATTTTCACCCGCACCGCGCCGTTGCTCCTCTCATAGAGGTCCGCGTGCGCCGCGAGGAACGCGTCCTGCTCGGCCTGCGGCAGCCCCGCCATGCCGTTCACGTAATGGTGGCCATTGCGCTCCAGGTGCGTGAGCCCCAGCAGCGAAACGAGGGCCGTGTCCTGCTGCAGCGCGAGGCCCGCCTGGCAGGTGAGGTCCTCGCCCGACATGAAGTAGCCATCGCCCCACGCGGCGCAGCGCGCGCGATTGATGAGCGACTTGTAGATCCCCTTGCAGGTTTTCGAGGACACGCCGCGGTAGCCGAGGCTCTTCGCGCGCGGGAACGCCTCCAGCGCATCGTCGGATTCGTCGATGATTACCGGCTTGTCGATGCCGGTCACCCGTGCGTCGAACGCCTTCTGCCGCTTCACCGGCTGCTCGATGAACAGGACCGAGTCCACCAGGCGGCGCAGCCGCGGCTCGGCTTTCATCCGCGCCCACAGCGCGGCGACGCCCTGCATGTCCTCGTACTGCTCGTTGCCGTCGAGCGAGGCGTAGTACGGCTCCCTGATCCGGTCGAGCACCGAGGCGATCGCCGTCAGGCGCTCGACGTCGGCGCGCGCATCGCCCGCCACCTTCAGCTTGAAGTAGCGCTGGCCGTAGCGTGCCACCACTTCCTCCAGCGTCTCGGGCAGGCCGTCACCGACGCGGGCCTTTTGCTCCGCAGCCGTGATCGGGTCCACCAAACCCACGGTGTGGCGCGCGGCGATCGAGGCGCGCGGCTTGAGCGTGCCGAGGAAAGCGCCCAGGTCCATGCCTTCGAAGCTGCCGGCGCCGACCAGGTTGGTCTGCACCGCGCGGTAAAAGGACACGCCGAATGCGCGGCACAGCGCATCGAGCAGGGCGCGGTCGAGGAGCGCCGGCCCGTAGTTCTCGACCAGCCCCTTGCCGGGCGAGGCATGGCCCCAGGCCGTGCGCGCCTCGTGCGCCCGGTACTGCTCGCGCGCGCGCCCGAGCGAGGCGCGCAGCTGGTCGTGGTTGTCCTCGTTGGAAAGCGCCGGGTCCTTGTCGAACCACTTCGGCGCCAGCAGTTCGGCGGCCGCGCCTTCGGCCTCGCGGCCGTCCTCCAGCCGGATGCGCGCGCGCACGAAGGCCTGCGGCGACTCGGTGAGCGTCACCACCCCGAAGCGGAACGGCATGCGCAGCTTCACGTCGCGCTCCAGCAGGTCGATTGCCGCGACGCGGAAGTGCGGCGCGACCATCTAGCGCGCCCCCGGCGCAACGTTCAGGCGCGCGCGCTGCCGGCCCGCCGCGTTGAAATTCGACGCGGCGAGCCAGTGCTCGTAGGCCGCGCGGATGCGCGGCCAGTCCCGGTCGATCATCGCGAACCAGGCGGTATCGCGGTTCGCGCCCTTGGACCACATGTGCTGGCGGAACACGCCCTCGAAGGTGAAGCCGAACCGCGCGGCCGCCTTCTTCGAGGGCTCGTTCAGGTTGTTGCACTTCCACTCGAAGCGCCGGTAGCCGAGATCGTCGAATACGTGCCTTGCCGCGAGGAAAAGCGCCTCGGTGGCGACGCGCGTGCGCGCGATCGCCGGGCCCCACAGGATGTTGCCGATCTCGATCACGCCGTGCTCCGGGACAATGCGCATGAACGCCTGGCGGCCGCCGGCGATTCCAGCGACCTTGTCGACCACGGCGTGGTAGAAGGGGTCCTCGGAGGCCGATCTCGACTCGATCCAGGCGCGCAGGTCCGCCATGTCGCGCGGCGGCACGTCGAACAGGTAGTCGAAGCTCTTCGCATCCGCGGACGCGGCGAGCAATCCGTCCGCGTGCGCCAGCGCGAGCGGCTCCAGCCGTGCGTAGCGCCCCTCGAGCACGACGCGCGCCGGGCGCGGGCAAGGCAGCTTCGGCGTCACTGCAGCGCCTCCAGGATGCCGCGGATATAGCCGATGGCGCGGGCCGCCGCGCCGGGACCGTCCGGCACGTAGTCGAAAGGCTCCACCGCGATGTCCCCGGCGTAACCGTGGCGCGTCAGCGCCGCGAACAGCGGCGCGAACTTCTGCTCGCCCTGCCCGGGGCCGCGCCGGTTGCGATCGTTCACCTGCACGTGCGCGATCATGCCGTTGGGCAGCCACTTGTCCACCAGCGCCGCCAGCGGCGCGGTCTCCATGCGCCCGGCGGCGCTGCAATCGAGCATGGTGCGCACGGCGCGGCTGCCGATCGCCTCGACCAGCTTTGCAGCCTCCTGCAAGGTGTTGATGAGCGGCGTCTGCTCGGAGGAAAGCGGCTCGATGCAATAGATGACGCCCGCCTTTTCGGCGCGCCCGGCCACCGCCGCGAAGCAGGCCTGGGCGCGTGCCAGCGCCGCCGCGCGCGTATCTCCCGCATCCACGCGCCGCTGGTGCGGCGAACCGTGCACCAGGTAACGCCCGCCCAGTTCGGCGCACTGATCGAGCAGCGCGTACATGACATCGAGCGTCTTGCGGCGCACGATGTCGTCGCGCGTGGAGATCGACAGGCCCGCCGGCTTGATCAGCAACCAGTGCAGCCCGGTGATGGCGATGCCGGCGTCCTTGGCCGCCGTGCGGGCCGCTGCGAGCTGCGCGCTGCCCAGCAGTTGCGGCTCCTCCGACAGGGTGTAGGGCGCGATCTCCAGGCCGTCGTAGCCGAGCTTGGCCGCGTACTCGCACTGCTTCGGGAACGGCATCGGTGCGATGACTTCGTTGCACAGCGCGATTCTCATGGCGCGTTCCCGCTCGCGATTGTCACGAACGCCCCCGCACCATGCCCCGCGCAACCCGCCAGATTCTCGCCCAAGAGCTGCGCACCATTCTGTTCACCGGGGGGATGTACATCAGGATGGTGAAAAGTGTAATCGCAAACAGCACCGCGCAGACCGGCCGGGCGAAGAAGGGCGTCAGATCGCCGTTCGAGATCTGCAGCCCACGCCGCAGGCTCTTGTCGAGGATGTCGCCCAGCACCAGGCCGAGCACGAACGGCGGCACCGGGTAGTTCAGTTTTCGCAGCACGAACATGCCCACGCCGATGAAGGCCATCAGCCAGACGTCGAACAGGCGCGAGGCGATGGCGAAGGAGCCGACCACGCACAGCACGAAAATCACCGGCATCACGTAGCTGCGCGGAATGAGAATCACCGCGAGCAGCGGTCGCACGAGAAAAAGACCGTAAAACAGCATGCCGAGCGTCGCGAGCGTGGTCATCGCCACCACGTCGTAGACGAACTGCGGATGGTTGACCATCAGCATCGGTCCGGGTTGCACGCCGTGGATCATCATCGCCGCCATCAGCACCGCCGAGGGCGCGGAGCCCGGAATGGCGAGCGCGAGCGCGGGGATGATGCCGCCGGGGATGGAGGCGTTGTCGCCGGTCTCGGCCGCCATCAAGCCCTCGACCGAGCCCTTGCCGTACAGCTCTTTCTCCTTGCTCGCGCGCCGCGCCGCGGCGTACGAAGACCAGGCCGCCATGTCCTCGCCCACGCCGGGCAGGATGCCGATGTAGACGCCGATCACGCCGGAGCGCAGGATCGTGCGCCAGTACTTCATCACGTCGCGGATACGCGGCAACACCGAGTCCACGGCGTTGATCGCCACCTTCTGCAGCGGCGCGGAAAGCACGGTCAGCACCTCGCAGAAGCCGAACGCGCCCACCAGCGCCGGAATCAGCGTCACGCCACCGGCGAGCTCCGGCCAGTCGAAGGTGAAGCGGTCGTAGGCATGGATGCCGTCCTGTCCAATGAGCGTCGCGAACAGGCCAAGCAGCCCCATCATCCAGCCTTTCAGCGGATCGCTGCCGGCGATCGAGCCCGACATCATCACGCCGAACAACGCCAGCCAGAAGAATTCGAAAGCGCCGAAGGACAGCGCAACCTCGCCTAGCGTCGGCGTAAGCAGCGCGAGGCAGAGCACGCCGAACAGCGACCCCAACACCGAGCCGGTGGTGGCGACCCCCATGGCGCGCCCGGCCTGGCCCTTCTTCGCGAGGGCGTAGCCGTCCAGGCAGGCGGCGGCGTTGGCGGCAGTGCCGGGAATGTTGAGCAAAATCGCGGTGCGGCTGCCCCCGTAGATAGTGCCGACGTAAGCGCAGATCAGGATCAGGATGGCGTCGTTCGGCGGCAGCTTGATCGTCAGGGTCGTCAGCAGCGCGATGCACAGCGTCGCCGAGAGCCCGGGCATGCAGCCCACCAGCACGCCGACCAGCGTCGCGCCCAGCGTGTAGACGATCGGCCAGAACGACAGGAAGCCGACGAAGGAATTGCCGAGCAGGTACAGGCCTTGCATCTAGGGCCGCATCTATGGCAACCGCACCAGGAATACTTCCTGGAACAGCAGGCTGATCACGATCGCGGCGCCCGCCGCGACCAGCGCCGCGGCCGCGAGGCCGCGGCCGACTTCATTTTTCGCCTTGCGCTCCGGGTACTGTAGAACGGCAATCTGGAAAAACAGAAAGATTGCCGCCGCCGCGGGGAACGGCAGGCCGTGGCCGACCAGCGCAAATGCAAAACCCAGCGTCAGCAGAAGCGTCACGCCGGCGCGGCGCAGCGTGCCGGCTTCGATCAGCACCGGCGGACGCTGGATTGCCCCGAGCGCGCCGTCGCGCAGCGCCCTGATCGCGAGCACCGCACCGCACAGGACCATCAACAGGCCGAGGATGCCCGGCACCAGCCCGGGCGCGGTGTAGAAGCTGACGCCCTGGCGCTCGAGCCGGTCCATGTTCCAGGAACCAGCCGCGATCGCGCCGCCTAGCGCGATCCAGAAAACACCGCCATAAAGATCGGCGCGCGCCGAAGGGAGCGCGCCGTCGTCCACGGCGCTGGCGCCGTCCTGCACGGCGCTGGCGCCGTCCTCCGCTTCGATCACGGCCTCGGGAAGCCCAGCTTCTCGGGCGAAACCTTCGCCATGCCCGCGTCGTTGATGATCCAGGAGTCGGTGATCACCGTCGGCCAGACCGCGTCATAGGCGGCCTTGCCTGCCATCGGCGAGAACAGCACCGAGCGCGCCTTGGCGTAGGCCTTGAGCTTCTCCGACTTGGCGATGCGCTCGTTCCAGGCCTTCTCGACCGTGGCGGCGACTTCCGCCGGCACGCCCTTCGGGATGAAGATGCCGAAGGCGGTGGCCACCGACGGCACGTTCTTGATCCAGTTGGTGATCGGCGGAATGCTGCCATAGCCCTCGATCTCGAGCGGCGTCGCGCCAACCACCGCAAGCGGGCGCAGGCGCTTGCCCTTGATCATCTCCGCCTGCTCGCTGGCGAGCTGCGTCGTCACCTGCGTCTCGCCCGCCACCGTGGCTATGACAGCCGGGTTGCCTCCGTCATAGGTTACGTGCCGGTACTTCACACCCGTCGCCTTGACGATCGCCTCCATTGCGATGTGGCCGCTCGAGGTGTTGCCGGCGGTCGCGACCGTGATCCCCCCGGGATTCGCCTTCATCGCATCCAGAAGTTGCTGGAAATTCTGATACGGCGAGGCCGGATTCACGCTCACGATCGGCACCTGCGTCACCGAGATGAACAGGTGAAAATCGCCCAGCTTGGTACCCGCGAGTCCCAGCACCGGGTAGGTGCCGAGCTGCTTGGGCGCGCCCGCGGTCCAGGTGTAGCCGTCGCGCGGCGCATTCATCGCGTTCATGGTGCCGATCGAACCCGAGGCTCCCGGCTGGTTGATGACCACGATCTTGGCGCCGAGCGCCTCCTCGAGCTCGCCTGCGGCGACGCGCGTGACCTGGTCGGTGGCGCCGCCCGCGGCCCAGGGCACGATGATGTTGATCGGCTTCGACGGCTTCCATTGCGCATGCCCGGCCAGGGCGAACGCAAGCAACGCGGTTCCGGCAATGCTCTTGATGGCAAACATGATTCCTCCCTCTCTCATTTGGACAGATAACCCAGGACGAGCGCCGTCATGTGCTGCAGGCGCTCGCTTTTATTGCGCGACGACAGCAGGTCGCGCTCGAAAATGGTCGACAGCGTGTGGCGGTTGC
>CAZOSA010000117.1:0-6236 GCA_964582155.1 uncultured Enterobacteriaceae bacterium | reverse complement strand
TGGCGGTGCCGACCATGATCGCGGGCGTCTACGGCATGAACTTCGAGCACATGCCGGAGTTGACGTGGGCCTGGGGCTACCCGATGACTCTCGGTGTGATGTTCGCCATCGACTCCTACCTGTTCTACCGCTTCAGAAAGGCCGGCTGGCTCTAAGCTAGCGCATCCCGGGCAGCGCGCCCTTCATGCCGCGCATCAGGCGCGCGAGGTTGCCGCCCTTCATCATCTTCATCATCTTCTGCATCTGCTCGAACTGATTGAGCAGGCGGTTCACTTCCTGCACCGGCACCCCGGCGCCGGCGGCGATGCGGCGCTTGCGCGTAGCCTTGATCAGCTCGGGATGAGCGCGCTCCTGCCGCGTCATGGAGTTGATCACGCCCTCGATGCGCCGCAGCTGGCGGCCATCCTGCAGTTGCGCCGGGTTGATCTGCCCGGCGAGCTGCGCCGGAAGCTTGTCGAGCATGGACGACAGGCCGCCCATCTTCTGCATCTGACTGATCTGCTGCTTGAAGTCCTCGAGGTCGAAGCCTTTGCCCTTCTTGATCTTCTCCGCGACGCGTTGCGCTTGCTCGAGATCGACCTGCTTGTGCGCGTCCTCGACCAGCGACAGGATGTCGCCCATGCCCAGCACGCGCGAGGCCATGCGCTCGGGGTGGAAGGGTTCCAGCGCGTCCAGCTTCTCGCCTACCCCCGTGAACTTGATCGGCTTGCCGGTGACGTGGCGCACGGAGAGCGCGGCGCCGCCGCGCGCGTCGCCGTCGAGTTTGGTCAGGATCACGCCAGTGAGCGGCAATCGCTCGCCGAAAGCGCGCGCCACGTTGACCGCGTCCTGGCCCTGCATCGCGTCCACCACGAACAACGTCTCCACGGGCCTGAGCCCGGCGTGCAGCGCGGCGATCTCCTGCATCATCGCCTCGTCGACCGCCAGGCGTCCCGCGGTATCCACGATCAGCACGTCGTAGTAACGCGTCTTCGCGTGTTCGAGCGCGCGCCGCGCGATGTCGGCAGGCTGCTCGCCGGTGGCGGAGGGGAAGACCGCTGCGCCCGCCTGCGCCGCCACCGTCGCCAGTTGCTCGATGGCCGCGGGCCGGTACACGTCGCAGGACACGAGCAGCACTTTCTTCTTCTGCGCGAGCAGCAGGCGCGCGAGCTTGCCCGCCGTGGTGGTCTTGCCCGAGCCCTGCAGCCCCGCCATCAGAATCACCGCCGGCGGTTGCGCGGCGAGGTCGAGCCCGACATTGGCCTCGCCCATCAGGCGCGTGAGCTCGCGATGCACCACGCCCACCAGGGCCTGGCCCGGCGTGAGGCTGCCGACCACCTCCGCGCCCAGCGCCTTCTCCTTCACAGCGGCGACGAAGTCGCGCACCACCGGCAGGGCCACGTCCGCCTCGAGCAGCGCCACGCGCACTTCGCGCAGCGCGTCCTGGACGTTGGCTTCGGTGAGGCGCGCCTCGCCGCGGATCGTCTTTACGATCTTCGCCAGGCGCGCGGTCAGGTTGTCGAGCACGGGTGATAAACTGGACAGGTGCCCGACATTGTAATTCACGCGGTCACCGCGGCCGGCTATGCGGGGCTGGCGTGGCACTTCTGGAACACGCGCTGGCGCTCGCCGGCCGCGGGCACGGCGGCCGCAGCGGGCGGGCTGCGCGCCTGGGAGCGCGCCGCGATCCTGGTGCCGCTGGCGTTGCACGGCATGCTGCTCTATGCGGAACTGTTCGCGCCGCGCGAACTGCGCTTCGGCTTCGCTTACGCGCTCTCCACCATGCTGTGGCTGGCGGTGCTGTTCTACTGGGTCGAAAGCCTGTTCTACAGCCTCGACGGCATGCAGCCGCCGGTGCTGGCGCTGGCCGCGCTCGCCGCGCCGCTGCCGGCGCTGTTCCCCGGGCGCGCCAGCGGCAGCTACGCCGCCACCTTCGAGTTCAAGCTGCACCTGGTGATGGCGATGCTCGCCTACAGCCTGTTCACCCTCGCCATCCTGCATGCCGTGCTGATGGCGATACTCGAGCGGCGCCTGCACCGGTCGGCGGGCGCGACCGGCGCCGGCGGCGCGGCGATGCTGCAGGGCACGCTGGGCGCGCTGCCGCCGCTGCTGACGCTTGAGCGGCTGTTGTTCCGCATGATCGCAATGGCGTTCGTGCTGCTCACCTGCACGCTGGCCACCGGCATCGTGTTCTCCGAGGTGCTGTTCGGCCAACCCCTGCGCTTCGACCACAAGACCCTGTTCGCGCTGCTGTCGTGGGCCACTTTCGCCGTGCTGCTGGCGGGGCGCCACTTTTACGGCTGGCGCGGGCGCACCGCGCTGCGCTGGACGCTGAGCGGGTTCGTGATGCTGCTGCTCGCTTACGTCGGCAGTCGCTTCGTGCTCGAGGTGGTCCTCGGCCGCGGCTGATGGGCGCGTAGGCTTCTCACTTTCCTGACTGGCTGGGTGGTCTCATGGAAATCCTGCTCCTCGCGTGCCTGATCCTCATCAACGGCGTATTCGCCATGTCCGAGGTGGCGGTGCTGACTTCGCGCCGGCCGCGGCTGGCCGCGCTCGCCGGCGGCGGCGACCGGCTTGCCGCCGCGGCCCTGCGACTGGTCGAGGCGCCGACGCGCTTCCTGTCCACCGTGCAGATCGGCATCACTTCGATCGGCATCCTCAACGGCATCATCGGCGAGGCGGTGTTCGCCGCCCCGGTCGCCCTCTGGCTGCAATCCCTGGGGGTCGAGCCGAAGGTGAGCGGCATCGCCGGCACTGCGGTGGTGGTGGTCTCGGTGACCTACTTTTCCATCGTGATCGGCGAACTGGTGCCCAAGCGCCTCGGGCAGCACAACTCCGAGAACATCGCCCGGCTCATGGCGTGGCCGATGCGGGTGCTGGCGACCGCCTCGGCGCCGTTCGTTTACCTGCTATCGCTGTCCACCGAGGCGCTGCTCAAGCCGCTGCTCGTGCTGCTGCGCATCCGCCCCATGGAATCCGGCGCGCAGCCGCTGTCGCCCGAGGAAATCCGCGCGCTGGTGCTCGAATCGTCGAGCTTCATGCCGAAGAAGCACGTGTCCATCCTGCTCAACCTGTTTGACCTGGGGGCCATCACGGTCCAGGACATCATGCTGCCGCGCGCGCGCATCGAATCGATCACGCTGGACGACGACATGGAGGCCATCGCACGGCATCTCGCCACCAGCTACCACATGCGGCTGCCGGTGTTCCGCGATTCACGCGGCGAAGTGCTGGGCGTCTTGCACCTGCGCAAGGTGCTGGCGCCGCTGCAGGCGGGCACGCTGAACAAGGCGCAGATCGAGTCGCTGCTGGTCCCGCCGTACTTCGTGCCGGCCGCCACCCCGGTATTCGCGCAGATGCAGTATTTCCAGGAGAACGAGGAGCGCATCGCGCTGGTGGTGGACGAGTACGGCGAGCTGATGGGGCTGGTGACGCTGGAGGACATCATCGAAGAGATCATCGGCAAATTCACCACCTCGATGCCCTCGGCGGCGCTGGCGCTCGCCTGGGCGCAGGATGGCACGGCAACCACGGACGGGGCCACGCCGGTGCGCGAGGTGAATCGGGCGCTGGGCCTGGACCTGCCCACCGAAGGGCCAAAGACGCTCAACGGCCTGATTCTCGAGCAGCTGCGCGACATTCCCGAAGCCGACGTCTCCGTCAAGATCGGCGAGGTGGTGATGGAGATCGTGCACGCGCAGGGCCGCACCATCAGGACCGTGCGTCTGTTCCGCCCGCAGGCGCCGGTTCATAGCCAACAGGAACTTCCGTGACGGATCGGACCGGGCGGATTTTCGGGCGTTCCGGACCCCTCAAAATCACGGTACGTCAGCGGGTTAGCCGCGAAACCTGAGGCTTTACAAAAATCTGCCCGCAGGGCATCATCGGCGGTCAGTTCTGCGACGACGGGAAAGGAATCGGGATCCCCGAGATGGCGACGGCAGCGGCGGCGAAGGCGCGCGGGCCCAAGGAGTTCAACTTCCTCTGGGAAGGACGCGACAAGGGCGGCAAGGTCATCCGCGGCGAACTGCGCTCGGTGAGCGTGGCTGCCGTCAACGCCACGCTGCGCCGTCAAGGCGTCATGGTCCAGAAGGTGAAGAAGCAAAAGTTGGGCGGCGGCGGCAAGGTCACCGAAAAGGACATCACGCTGTTCACGCGCCAGTTGGCGACCATGATGAAGGCCGGCGTGCCATTGCTGCAGTGCTTCGACATCGTCGGCAAGGGCGCTTCCAACCCCGCGGTGGCGCGGCTACTGATGGAAATCAAGACCGAGATCGAGACCGGGTCGTCCCTGGCGCAGGCGTTCCGCAAGTACCCCTTGTATTTCGACGCCCTGTTCTGCAACCTGGTCGCCGCCGGCGAGCAGGCGGGCATTCTCGAGACCTTGCTCGACCGCCTGGCAAGCTACAAGGAGAAGATCCTCGCCATCAAGTCGAAGATCAAGTCCGCGCTGTTCTACCCGATTGCGATCGTCGTGGTGGCGTTCGTGATCACTGCGGTGATCATGATTTTCGTGATCCCGGCCTTCAAGGAAGTCTTCACCAACTTTGGCGCCGACCTGCCCGCGCCCACGCTGATGGTGATGGCGATCTCGGACTGGTTCGTCAGCAACTGGTACATCATTTTCCCGGTCGTCATCGGCAGCGTGATCGGCTTTCTTGAGGCATGGAAGCGCATGCTGCCGGTGCAGATCTTCATGGACCGGCTGATGCTCAAGCTGCCGGTGTTCGGCGACCTGGTGCTGAAATCGACCATCGCGCGCTGGACGCGCACGTTGTCCACCATGTTCGCGGCGGGCGTGCCGCTGGTGGAGGCGCTGGACTCGGTCGGCGGCGCCTCGGGCAACCACGTCTACCTCGTGGCCACCAAGAAGATCCAGCAGGAGGTGTCCACCGGTACCTCGCTTACGCTGGCGATGCAGAATTCCGGCGTGTTTCCGAACATGGTGCTGCAGATGTGCTCGATCGGAGAGGAAACGGGCGCGCTCGACGGGATGCTCAGCAAGGTGGCCGACTTCTACGAGGCCGAGGTGGACGACGCGGTCGCAGGCATATCCTCGCTGATGGAACCCATGATCATGGTGGTCCTCGGCGTACTGATCGGCGGGATGGTGATCGCCATGTACCTGCCGATCTTCAAGATCGGCCAAGCCGTCTAGATGGCAGGCTTTGGCTGGCTGGGCCAGCCTGCGGTCCTGCCCTGGGTGGCGCTGGCCCTGGGCCTGTGCATCGGTTCGTTCCTCAACGTCGTCATCCATCGCCTGCCGAAGATGTTGGAGCGCGAATGGCGCGAGCAGTGCGCCGAGCTCTCCGCCCAGGCGCCTGGCACGCCGGCGCCCGCCGGGCGCTACAACCTCGTTCTGCCCCGATCCGCCTGCCCGAATTGCGGCCACCGCATCACGGCGCTTGAAAACATCCCGCTTGTCAGCTGGCTGGCGCTGCGCGGCAAATGCTCCGCCTGCGCTACCAGGATCGCGGCGCGCTATCCGGTCGTCGAGCTGCTCGCTGGGCTGATCGGTGCCTATGCGGTCTGGCGCTACGGACCGTCGCTGGCGGCGTTGGGCGCGATGGGCTTTGGCTGGGCGCTGCTGGCACTGACGGTGATCGACCTCGACACGCAACTGCTGCCGGACGACATCACGCTGCCTCTGCTGTGGACGGGCCTGCTCATCAACCTGAACGACACCTTCGCGCCGCTACGCACCGCACTGATCGGCGCGGTGGCCGGCTACCTCGCGCTGTGGCTGGTGTTCTGGGCGTTCAAGCTCGCCACCGGCAAGGAAGGCATGGGCTATGGTGACTTCAAGCTGCTCGCCGCGATCGGCGCCTGGCTCGGCTGGCAGAAATTGCCGATGGTGATCCTGATTTCCTCGGTGGTCGGGGCGGTGGTCGGCATCTGCCTGATCGTGTTCGCGCGCCACGGCCGCGAGAAGCCGATTCCTTTCGGCCCCTACCTCGCCGCCGCCGGGGGGATTGCGCTGTTCTGGGGCGACGAGATCATGCGCCGCTGGCTGCCGATCCTGGGTTGATGGCCTACGTGGTAGGTCTCACCGGCGGCATCGGCAGCGGCAAGAGCGCCGCCGCTGAAGAGTTTGCGCGGTTGGGCGCCGCCGTGGTGGACGCCGACGCCATCGGGCACGAACTTACGGACGCGGGCGGCGCCGCCGTAGCCGGGGTGCGCAAACAGTTCGGCGCCGAATTCGTTGCCCCCGACGGCTCGATGGACCGCGCCAGGATGCGCGCCCTGGTGTTCGGCAA
>CAZOSA010000116.1:2514-6268 GCA_964582155.1 uncultured Enterobacteriaceae bacterium | reverse complement strand
TTCATCTACCTGATCCTCGCCTCGCAGTTCGGCAGCTTCATCCAGCCGGTGGCGATCATGATGTCGCTGCCGCTGTCGCTGATCGGCGTGGTGCTGGCGCTGATCTCGTTTCGCTCGACGCTCAACATCTTTTCCATCATCGGCTTCATCATGCTGATGGGCCTGGTGACCAAGAACGCGATCCTGCTGGTGGACTTCGTGAACCATGAGCGGCGCGCGGGCAAGGCGCGCCGGGACGCAGTCCTGGCGGCAGGCCGCATCCGGCTGCGGCCGATCCTGATGACCACGCTGGCGATGATTTTCGGCATGATCCCGCTCGCCCTGGGCCTGGGCGAAGGCGGCGAGCAGCGCTCGCCGATGGGCCAGGCGGTGATCGGCGGCGTGCTCACATCGGGCCTGCTCACCCTCGTCGTGGTGCCGGTGATCTACACCTACCTCGACGACCTGACGGTCTGGGCGAAGCGTTTTGGTAAACTAGCCCCCCCTTCGCACCCTGCTCCCAAAACGCCGTGAACTTCGAGCAAGCGCGCACCAACATGGTCGAGCAGCAGATCCGCACCTGGGAGGTGCTGGACCAGTCCGTGCTCGACCTGCTGTACGCCGTGCCGCGCGAGGATTTCGTGGCGCCGGCCTACCGCATGCTCGCGTTCGCCGATATGGAAATCCCGCTCGAGGCAGGCGTGAAAGGCGGCGAAACGATGATGGCGCCCAAGATGGAGGCGCGCATCGTGCAGGAGCTGGCGTTGCGCAAGACCGACCGGGTGCTCGAGGTCGGCACCGGCAGCGGCTACCTCACCGCCCTGCTCGCGCACCGCGCGGCGCAGGTTTATTCGCTCGAGATCCGGCCGTCGCTGTGCGCGTTCGGCCGCGCCAACCTCGAGCGCCACGGCGCCGACAACGTCGCGGTGGAGGTCGGCGACGGATCGCGTGGCGACCCGAAGCGTGCGCCCTACGACGCGATCGTGCTGACCGGCTCGACGCCGGTACTGCCGCGCTCGCTGCTGGAGCAGCTCGCGCCCGGCGGGCGGCTGCTCGCCGTGGTCGGCGAACCGCCGGTGATGGTGGCGCGCCTGGTGACCTGCACGGCGCCCGGCGCCTACCGCACGGTCGAGCTGTTCGACGCCGTGCTTGCGCCGCTGGTCAACGCGGAGCGAGCGCCGCGCTTCAAGTTCTGAGGGAGAGTCTCCACAAAATGAACCGACGCTTGCTCATTGCCGTCCTCGCCTGCGCGCCGCTCGGCGCGGCGGCCGAAAACCTGACCCAGGTCTACCAGGACGCGCGCGGCTACGACGCGCAATACGCTGCGGCCCGCTACGCGCTGCTGGCGGGGCTCGAACGCGTGCCGCAGGGGCGCGCGCTGCTGCTGCCCAGCGTCAACCTGACGGCGAACTCGACGCGCTCGAACCTGGAGTCGGACTCGAAGGATACGGCGGTGCAGCCCAGCTTCGAGCGCGACACCAATTCCTACGGCTACGGCCTCAACTTCACGCAGCCGCTGTACCGCCCGCAGAACTGGATCCAGTACGACCAGGCCGGGTTCCTGGCCAAGCAGACCGAAGCGCAGTTCGGGCTGGCCGGCCAGGACCTGATGCTGCGCACGGCGCAGGCCTACTTCGACGTCCTGGCGGCGCAGGACTCGCTTGCCCTGGTGCGTGCGCAGAAAATCGCCATCGCCGAGCAGCTGGCCCAGGCGAAGCGAAATTTCGAGGTCGGCACCGCGACCATCACCGATACGCACGAAGCGCAGGCGCGCTACGACCTCGCGGCGGCGCAGGAGATCTCCGCGCTGAACGACGTCGACGCCCGGCGCCGCGGGCTGCAGCAGCTCACCGGCAAGGAATACGGGGAGCTCAATCCCCTGCGCGCCGACGTGAAACTGGCGCCGCCCAACCCGAACGACATGCAGAGCTGGGTGGATCTCGCCGAGAAGCAGAGCTATCCGGTGCTGATCCAGGAGGCGGGCACCGAGATCGCCAGACTGGAGGCCAGGCGCAACCGCGCCGGGCACCACCCGACGCTCGACCTGGTGGCGGGCCACAACTACACCTCGCGGTCGGCGTCGGAACTGAGCACCGCCGGCAGCGAGGTCACCGCCAACTCGATCGGCCTGCAGTTGGCGCTGCCGCTTTACCAGGGCGGCGCCATCAGCTCGCGCGAGCGCGAAGCCGCGTACAACCTGGAACGTTCGCGCCAGGATCTGGAGAATGCGCGCCGCAGCGCGGCACTCGCCACGCGCCAGAGCTACCTCGCGGTGATCAACGGCATCGCGCAGGTAGGCGCGCTCGAGCAGGCGCTGGTGTCCACGCAGAGCGCGCTGGACTCCAACCGGCTCGGCTACGAGGTGGGCGTGCGCATCAACATCGACGTGCTCAATGCCCAGCAGCAGGTGTTCTCGACGCGGCGCGACCTCGCGGTGGGGCGCTACAACACCATCAGCAATTTGCTGCGCCTCAAGGCCGCCGCGGGCGCGCTGCGCGAGGAAGACCTCGAAGAGGTCAGCCGCGCCCTGGCGCCCTGAGCAAGGCGCCGCATACCGCGAGGTGGCGCTCTGCCGCCCCGCGGTGCTGGTTGCACAGGCGCTTGCCGGCGGCACCCATGCGCACGCAGCGCTCGGGGTCTTCGAGCAGGGCACGCGCCACGCGCAGCGCCGCCGGGGCGTCCGGCGCCTGGATCGCGGCCCCGGCTTGCACCGCGAGGCGCGTCACGTCGGCGAAATTGAACGTGTGCGGCCCGGTGACCACCGGCACGCCCGCGGCGCAGGCCTCGATGAGGTTCTGCCCGCCCAGCGGCTCGAAGCTGCCGCCGATCACCGCGACGTCGCAGAGCGCGTAGTAGAAGGCCATTTCGCCCATGGTGTCGCCCAGATACAGGCGCCGGCCCGGGTGCGGCGCCTCTCCCAGGCTGCGCCGCACGAGCGTGAATCCCATGCGCAGCGCGAGCGCCGCCACTTCGTCGAAGCGCCGCGGGTGCCGCGGCACCAGCACGATCAGCGCGCCGTCGTCCTGCGTCCCCAGTTCACCGAGCAGCCGCTCCTCCTCGCCCTCGCGCGTGCTGGCGAGGAGAAGCACCTTGCGATGGCGCAAGGCGGCCCGCAACGACTTGCCCGCCTCGACTTTCGCGGGATCGGGCTCGAGGTCGAACTTGAGATTGCCGGTGACGACGACGTTCGCGGCACCCAGCCGGCGCAGCCGCCGCGCGTCCGCACTGCCCTGGGCGCAAACCGCGGCCAGGCTGGCGAACGCCGGGCGCGACAGCCAGCCCGCGCGCTGGTAGGCCCGCATCGATTTTCGCGACATGCGCGCGTTGGCGAGCAGCACGGGAATCGAGTGCGCCGCGCAGGCCCGGATCAGGTTGGGCCAGATCTCGGTTTCCACCAGCACGCCGAGCCGCGGCCGGTAGTGCTCGAGAAATCGCCGCACCGCGCCCGGGTAATCGTACGGCAGGTAGGCGAGAAGCACCGATTCGCCAAACAACTGCTTCACGGTGTCGCGGCCCGACGCCGTGAGGCAGGTCACGAGCAGCTCGTGCTCCGGATGCTCGCGCTGCAGCCCGAGCACCAACGGCGCGCTGGCCCGCACTTCGCCCACCGAGACCGCATGCAGCCACAGCAGATTTGGCTTGGGCTCGAGGGTGCTGAAACCGAAGCGCTCGGGAATCGCTTCGCGATAGCCCGGCTCGCGCCGGCCGCGCCACCATAACCGCAGCAGGACCCAGGGCAGCGCCGCGTAGAGCAGCCATGTGTAGAGCGTCCTCA
>CAZOSA010000116.1:0-2414 GCA_964582155.1 uncultured Enterobacteriaceae bacterium | reverse complement strand
GCGCCGGCGTGTACTCCGGCACCCAGGCGCGCAATTGCCTGCGCACCGCATCGGCGCCCGGATCGCGCGCCGCCGCGATCCAGGCGAGGATCTCCTCCAGCCGCGCGCCTTGCGCGTTCGAATTCGCGCGCGCCACGCGCAGCTTGGGATGCGGCGTGGGCAGCGTGTGCTCGGCGTCGGCGAGCAGTTCCTCGTAGAGCTTTTCGCCCGGGCGCAGACCGGTGTATTCGATGCGGATGTCGCTCTCGGCAAGGCCCGAGAGCCGGATCAACTGGCGCGCGAGGTCGGCGATGCGCACCGGCTCGCCCATGTCCAGCACGTAGATCTCGCCGCCCTTGCCCATCAGCGCCGCCTGCAGGACGAGCTGCGCGGCCTCGGGGATGGACATGAAATAGCGCTGGATCTCGGGATGCGTCACCGTGACCGGCCCGCCGCGCGCGATCTGCTCGCGAAAACGCGGGATCACGCTGCCGGTGGAGCCGAGCACGTTGCCGAAGCGCACCGTGACGAATTGCGTGCCTTCCGCGCCCTGCAGGGCCTGGCAGGCGAGCTCGGCCAGGCGCTTGGAGGCGCCCATGACATTGGTGGGGTTCACCGCCTTGTCGGTGGACACCAGCACGAATTTGCGCGCGCCCGCGGCCTGCGCCGCGCGCGCCACCACCACCGTGGAAAGCACATTGTTGGCCACCGCCTGGAAGGCGTTCTCGCCCTCCATCAGCGGCACGTGCTTGTAGGCCGCGGCGTGGAACACGATCTGCGGCCGGAAGCGCGCGAACGCCTCATCCACGCGCGGCGCCGACTTCGCGTCGCCGATCACCGCGGCGACCGCGACGTCCGCAAAGCGGTCGCTGAACTCCTGCTCGATACCGTAAAGGGCGAACTCGGACAACTCGAACAGCACCAGGCGCGCGGGCGCATAGCGCGCGATCTGGCGGCACAGCTCCGCGCCGATCGAGCCGCCGGCGCCGGTCACCAGCACGCACTGGCCCTTGATCAGCCCGCGCAGCCCGGCGTCGTCGAGCGCCACGGGATCGCGCCCGAGCAAGTCGTCCAGTTCCACGCTGCGCAGCGCCGAGACGCTGACTTTGCCGGACACCAGGTCGGCGTAGGACGGCACCGTCATCACCTGCAGGCCCGTCGCGGTGCACAGGTCCACCGCGCGCTTTCGCTCGCCGTGCGTGGCGCCGGGCATGGCGATGATGGCCTGGGCCACGTCCAGTCCCGCAGCGACCTCGCCCACCTGCGGCAACGCGCCGAGGATCTTCACGCCCTGGATCTCGCTGCCGCGCTTGCCCGCGTCGTCGTCCAGCAACCCCACCACGCGCCACTGGTTGCTGTTGGCGAGCTCGCGCAGCAGGCTCGCCGCGGCGGAGCCGGCGCCCAGCACGAGCACCGGCCTCGCCTCCGGGTGGCGCACCATGCCCATGAGCGTGCGTTCCTTCCATGCGCGATACAGCAGCCGGCTGCCGCACATGGCGCCGATGAGGAGCACCGGGGCGATGAGATAGACCGAGCGCGGGATGACGGTGCCGAGCGCAACCAGCGTGAAAAGCGCGGGCACCGAGACCGCCGCCACCGCGACCGCCGCGAGGATGCGCTGCAGGTCGGGCAGGCTCGCGTAGCGCCACAGGCCGCGGTACAGGCCGAGGAGCCAGAACACGACCGCGTGCACCAGCAGCACGCCCGGCAGCGCGACGAGCGCCGCGCGCGCGTACCCCGGCGGGGGCAATTCGAGGTTGAAGCGCAGCCAGAAGGCGGCGAGCCACGCGACCGCGGCCGCCGCCACGTCGTGCGCAAACGCGAGCGAGGCGCGCGCGATGAACCGGCGCTCGAGCTTCATCGGTGGCGCGCCCAGCGCAGGTCCACCCACACGGCGACGGCGATCAGCGCGGCGGCGGCGCCGAGCAAGCCCGCGGCCTGCAGCAGCGGCGTCGCGCGCAGCACGGCGAGCGCGATTGCCGCGCAGCCCGCCATGGCGGCGTACTCGATGTACGCCGCGCCGCGATGGCCCAAGCCCATGCGCACCAGGCGCTGGTAGTAGTGCTCGCGATGCGCCTGCCAAACGCGCTCGCGTCGCAGCAGGCGCTTCAGAAGCGTGAGCGTCGCGTCGCACATGAACGGCGCGAACACCAGGAGCGGGAACCACAACGGCCAGTGGCCCCGGCTCCAGCCCCAGAGTCCCAGCGTGCCCGCGAGAAAACCGAGGGGCACCGAGCCCACGTCGCCCATGAAAAGGCGCGCGGGATGAAAGTTGAAGACGAGAAACCCCGCCGCGGCAGCGGCGACGCCAGCGCACAGCGCGGCGAGCGGCGCGTCGCCAAAGCCCTGCGCCGCCAGCGCGTAGGCGGAAAAACCGATCACCGCCATGCCGCCCGCGAGGCCGTCCGAGCCGTCCATGAAGTTGTAGAGGTTCG
>CAZOSA010000115.1:0-6283 GCA_964582155.1 uncultured Enterobacteriaceae bacterium | reverse complement strand
TAGCGCTCCACGAACAAATGGTGCGGCGAAGGCTGCAGGTACTGCCCGATGGTGAGCATGTCCACGTCATGCGCGCGCAGGTCGCGCATCACTTGGAGGATTTCCTCGTCGGTCTCCCCCAGCCCCAGCATCAGGCCCGACTTGGTGGGCACCGCAGGCACCTCTCTCTTGAATTCCTGAAGGAGTTTCAGGGAATGGCGGTAGTCTCCTCCGGGCCTTGCCTGGCGATAGAGCCGCGGCACAGTCTCGAGGTTGTGGTTCATGACATCCGGTGGCGCGGAAAGAAGGATCTCCAGGGCCCGATCCATCCGCCCGCGGAAATCGGGCACGAGAACCTCGATCGTGGTCTGCGGCGAGCGCTCGCGCACCGCGCGAATGCAATCCACGAAGTGCTGCGCGCCGCCGTCCTTCAAATCATCCCGGTCGACACTGGTGATGACGACGTACTTCAGTTTCAGTTCCGCAATGGTGTCCCCAAGATGCGCAGGCTCCTGCGCATCCGGCGCCAGAGGCCTGCCATGCCCCACGTCGCAGAAGGGACAGCGCCGCGTGCAGATGTCCCCGAGGATCATGAAGGTGGCCGTGCCGTTGCCGAAGCACTCGCCGATGTTCGGGCACGAGGCCTCCTCGCACACCGTATGGAGTTTTTGCTCCCGCAGAATCTGTTTGATCTGGTAAAAACGCGTCGTCGGGCTCGCCGCCTTCACCCGGATCCACGCCGGCTTGGCGAGCGGTGCCCTCGGCACGATCCTGATCGGAATGCGGGCCGTCTTCTCGCGGCCCTTCTCCTTGATGCCCGCTTCACGCATGTCAGATCCTGCTCGCCAGGAGACGCGCGAGGCGGATGCCGACCTCCTTCGCCGTGCCGGTCACGCCGAAATCGCGCGCCTGCACCACCTTCAGTCCCGGATAGCCGCAGGGGTCGATGGCGGCAAAGGGAGCCAGATCCATGTCCACGTTCAACGCCAACCCGTGCCACGCGCGCCCGCGCGTGACGCGGATGCCCAGCGAAGCGATCTTCGCGCCGCCGACATAAACCCCTGGCGCGCCGGCCTGCCGCTCGGCATCCACCCCGTAGCTGGTGAGGAAGTTGATCACGCACTGCTCGAGCAGGTGCACGAAGGGTTTCACTTTTATGCCGCGCCGCCCAAGGTCGACCATGGTGTAAATCACCGCCTGCCCCGGTCCGTGATAGGTGATCTCCCCGCCGCGCTCGGCCTGCACGACCGAAATCCCGCTCGCCGCCTTCGGCCCGAAATTCGGATCCGCGCCCTGCCCAAGGGTATAGACCGGCGGATGCTCCACCACCCACAGCTCATCGGGCGTATCCGCGTCGCGGCTGAGCGTGAATTCGCGCATCCGCGCCAGCACCGCAACATACTCGGCCAGGCCGAGACTCTTGATGCGCGGCACGAGCGCCACGTCCATCACAGCACCATCACCACCGAAGGGTGGTCGCAAAGGTCGCGGTACAGGGCGTCCAGCTGCTCGCGGGATTGGGCACGGATGGTGCAGGTGACGCTCAGGTACTTCCCCTGGCGGCTGGGGCGCAACTCCATGGTGGCCGCGTCGAAATCCGGCGCGTGCCTGCGGACGATGGAGATCACCGTGTGCGCGAAGCGCGCCTCCTTCCGCCCCATCACCTTGATCGGAAAGTCGGTGGGATAGGAAAGCAGCGACTCTGCGTTGGCGATCGGCATCAGGCCGAGACCGCCTCCTTGCGCATCACTTTCGCCTTGAACTCCTGGTAGCCCTGCCAGGCCTTCCTGAACAGCGGCCCGGGCCTGCCGTCGCCCACGGGCTTGCCGTCCAGCGTGACGATGGCCAGGATCTCCTTGGAGGAGGACGTCACCCACACCTCGTCCGCGCCGCGCACCTCGGATTCCGAGACATCGCGGAACTCGATCGGGATCTTCGTCATCTGCGCGATTTCCACCACCACGTCGTAGGTGATGCCCGGCAGGATGAGGTTCGACTTCGGCGGCGACAGCAGCAGGCCGTTCTTCGCCACGAACACGTTGCACGCCGAGGCCTCGGTGAGCTTGCCGTCGCGCAACAGGATCGTCTCCACCGCGCCCGCGTCCGCCGACGCCTGACGCAGGAGGACATTGCCAATGAGGGAAATCGACTTGATGTCGCAGCGCAGCCAGCGGTTGTCCACCGCGGTGACGGCGCTGGCGCCGTGGTCCACCAATTCCCTGGGCGGATTGACCAGGGGATTGCTCATCGCGAACACCGTGGGCTCCACGCCCGCCGGGAACGCGTGGTCGCGCTTGGCCACCCCGCGCGTCACCTGGAAATATACGCCCTGGTCCTCCCAGGGCTGCTGCGCGACGAGCTCGCGGATGATCTCGCGCCACTTCTCGCGCGCATGAGGATTCCCGATCCTCACCGCCGCGAGGCTGCGCTCGAGCCGCGCCAGGTGCTCGTCCATGCGAAACGGCACGCGCGAATACACCGGGATCAATTCGTACACGCCGTCGCCGAAGATGAACCCGCGATCGAGCACCGGCACCATCGCCTGCTCGATCGGGATGAATTTGCCGTTCAGGAACACCATGTCGGCTTCGCTACTTGACCCACAAACGCAGTGTATCCCAGGCGCGACCGAGGAAACCCGCTTCGCCCACGCGCTCCAGCGCCACCACCGGGTACTCGCCCAGCGGCGCATCGCCCAGCGCGACGCGCAGCATGCCCACTTGCTGCCCCTTGGACACCGGCGCCAGCACGGGCGGCAGGGTCATCAGGTCCGCCTGCAGCCTGGCCGATTCGCCCTTGGGCACGGTCACCACCAGCCCGCGCGCGAATCCGGCCGGCACCACGGCCTCTGCGCCTTTCCATACCTCGATCGACTTCACCGCCTCGCCCGGCGCATAGAGCTGCACGCCGTCGAAGTTCTGGTAGCCCCAGTTGAGCAGCTTCTGCGACTCCTGTGCACGGGCCGAATCGGTGCTCGCGCCCAGCAGCACCGAGAGCAGCCGCCGGCCGCCGCGCCGCGAGGAGGCGATCAGGCAATAGCCGGCGTCCTCGGTGTGGCCGGTTTTCACGCCGTCCACGCTCGGATCGAGCCACAGGAGGCGATTGCGGTTCATCTGCGTGATGTCGTTGTAGCTGAATTCCTTCTGCGCGTAGTGGCGCGCGTACTCCTCCGGGAAATCGCGGATCAGCGCCGCGGCCAGCACGTAGAGGTCGCGCGCCGTGCTCGCGTGCCCCGGCGCGGAGAATCCGGTGGCGTTGAGGTAGCGGGTGTGCGCCATCCCCAGACGCGCCGCTTCGCGGTTCATCAGTACGACGAATGCCGCCTCCGAGCCGGCGTACGCCTCGGCGAGCGCGAGCGCGGCGTCATTGCCCGAGGCCACCACCAGGCCGCGGATCAGCTCCTGCACGCCGACCGGCTTGCCCGGCTCGAGGAACATGCGCGAGCCGCCCGTGCGCCAGGCGCGCTCGGATACCTGCACCTCGGCCGAGGCCGCCATGGTTTTCTCCCGCAGCGCGCCGAACACCACGTAGGCGGTCATCAGCTTGGTGAGCGAGGCGGGCGCGAAGCGCTCGTCGGCGTTCTCCGCGGCCAGCAATTGTCCGCTGGTGAGATCGGCCAGCACCCACGCCTTGCCGGCAAGCTGCGGCCGCGCCTGCGCCTGCGCGGCGGCGGGGAAAAACAGGAGGATCGTCCCGATCAGGAGCACGCGCATGCGGGAACAGCTACTGCAGCGCGAGCGGCGCGCCGGCCAGCACGACCTGCTCGACCAGCACGCGCGCGTTGCCCGCCGCCACATAACCCAGTTTGTAGGCGGCGGCATAAGACAGGTCGATGACGCGCCCGCCGTGGAACGGCCCGCGGTCGTTGACGCGCACCACCACCTTCCTGCCGTTGGCGAGGTTGGTGACGCGCGCGTAGCTCGGGATCGGCAGGACCGGGTGCGCGGCGGTCATCTTGTACATGTCGAACGTTTCGCCATTGGAAGTCGGCTTCCCATGGAAGCCTTTGCCATACCAGCTCGCTACGCCCCGCTGGTTGTAAACCCCAACACGGGTCAGCGGAACATACCGCTTCCCCATCCGCTCGTACGGACGGTTTGCATATCGATGCAGCGGTTCGGCTCGCGCAACAGCGTCTGGAATCGAAGCGAGTTTTCTACTATCCCCGGGACCGTCGTCCTTGTAGTAGCCGCCGGGGCGCTTCTCCGGCGTGGAGCTGCAGCCCGCGATCAGCGCGAGCAGCAAGGCGACGCGCTTCATGCCTCGTACACCACGTTTCCAGCGACGATGGTCGCACGCACGCGCCCCGCGAGCTCCACGCCGAGGAACGGGGTATTTTTGCCCTGGCTCCTCAGCTCGCCGGGCGACACGCGCCAATGCGCCTGGGGATCGAACAGCACCAGGTCGCCCGGCGCGCCGGGCTCGATGCGGCCCGAGGCCACGCCGAGCACGCGCGCCGGCGCGCTGGTGATGCGCGCCAGTGTCTGCGCGAGGCTGAGCTTGCGCTCCACTCCCCACTTGAGCGCGAGCGGCAGCAGAAGTTCCAACCCGGTGGCGCCGGGCTCGGCTTCCGCAAACGGCAGCAGCTTCTGGTCCTCGTCCACCGGCGTGTGGTCCGACACCGCGCAATCGATTGTGCCGTCGGCGAGCGCACCAGCAAGCGCCTCGCGGTCGCGCTGGCTGCGCAGCGGCGGCTCGAGGCGGCAATGCGAGTCGAAGTAGCCCAGGTCCATGTCGGACAGGTGCAGGTGGTGGATACCGACGTCGCAGGTGAGCGGCAGCCCTTCGTGGCGTGCGCGGCGCAACATGGCGACGCCGGCCGCGCTCGAGATGCGGCAGACGTGCACGCGCGCGCCGGTGGCGCGCACCAGTTCGAACAGCTGCGCCAGCGCGATGGTTTCGGCGAACACCGGGATGCCGGCGAGGCCGAGGCGTGTCGCCACCTCGCCATCGTGCGCCACGCCGCCCCTGCCGAGCCACGCGTCCTCGGCGCGCAACCACACCGGGAAGCCGAACGTCGCCGCGTACTGCAACGCGCGCCACAGCACCTGGGTGTCGCCGATCGGCACATTGGCCTGGGAAAAGGCGACGCAGCCCGCCTCGGCGAGTTCCGCCATCTCGGTGAGCTGCTTGCCCGCGAGCTTCACGGTGAGCGCGCCCACCGGGTACACGCGCGCATGCGACAGCGCCTTCGCGCGACGGCGCAGCATGTCGACCAGACCCGGCTCGTCGAGCGGCGGGTCGGTGTCCGGCGGGCAGGCGAGGCTCGTCACGCCGCCCGCGACGGCGGCGTCCAATTCGGATTCGAGCCTCGCCTTGTGCTCGTTGCCCGGCTCACGCAGCCGCGCCGCGAGGTCGATCAGGCCCGGGGCGACCACCAGGCCCTTGGCGTCGATGGTGCGGTCCGGGGTGCCGCCGCCCTGCGCGATTTTCCCGTCGGCGATGAACACCTCGCCCACGGCGTCACGCCCGCTCGCCGGGTCCACCACCCTGCCACCCGTCACCAGGAGCTTCATCCGCCCCCCACCACCATGCTCATCACCGCCATGCGTACCGCGATGCCGAAAGTGACCTGCGGCAGGATCACCGAGTTCGGGCCGTCGGCCACTGCCGAGTCGATCTCCACGCCGCGGTTCATCGGCCCGGGATGCATGACGATCGCGTCGGGCTTGGCCAGCGCGAGCTTCTCGGCGGTGAGGCCGTAGTGCTTGTTGAATTCCTGCGCGCTGGGCAGCAGCGCCCCGCTCATGCGCTCGTTTTGCAGGCGCAGCATCACCACCACGTCGGCGCCCTTGAGGCCCTCGCGCATCGAGTGGAACACGCGCACGCCGAGCGCCGCGGCGCCGGCGGGGATCAGCGTCTGCGGCCCGATGACGCGCACTTCCGGCGCGCCGAGCGTGGTGAGGCCGTGGATCAGGGACCTCGCGACGCGCGAATGCAGCACGTCGCCGACGATCGCCACGGTGAGCGCGCCGAATTCCTTCTTGTAGTGCCGAATGGTGTAGAGATCGAGCAGCCCCTGCGTGGGATGCGCGTGGCGCCCGTCGCCGGCGTTGATCACGTGTTCGTGCGGCTTCACGTGGCGCGCGACGAGGTAAGGCGCGCCGGAAGAGCCGTGGCGCACGATGAAGATATCGGCCTGCATCGCCGAGAGGTTGGCCACCGTATCGAGCAGCGACTCGCCCTTGGACGTGGAGCTTACGGCGACGTTCAGGTTGATGACGTCGGCCGACAGGCGCTTGGCGGCGATCTCGAAGGTGGTGCGCGTGCGCGTCGAGCCCTCGAAGAACAGGTTGAACACGCT
>CAZOSA010000114.1:0-6368 GCA_964582155.1 uncultured Enterobacteriaceae bacterium | reverse complement strand
ACGTGGGCGAGGACGCGCGCAAGAACCGCATCTACCTGCCGATCGAGGACCTGCAAAGATTCGGCGTCGCGGCCGCAGACCTGCTCAACGCGCGCCACAGCGAAGCGTTCGTCGCCCTGATGAAATTCCAGGCCGGGCGCGCCCGCGCCTACTACGACCAGGCGATGGCGGCGCTGCCGGAGGCCGACCGGCGCACGCAGCGCCCCGGGCTCATCATGGCGGCGATCTACAGGGTGCTGCTCGCCGAAATCGAGCGCGAAGGATTCAAGGTGCTGACGCAGCGCACTGCGCTCACCCCCGTGCGCAAATTCTGGATCGCCTGGAAGACGTGGATCGCCGCGTAGCCGTCGTAGGCGCCGGCTACGCCGGCATGGCCGCGGCCGTCACGCTCGCGCAACGCGGCGTGCGCGTCGTCGTCTTCGAAGGCGGGCCCGTGCCAGGCGGGCGCGCGCGGCGCGTGACGACGCAGGGCCGCACGCTCGACAACGGGCAGCACATCCTGGCCGGCGCGTACGCCACCTTGTTCTCCCTGATGCGCACCGTGGGCATTCCCTCGGACGTGGTGCTGCGCGTGCCGCTCGAGCTGCGCTATGCCGACGGTTTCAAGTTCCGCGCTCTGTTCCTGCCGGCCCCCTTCGGCCTGCTGGCCGGTCTCCTGCTGGCGCGCGGCCTGCCTTGGAGCGAGCGCCTTGGCGCCGTGCGCTTCATGCTGGCGCTGCGCAAGCTGGGCTTTCGCCTTGCCGAGGATTGCAGCGTGAGCGCGCTGCTGCAGCGCCACGCGCAGGACGGCCGCATCGGGCGCTACCTGTGGAAGCCGCTGTGCGTTTCCGCCTTGAATACCCCGCCGCAAACCGCCTCGGCAAATGTTTTCCTCGCGGTGCTGCGCGACACGCTGGCCGGCGACAACGAGGCGAGCGACCTGATCCTGCCGCGGGTGGACCTGTCGAAGCTGTTTCCCGAGCCGGCGATGGCGTGGCTGCGATCGAAAGGCGCCGAGGTGCGCTGCGAAACGACGGTGCGCGACCTGACCGCGCTCAAGTCCGATTACGACGCCGTCATTCTCGCCGTCGGACCGCACCAGCTCAAGGTCCTGCTGCCGGACCTGGCGGCCGAGTTCGAGTACCAGCCCATCACCACCTGCTACCTGCAGTACGAGCCGCGCACGCGCCTGCCCTTCCCCATGCTCGGCCTGGCCGACGGGCTGGTGCAGTGGGTGTTCGACCGCGGCGCGCTGACCGGGGAAAAAGGCCTCCTGGCCGCGGTGATCAGCGCGCAGGGCGACCACCAGCAGATGACCCACGATGAGCTCGCCGCGACCTGCCACCGGGAAATCGCCGCAGCGCTGCCGGGGCTCGGCGCCCCGCTATGGTCCACCGTGATCGCCGAGAAGCGCGCCACCATCTCCGTGACGCCCGGCCTCAAGCGGCCTGGCATCGAGACCGGCCAGCCGGGAGTGTTTCTCGCCGGCGACTATGCGGATCCGGAGTATCCGCCGACACTGGAGGCTGCCGCGCGCAGCGGCGTGCGGGCGGCCGAGCGCGCGTTGACGCACTGAACAAGGAGCAGGCAATGGAATATCGGCAACTGGGCGCATCCGGCCTGATGGTCCCCGCACTGAGCCTGGGCACCGGCACGTTCGGCGGCGGCAACGAATTCTTCAAGGCCTGGGGCGCGAGCGACGTCGCCGAGGCGAAGCGCCTGGTCGACATCTGTCTCGAGGCCGGCGTCACCATGTTCGACTCGGCTGACGGCTACTCCAACGGCCTGGCCGAGGAAATCCTCGGCCAGGCGCTCAAGGGCCGGCGCGACCAGGTGCTCATCTCCACCAAGGGCTCGTTCCGCCGAGGGCCGGGGGCGAACCAGCTCGGCTCCTCGCGCCACCACCTGATCAACGCCGTCGAGGCGAGCCTGCGGCGCCTGGGCACCGATTACATCGACCTTTACCAGCTGCATTCCTTCGACGCCTGCACGCCGGTCGAGGAAGTCCTGCAGACGCTGGACGCGATGGTGCGCGCCGGCAAGATCCGCTACATCGGCTGCTCGAATTTCTCCGGCTGGCATCTGATGAAGTCCTTGGCCCACTCGGAGAAGTACGGCCTCGCGCGCTATGTCGCGCACCAGGCCTACTACTCGCTGGTCGGGCGCGACTACGAATGGGAGCTGATGCCGCTCGCGCTGGACCAGAAGGTCGCCGCGGTCGTGTGGAGCCCGCTCGCCTGGGGTCGCCTCACCGGCAAGTTCCGGCGCGGCCAGCCGCTTCCACGGGAGTCCCGCTTGCGCAGCCCGCTCGTGCTCGAGCGGGGCCCCCAGGTCGCGGAGGAATACCTCTACCGCGTGGTGGACGGTCTCGACGAGGTGGCGAAGGAAACCGGAAAAAACATCCCCCAGGTCGCGCTCAACTGGCTGCTGCAGCGGCCTTCGGTGGCGACGCTGATCGTCGGCGCGAGGAACGAGGCGCAGCTGCGCCAGAACCTCGGCGCCGTGGGGTGGAAGCTCACGGCTGCGCAGATCGCGAAGCTGGATGCCGCCAGCACGGTGCCGCTGGCTTATCCTTACTGGCACCAGCGCAGCACGTTCATCGACCGCAATCCACCGGCCGTCTGATCATGACGACACAAAGCGAGAAAGCGGCGCGCTTCGTCGCCCTGCACCAGGGCCCGGGCGCCTTCGTCATCGCCAATCCCTGGGACGCGGGCTCGGCACGCCTGCTCGCCGGCCTGGGCTTCGAGGCGCTCGCGACCTCGAGCGGCGCCTCCGCCAGCATCCTCGGCAAGCGCGACGGCAAGGTGACTCGCGACGAGGCGCTGGCGCAGTCGCGCGCGATCTGCGCGGCCACCGACATTCCCGTGTCGGCGGACCTGGAGAAGGGCTTCGGCGATGCGCCGCAGGCGGCTGCGGAAACGATCCGGCTGGCCGCCGAGGCCGGCCTGGTCGGCGGCTCGATCGAGGACGCCACTGGCGACAAGGACCGGCCGCTCTACGACATCGGCCAGGCCACCGAGCGCGTCGCGGCCGCGGCGCAGGCCGCGCGCGCGCTGCCGTTCCCCTTCCTGCTCACCGCGCGCGCCGAGAATTTCCTGCGCGGCAATCCCGACCTCGACGACACCCTCCGTCGCCTGCAGGCCTACGAGAAAGCGGGCGCCGACGTGCTGTTCGCACCCGGGCTGCCCGATCTCGCTGCGGTGCGCGCGGTGTGCGCGGCAGTGTCGAAACCGGTCAATTTCATGGCCGGCATCCCGGGCAAGTCCTTCACGGTGGCCGACCTGCAAGCCGCCGGCGTGAAACGGATCAGCCTGGCGACTTCGCTCTACCGCGCGGCGATGACGGGAATGCTGGAAGCGGCGCGCGAAGTGAAGGACCAGGGCAGCTTCGGCTACCTGCTGCGCTGCGCGAGCACGCCTGACCTGTACAAGCTGATGAAGAGCTAGCTACAGGTTCCGGAGCAGCTGCACGGCCTGGTCGACGCGCTCGACCGGGATCACTTCGATGTCCGCGGCCTTGCCCTTGGGCGCATTGGCCTTCGGCACGATCGCCTTCTCGAAGCCGAGCTTGGCCGCCTCCTTCAGCCGGTCCTGCCCGCGCGGCGCGGGACGCACCTCGCCCGCCAGGCCGATTTCGCCGAAGGCCACCAGCTTGCCCGGAATCGGCCGGTCGGTGAGCGAGGACACGATGGCCAGCGCGACCGCGAGGTCGGCCGCCGGTTCGCCGATGCGCACGCCGCCCACCGCGTTGACGAACACGTCCTGGTCCATGGTGGCGATGCCCGCATGCCGGTGCAGCACCGCGAGCAGCATCGCCAGCCGGTTCTGCTCCAGCCCGACCGAGAGCCGTCGCGGGTTGGGCGCGTGCGCGGCGTCCACCAGCGCCTGGATCTCCACCAGCAGCGGCCGCGTGCCTTCCAGCGTCGCCAGCACGCAGGAACCCGCCACGTCCTTCTCGCGGCGCTGCAGGAATAGCGCCGAAGGATTGCTCACCGCCCGCAGCCCCCGGTCGGTCATCGCGAACACGCCCAGCTCGTTCACCGCGCCGAAGCGGTTTTTGACGGCGCGCACCAGGCGAAAGGCGGAATTCGGGTCGCCTTCGAAGTACAGCACCGTGTCCACGATGTGCTCGAGCACGCGCGGGCCGGCGATCGCGCCTTCCTTGGTGACGTGGCCGATGATGAACAGCGCCGTACCGGTCTTTTTGGCGTGGCGCGCGAGCTGCGCCGCGCACTCGCGCACCTGCGCCACCGAGCCGGGCGCGGATTGCAGCGCTTCGGACCACAAGGTCTGGATCGAATCCACCACCGCCACTTCGGGCCGCGCCGCTTCCAGCGCGCCGAGGATGCGCTCGAGCTGGATTTCCGCAAGCAGCCCCACGCCTTGCGCGTCCAGCCCGAGCCGCCGCGCGCGCAGCGCCACCTGCTCGGCCGATTCTTCACCCGAGACGTAGACCACCTTGCGCCCGGCGCCCAACGCGGCGAGGGCTTGCAGCAAAAGCGTGGACTTGCCGATGCCGGGATCCCCGCCGATGAGCGCCACCTGGCCAACCACCAGGCCGCCGCCCAGCACCCGGTCCAGCTCCGGCAGGCCGCTGGATATGCGCTCTGTCTCGCGCGCCTCGACTCTGGCGAGCGCCACCGGGCTCGCGGTCGGGCCGGAGGCGCGCGTGCCGCGCTCCGCGGCCTGTTCGTTCAGCGTGCCCGCCTCGCCACAGGCGGGGCACAGGCCCATCCACTTGATGGCGCTCGCGCCGCATCCGGAACAGACGTACACCGACTTCGCCTTGGCCACTACGCTTCCTCGTGCACCGGTACGCGCGGCGCGAGCCCGCACAGGAGCTCGTAACTCACGGTGCCCGCGGCGGCGGCGACCTCGTCCGCCGGCAGACCTTCGCCCCAGAGCGTCACTGCGGCGCCGATGCCGGCCTCTTCGACGTGGCTGATGTCCACGCACAGCATGTCCATGGCAACGCGCCCGACGATGCGCGTGCGCCGGCCGCAGACCAGGACCGGCGTGCCCGTGGTCGCGTGCCGGGAATAGCCGTCGGCGTAGCCGCAGGCGACGATGCCGATGGTCATCGGTTCCCTGGCTTCGAAAGCAAAGCCGTAGCCCACGCGTTCGCCCGGCGCCAGGTTCTGCACCCCGATCAACTCGGAGGTGAGGGTCATCGCCGGCTGCAGGCCGATGTCCGCGGCGCTCCAGTCGGCAAACGGCGAGCAGCCGTAGAGCATGATCCCGGGCCGCACCCAGCCTTCGCGCGTCTCCTTGAACCTGAGCAGCGCCGCCGAGTTGGCCACCGAGCGCGGCGCCTCGAACGGCTGCACCAGCTCGTTGAACCAGCCCAGCTGGTCGTGCACGCCGCTCGCGCCCTCGGCGTCGGCAAAGTGCGTCATCAGCGTGACGCTGCGGATCTTCGGCTGCAGGCGCAGCGTGTTGTACATTGGACGCAGGTCGTCCACGCCGAAGCCGAGCCGGTTCATGCCGCTGTTCACCTTGAGGTAGACGTCCAGTGGCGCCGGCATATCCATGTGCTTGAGCAGCTCGACCTGGTCGGCATTGTGGATTACCGGCGTGAGGCCGTACTTGAACAGCAGGTTGACGTCGAGCGGCCGGAAGAAGCCCTCCAGCATCAGAATCGGCTTGTTCACGCCCGCCAGGCGCAGGCGCACCGCGTCCTGGAAATCAAGCAGCGCGTAGCCGTCTGCTTCCGCCAGCGCGCGCGCCGCGCGCTCCAGGCCGTGGCCGTAGGCATTGGCCTTGACCACCGCCCAGACTTTCGCCTCGCCGGCGGTCTCGCGCGCCAGCCGCAGGTTGTGGCGCAGCGCGGAAACCTTGAGGGTGGCGCGTATCGGCCGGGGCATGGCGTTAGGATAGCTTACCGACGCCCCGCCAATCTTTTGCAGTCGCCGGCGCGTGGGAAGACGCGCAACCATGCTATAAAACCGCGGCCATGAGCCTGGGCTTCTACATCATCATGGCGGCGCAATTTTTCTCGTCGCTCGCCGACAATGCGCTGCTGGTGGCGGCGATCGCGCTGCTGATGCAGAGCCATTCCCCGATCTGGCTCACGCCCTACCTCAAGTTCTTCTTCGTCATCTCCTACGTGTTGCTGGCGCCCTGGGTCGGCGCCTTCGCCGACCGCCTGCCCAAGGGCCAGGTGATGTTCGTGTCCAACACCATCAAGGCCGCAAGCTGCATGATGCTGCTGTTCGGGATGAACCCGCTCGCCGCCTACGCCCTGGTCGGGCTGGGCGCGGCCGCCTATTCGCCGGCCAAGTACGGCATCCTCACCGAGTACCTGCCGCCGAACAAGCTGGTCATCGCCAACGGCTGGATCGAGGGCCTCACCGTCGCCTCGATCATCCTCGGCACGGTGCTGGGCGG
>CAZOSA010000113.1:0-6370 GCA_964582155.1 uncultured Enterobacteriaceae bacterium | reverse complement strand
TCGCGCGCGCGGCGAAAGCGCGCCAGCATATGCGCGATCACCGGCTCGCCCTGCGTCACCGCGACGACGCCCGCGCGCTGCACGAAGACCGGCGCGCAGGAGGTGTTGTATTCGATCAGCTTGCCGAGGTCGGCTTCGAGCGCCGCGGGCACCACGGCCCAGCCCAGGCGCCAGCCGGTCATGCGCCAGCTCTTGGAGAAGGTGTTTACGCTGATGACCCGCTCGGCGGGATCGGCGAGATCCAGAAACGACGGCGCGATGCCGTTGCCCTCGTAGTAGAGCCGCTCGTAGGCGTCGTCGGCGAAGATCCAGATGCCGTGGCGGCGGCAGTGCTCGAGGATCGCGCGCTGCTCGTGCCTCGTCACGGTCCAGCCCGTGGGGTTGTTGGGCGAGTTCAGGTACAGCGCCTTCGTGCCGGGCGCGAGCGCCGCGAGCAGCCGCTCGAGGTCGAGCCGCCAGCCCTTGGTCGTGAATTCGAGCGCCACCGTGACGACCGTTGCATTGAGAATCTTCGGGATCTCCTGCAGGTTCGGCCACAGCGGCACCACCTCGACCACGCGGTCGCCCGGATCGACCAGCAGTTGCGACACCAGCATGAGCGCGTTGACGCCGCTGCTGGTGACCGCGATCTGCGCGGGCGCGCTCGGCCGGTGCAGGCGCGCCAGGTACGCCGCCAGCGCCTCGCGCAGCTCGGGGATACCGAAGTTGCTCGAATAAAAAAGCTCCCCTGCCACGATCGAGGCGATGCCGGCGCGGCGGATGAACTCCGGCGTCGGTTCGTCGGGTTCTCCCACCCAGAAGGGCAGGATGTCCTGGCGGCCGATGCCGGCGTTGAACAGCTCCCGGATCTTGGAGGCGGTGAGCGCGCGCACGGCGCCGCGCGCGTGAACGGGATCCGGATTCTCGGGTCTCATGGCGTCCCGGTATTGTAGATTGCTCCCCTCGCATGCCAGCCACTACAGTTTCGCTGCAGAAATGGGCGCTCGCCGCCGGCATCGCCCTGATGACGGTGTGGGGCGTCAACTTCGCCGTCACCAAGGTGGTGCTCGCCGAGCTGGGCGTCGGGCCGTTCCTGTTCATCCGCTTCCTCGCCATGCCGCTGTTCGGCTTCGCCCTGCTCGCCGCCATCGCCCGGCGTCATTTCGCCAGGTCCTGGCCGCGGCGCGAGGATCTGCCGCGCTTCATCGCCGCCGGGCTCATCGGCCACACGGCGCACGTCAGCCTCGTGATGTGGGGCATCAACCTGTCCACGGCCTTTTCCTCGTCGCTGGTGCTGACCAGCAGCCCGCTGTTCACGCTGCTGATCCTCGCGTTGCTCGGGGCCGAGAAGCTGCGCCGCCGCCAGCTCATCGGCACGCTCGTCGCGTTCGCCGGCATCGTCGTGTTCCTGTCGGACAAGTTCGTCGCCGGTTTCGCGCTGGCGGGCGCCGGCGACCTGGTGCTGCTGCTCGCCGCGTCGCTGTTTTCGCTCTACACCGTCATCACCAAGCCGTTGGTGGCGCGCTACGGGCCGCTGAACGTGATGTGCTACTCGCTGCTGTTCGGCGCGCCGCCGGTGGTGCTCGCTACCCTGCCCGCCTTCCTCGCCGCACCGCTGGGCGCGGTCCCGGCCGGAGTCTGGCTCGGCGTGTTCTGGGCGGTGGCGGTCTCCTCCTTCCTCGGCTGGATCGCCTGGGCCTGGGTCAACGCGGTGCGCGGCCTCGCGCGCAGCGCGCCGCTGCAGTACCTGATGCCGCCGATCGCGGGGCTCGTCGCCTGGCTGACGATCGGCGAAACCTTCAGCGGGATGAAAATCGCCGGCGCCGCCGTGACCATGGCAGGTGTCGCCTGGGCGCAGGTCAGGTCGCTGCCGCAGGCCGCGTGAAGGAACGGAACGCTGCGACGGCGCGCTCGATCCCGGCCGCGTCCACGTCGAGATGCGTCACGAGCCGCAGCCGCGCACCGGGCAGCACAATGACGCCGTGCTGCGCCAGGTGCTCCACCAGCCCCGGCGCCGAGTCCACGAACACCATGTTCGACGCCGGCTGCTCGGCGCCCAGCCCCTCGGCCAGGCGCTCGGCGTTTGCGTGGTCCTCGGCGAGGCGCTCCACGTTGTGCTCGAGCGCGTACAGCCCCGCCGCGGCGAGCACGCCGGCCTGGCGCATGACACCACCGAGAATCTTGCGCGCGCGCTTCGCGCGCGCGATGAAGTCCTTCGAGCCGAGGAGCATCGTGCCCGCGGGCGCGCCGAGGCCCTTCGAGAGGCACGAGGACACCGAGTCGAAACCGCGGCACAGATCCTTCACCGGCAGGCCGAGCTTCACCGCCGCGTTGAAGATGCGCGCGCCGTCCAGATGCGTCGCGAGCCCGCGGCGCCTGGCCAGCGCCAGCGCCTCGTCGAAGTATTTGCGCGGGATCACGCGGCCGGTGATGGTGTTCTCCAGCGCCAGCAGCCGCGTGCGTGCGAAATGCGGATCGTCGGGCTTGATCGCGGCTTCCACCTCGGCGAGGTCGAGCGTGCCGTCGGGCCGGTTTGCGATCGCCTGCGGCTGGATCGAGCCGAGCACCGCGCCGCCGCCCGCCTCGTAGCGGTAGGTGTGCGCCTCCATCCCGACCAGTACTTCGTCGCCGCGCTGGCAGTGGCTCATCAGGGCGGCGAGGTTGGACTGCGTGCCGGTGGGGAAAAAAAGCGACGCCTCGAAGCCGAAGATTTCGGCGGCGCGCGCCTGCAGGCGGTTGACGGTGGGATCGTCGCCGAACACGTCGTCGCCGACTTCGGCTTCGGCCATCGCCCGGCGCATGCCGGCGGAGGGACGCGTGACGGTGTCGCTGCGCAGGTCTGCGATTTGCATGCTCATCCTCCGGCGATTTTCAAGACTGACGGCAGCCACAGCGCGATGCCCGGGAACGCGACCAGGATGAACAGGCGCACCACGTCGGCGGCGACGAAAGGCAGCACGCCGCGGAACAGCGTCGAGGTCTTCACCTGCGGCAGGAGCGACGTGATCACGAACAGGTTCATGCCCACCGGCGGGCTGATGAGGCCGATCTCCACCACCACCACCACGAGGATGCCGAACCACACCGGATCGAAGCCGAGCGCCATGATCAGCGGGAAGAACACCGGCACGGTGAGCAGGATCATGGAGAGTTCCTCCATGGCGGTGCCGAGGATCACGTAGATCACGCAGATCGCGACCACCACCATGATGGGGTGCAGCTTGAACTGCTCGATGAAACCCATCAGGTCGCCGGGCAGGCTGGTGAAATTGATGTAGTTGGCGAAGACGAGCGCGCCGATCAGGATCATGAACAGCAACCCCGTGGTGCGCGCGGATTCCACCAGAATGTCGCGCAGCACGCGCCAGGCAAGCGCGCGGCGCGCCAGCGCGAAGACGAAGGCGCCCGCGGCGCCCACGCCCGCGCCTTCCGTGGCAGTGAAGAAGCCCGCGTAGATGCCGCCGATGGACACTGCGAACAGCACCACCACGCCCCAGATCCCTTTCACCGCCACCATGCGCTCGCTCCAGGAGGAGCGCTCGCCCGCCGGGCCGGCCTTCGGGTCGCGCCACACCACCCAGCGCACGGCGACGCACAGCAGCGTCACGGCGAGAACACCCGGCAGCACGCCGGCGGCGAACAGCCGCCCGATGTTGGTCTCGGTGATGATGCCGTAGATCACCATGATGGTGGAGGGCGGGATGAGGATGCCGAGCGTGCCGCCGGCGGCGATCGAGCCGGCCGCGAGCTGGTCCGAGTAGCCGAGCTTCTTCATCGGCGGGTAGGCGACGCGCGCCATGGTGGCCGCCGTGGCGACGGAGGAGCCGCAGATGGAGCCGAAGCCGGCGCAGGCCACGATGGTGGACATGGCGAGCCCGCCCTTCCAGTGCCCGATGAACGTGTAGGCGGCGCGGAACAGCTCCTGCGACATGCCGGCGCGGGCGACGAAATTTCCCATGAGAATGAACAGCGGCACCACCGAGAGCTCGTAGTCGATGCCCGCGCCGAAGGTGGTCTGCGCCACCTGGTCGAAGGCCGCCGTCCAACCCCGTTTCAGCGCGAAGCCGCCCGCGCCGACCACCAGCATGGCGAAGGCGATCGGCATGCGCGCGAAAGCGAGCGCGAGCAGCACCGCGAAGGCGACCAGCGTCTCGATCATGCGAGCGAGCGCATGCGCGCCCGGCGCAGATGATCGATCGTGACCACCAGGCAGGCGAGCGCCGCGAGCAGCGCCAGCACCGCGAAAGCGCGGCTGAACGGGCCGTGCGGGATGTGCAGCGTCATGGTCACTTCATTGGTGCGCAGGTGGCTCGCCGAGAGGATCCACAGCCGCCAGCCCAGGAACGCGAGCACTGCGCTGCTCAGCAGGTTGACGATCACCCGCTGCCAGCGCCCGATGTCAGGGGCGATGAAGTGGTCGAAGACGTCGATGGTCACATGCCCCTCGCGCGCCGTGACCAGCGGCAGCGCGCTGAAGATGAGCACCCCCATCATGAACTCGGTGACCTCGTAGGCGCCGTAGATCGGGCTGGCGAAGAACTTGCGCCCGGTCACATCGAAGAAGGTGAGCAGCATCATCGCCGCAAGATCGAGCGCGGCGATGCTGCCCAGCACCCACGCCGCCCAGACGCCCGCGCGCCCCGGGAAGAGCGCCTCGGCCCCAGGCGATTGGTGAAGCGAGTCCGACAGTCGGGCTTACTTTCCGGCGGCCACCCGGGCCACTTCGGCGCGGAAGAACTTGATGGCGCCCGCGCCGTCGATGCCCATGGCGTCCATCCTGGCGCCGTATTGCAGCTCCAGCTTCTCCGTGAGCGCCTTCAGGTCGGCGATCAGCTTGGGCGACGCTTCCCTGATGGTGCCGCCCGCTTCCTTCATCGCCACGCGCCCTTCCCTGTCGGCGCGATCCCAGCCCGCACCGGCCAGCCGCGCGAAACTTTCGCCCGACACCTTCATGATGGCGCCCTGGTCGGCCCGGGACAGGCCGTCGAACTTCTTCCTGTTCATCGCGAACCAGAACGAGGAGCTGTACAGGCCGCCTTTCACGTAGGTGGTGTATTTCACCAGGCTGGCGATCTTGAAGCTCTTGAGCGACTCGGTGGGGAACATGATGCCGTCGGCGATGCCCGCGGACAGGATCTCGTAGGACTTGGGCGCCGGCTGCGTGATGACGACGCCGCCGAAGGCCTCGACGATCGCCTTGGGCACATCACCGCCGACGCGGATTTTCTGACCCTGCAGGTCCGAGGGCACCAGGATGTGCTTCCTGGAGTGGTGGAACAGGCCCGGCCCGTGCGTCATCACGCCCAGGAGCTGCACGTCCTTGTGGATGCCCGATTGCTCGATGAACTTCTTGTGCGTGCGCCACAGCGCGACGCCGTTGTGCACCGCGGTCTCACCGAGCTGCGGCAGCTCGGCGATCAGGTAGGGCTGGAAGCGCTCGGGCTGATAGCCGTAGGTCGCCCACGCGAGGTCCACCTGGCCGTTGATGAGCGCGTCGTAATGCTGGTTGGGCGCGGCGATCGCCTTGGGCAGCATCTGCACCTTGACGCGGCCGTTGGTCACCTTCTCCACCTGGTCGCCCCAGGGCTTCATGATGTAGACGACGATCGGGTGCTGCGGCGGCACCCAGTTCGACATGGTGAGCGTGGTTTGCGCCTGCGCGCTCGCGCCGGCCAGGGCGAGCGCCCCCGCGGCGGCCAGCATTGCGGCATTGCGGATTGTGTTCATAGTACGGTCTCCTCCTCAGGATATCGCTCCAAGCCAGGGTGGCAATGGTAGCAGCCCGAGGAAGTGACCCCGCCCCGCCAGGCGCGGGACGGCCTACCTTCTTTGCCCGCGGTCTTGTTCTTCGCGCTCCTTGTCGTCGATGGCTTTTTTCCTGTCAGCCGCTTTGCCCGCGGCGGGCCTGGGCCTTTGACCACGCGGCTCCGCCATTGGCGCCGGTTGGGGTTGTGCCGACGGTGCTTTACGCGCAGCAGCAGGCGGACGGGGTTCGGCCTGCTTTGCGGCAGGGGCGGGCTCGGGTTTCGCCCGTTGCGCCGGCGGCCTTGCTGCCGGTACGGATGGCGCGGCTTGCGGTGCTGCGCCCGGGGCCTTCGCCCCGGCAGGCGTTGCCGGGGCCCTGCGGTCATCGGATTTTCCGCGGCCGGCACCGGCTCTGCCAGCGGGTGCAACCGGCGCAACCGGCGGAGGGGCCGCGGTCGGCAGCGCCACTTGTGCCGGGGCAACCACTTTGACGACAGGCGCCGGCGCGGCCGCCGCGGGTTTCAATCCCCTGCGTGCGGCGTCGTCGAGCGGTTTGCCCGGCTGCGCCGCCAGTTCCCGCTGTTGCGCCGCAAAGCCGGCGCGCAGAGTAAACGAGATGTCTCCAGTCCTTCGAGTTTCCTCGCTG
>CAZOSA010000112.1:0-6375 GCA_964582155.1 uncultured Enterobacteriaceae bacterium | reverse complement strand
TCGCGCAGCGCCGCATAGAGCTTCTGCGCGTAGCCCTGCGGCTCGCGCGGCATGCGCAGCCAGTAGTCCACCCGCTCGTCCGGGCGCGAAAACGCGAGCACCGCCACCCTGGATCCGCGCTGTGCGATCTCCTGGTCGAGTTGGTGCGGCGGCACGAGGCGCGCCGGCGTCTTTGGCGCGTAGTGGCGCTCGAGGCCTCCCGAATGGCGCGGCGAGTCGGCGCGCTTTTCCTCGACATTCGCGCCGAGAACCTGTTCGAGCTGCCCCTTCGATATGCCACCCGGCCGCAGCAGCACTGCGCTCCCGCCCGAGAGATCGACGATCGTGGATTCGATGCCCACTTCACTCGGCCCGCCGTCGAGCACCAGCTCCACGTCGAACCCAAGATCTTCGCGCACGTGCGCCGCGGTGGTCGGCGACAGCTGCCCGAAGCGATTCGCCGACGGCGCGGCGATGCCGCCGCCGAAGACGCGCAGCAGCTCCTGCGCCACCGGGTGCGCCGGCACGCGCAGGCCGATGGTGTCCTGCCCACCCGTGACGAATTTTTCGGCCTTGGCGGATTTCTTCAGGACCAGCGTGAGCGGCCCGGGCCAGAAGCGCGCAGCGAGTTTCTTCGCGGCCGGCGGCACCTCGCGCCCCCAGGCGAATGCAGCATCAGCATCGGCCAAGTGCACGATCACGGGATGGTCCGCAGGACGCCGCTTCGCTGCATAAAGGCGCGCCACGGCTTGAGCGCTCGACGCATCGGCGCCCAGGCCATAGACGGTCTCGGTGGGAAAACCGACCAGCCCGCCGCGCTTGAGGATCTCCGCGGCGCGCCGGACTTCCGGGCTCACAGCCTGAGCGGCGCGGCTTTCAGGACCGCTGCGGTCTGCTTCTCGCGGAACGTCAGAAGCTTCTTCGCCAACGACTTGTCAGTAAGCGCGAGGATGGCCACCGCGAACAGCGCAGCATTCGCTGCTCCCGCCTCGCCGATGGCAAAGGTGGCCACCGGCACGCCCTTGGGCATCTGCACGGTGGAAAGAAGGGAATCGAGACCTTTGAGGTGCTGCGAAGGCATCGGCACGCCCAACACCGGCAGCGTCGTATGCGCCGCCACCACCCCGGCCAGATGCGCCGCCCCGCCCGCAGCCGCAATGATGGCCTTCACCCCGCGCCTGGGCGCGCTCTCCACCCACTTCACCACCTGCCGCGGCGTGCGATGCGCCGACATCGCCTTCGCCTCGTACTTCACCCCGAACTCCTTCAGCATCTTCGCCGCCGCCTTCATGGTTTCCCAGTCGGTCGTCGACCCCATCACGATGCCGATCATGAGAGCGTTCTCCCGGTCAGGCGCTCGAGCGCCTCCCTGTATTTCTGCGCGGTCCGGGCGATCACCTCCGGCGGGAGCTTGGGCGCCGGCGGCGTCTTGTCCCAGTCGAGCGTCTCGAGGTAATCGCGCACGTACTGCTTGTCGAACGAGGGCGGGCTGATGCCCACCTTGTAGGAGTCCGCCGGCCAGAAGCGCGAGGAATCCGCGGTGAGCGCCTCGTCGATGAGGATCAGGTTGCCTTTGGCGTCGGTGCCGAACTCGAACTTGGTGTCCGCGATGAGGATGCCCTTCGTGGCCGCGTACTGCGCGGCCTCCTGGTAAAGGCGGATCGATACGTCGCGCACTTTCGCCGCCAGATCCTTGCCGATCAGATTCTCCACCTCGGCGAAGGAGATGTTCTGGTCGTGGCCTTCCCCGGCCTTGGTGGCCGGCGTGAAGATCGGCTCGGCGAGCTGCTGCGCCTGCTGCAGCCCCTTGGGCAGGTCGATGCCGCAAACGCGGCCGGTCTTCTGGTAATCCTTCCAGCCCGAGCCGATGATGTAGCCGCGCACCACCGCCTCGATGGGCAGGGGCTTGAGTTTCTTTACCACCACCGAGCGGCCGCGCACCTGCGCCTTCTCGTCCTCGCCCTGGACCACCGTCTGCGGATCGATGCCGGTGAGCTGATTGGGCACGATGTGGCCCAGCCGCCCGAACCAGAAGTTCGCCATCTCGTTCAGCACCCGCCCCTTCCCGGGGATCGGATCGGGCAGCACCACGTCGAAGGCGGAGAGCCGGTCGCTGGTGACGATCAGCATCTTGTCGTCGCCCACCGCGTAGATGTCGCGCACCTTGCCGCGCCCCAGGCGCGGCAGGCTTTTGAGGCTGGATTCGTAGAGCGCCGCGCCCACTCTAGGCCCCCTGCCGTTCCAGTTCGGGCTTCCACTTGCCCTGCGCCGCGAGACCGTTCATGTGGGCACGGTGATGGAACGCCTTCTGCGCCGCGGCCACGTTCGCCGCTTTGCCGCTCCAGGCCTTGAGCGCGGGGTTTTGCAGCGCGCGCGAGTAGGAAAACGTCAGCGGCCAGGGCAGGCCCTTCATGGCGTTCATCGCATTGAGGTGCGCCGTGGCGTCGAGATCCGACTGGCCGCCGGAGAGAAACACGATGCCCGGCTGCGCCGCCGGCACCGTGCGCTTGAGCACGCGCAGCGTGCGCTCGGCCACTTCCTCCGCGCCCGCCTGCCGCGGGCAATCCTTGCCCGAAACCACCATGCTGGTCTTCAGGATCAGGTGCTCAAGGCTGACCCGGTGCGCGGCCATCGCCGCGTAGGTGGCGCCCAAGGTGGCCTCGGTCACTTCCTCGCAGCGTTCGATCGTATGGCCGCCATCGAGCAGCACTTCGGGCTCGATCATCGGCACGATGGAAGCCTCCTGGCACAGCGCCGCATAGCGCGCGAGCGCATGCGCGTTGGCGTAGAGGCAGGTGTGCGAGGGGATCGACTCGCCGATGGTGATCACCGCGCGCCACTTGGCAAAGCGCGCGCCGAGCTTGAAGTACTCCGCGAGCCGCGGCCGCAAGCCATCCAGGCCCTCGGTCACCTTCTCGCCGGGGCACAGCGCCAGGTCCATCGCGCCCTTGTCCACCTTGATGCCGGGGAGGATCCCCTTCTTCGCCAGGTGAGCGGGGAATAGCGTGCCGTCGTCGGCCTTCTGGCGGATGGTTTCGTCGAACAGAATTACGCCGGAGACGTAATGCTCCGCACCCGGCGTCGTAAAAAGCAATCCGCGGTAGGCGCGGCGGTTCTCCTCGGTGCTCTCGACGCCGACCGACTTGAAGCGCTTCTCGCAGGTGCCGCTCGACTCGTCAGCGGCGAGCACGCCTTTGCCGCGCGCGACCATCGCCGCGGCGGTCCTGGATAGCAGGGTCTTGTCCATCTGGCGGTCTCTCGCGTTGTGTTGGGAAGAAATCCCGGGAAGAGCCGATTTTACCGCGCCGGCACTTCAGAACTCGATGTCGGTGCGGATCGCCGCAAGGCCCGCCGCGGCGCAGGCGTCGTCCTCCTTGCCGCCCGGCGCACCCGAGACGCCGATGGCACCGAGCAGCGAGCCGCCGGCCTCGATGATCAGCCCGCCGCCCACCGCGGCCACGCCGGGAAGGTGGCGCACGCCGCTCGAGGGGCGCCCCGCCTGCGACGCCTCGGCGAGCGCAGTGGTGTTGGTGCGAAAGCTCACCGCGGTGTAGGCCTTGGCGCGCGCCATGTCCACGGTATGCGGGCCGGCAAAGCGGTCGCGCAGCAGCACCTGCGTCACGCCCATGCGGTCCGCCACCGCCACCGTCGCCTGGAAGCCGCCGTCGCGGCACTTCTTCTGCGCCGCCAGCGCCGCCTTGAGCGCCGTCTCGGGCGTGAGGACCTTTACCGAGAAGGTCGCGTCGGCCGCCGCGGCGAGCGACGCGAACCCCATCCACAGCAGCAGGATGCGTTTCATGTCAGGCCCCCGCCCGCCAATACTGGTACTTCATGGTGAGCGCGGAGCCCGCGACGATGGCGCCAAACGTGAGGATGGAGCCCAGGGCAAGCGTCGAGATTCCCGTGATCGCCTGGCCGATGGTGCACCCCAGCGCAGTGATGCCGCCGAAGCCCATGAGCATGCCGCCGAGCATGTGGTTCGCGGTGTCCTCCGCGTCGCGAAAGCCCTCCCAGCGAAACGTGCGCGTGGCGAGCGCGTAGGCCGCCGAGCCGGCGATCACGCCCAGCGCCGAGGCGATGCCGTAGGTGACGATCTTCGACTTGTCGGTCCATAGCATCAGGTATTCCAGCGTGTAGGCCAATGGCGAGACGAAGGAGAACGATTCCATGCGCCCGGAATTGGTGGCGACGAAGGCCTCCTGCAGCGTCTCCGGGTGCTCGGCGACATGGCCCACAACCCCGCTCACATACCACCCGCCGACTACCACGAGGCCCGTAACCACGCCGCCCAGCGTGTAGTCGAAGCTCGCGCGGAAATCCCGGCTCGTGTAGACGAAGGCGAGCAGGCCGCCGCCGATCACCGCGGCAAGAACCGCCCGGTTCAAGCCCAGCAGCGACGGCAGGTCCTGCCCCGGGGAGAGCGTGATCGAGACTTTTTCCAGCACGCCGACACGGAAGGCGCCGAACAGGCCGCGCAGCGTCATGTAGGCCGCGATGCCCAGGAAAACGTAGACGATGAGCGACTTGAGGTTCCCCGTGCCGATGCGGATCAGCGTCTTCGAGCCGCAGCCCGAGCCAAGCGTCATGCCGACGCCGAACAGCAAACCGCCGACGAGGTAGGAGAGCCAGGTGAAGTTGGGGCCGGGGTAGATCGACTTGGAGAGGTCCACCACGCCCGCGAGCTGCAGCGCGCTCGAGCCGAGCAGCGCCACCGCGATCGCCAGCAGCCACATGCGCATGCGGCTGGTGTCCCCCATGTTGACCCAGTCGGACACCGCGCCCATGGTGCAGAAATTGGTCTTGTTGCCCACCGCGCCGAACACGAACGCGAGGGCGAACGCGCCCCCGGTGACGTAGGGCACGAGGCTCGCCGGGTCGGCGTCGTTCACTTGCGCTTCATGTAAAGCGTGAACTCCCGGTCCGCCTCCGCGTGCGAGAGCAGCTCGTTGCCGGTCTGCCTGGCAAACGCCTGGAAGTCCTTCACCGCGCCGGGGTCTGTGGCGACCACCTTGAGCACCTGCCCCGAGTGCATGTCGGTGAGGGCCTTTTTCGCGCGCAGGATGGGCAGCGGGCAGTTCAGGCCGCGGGCGTCAAGCTCCTTGTCGAAGTGCATGCGCGGATGTTCTCAGGCAATGGCCTGATAGTAAAGATTCTACGGGTGCTTCGCTTCGGCGGCGCAGCAACGAGTGGAACTGATGCCGCCATAAGCCGCCCCTGACGCCCTCCTTATCGGCGCTCGGCTAGCGAGTTCGCCGCTAGCGGGCATTCAACACGTCTATAAGCACATAGCGAAGATTGAAGGCCGAGGTTCGGCACGCGACGCTTAGAATCCGCGCCGGGGGCGGCGAGGAGACCAATTAATGTTCACCAACAATCCGTTTGCTGCACTGGCTGATTTATTGCCTGCGCTCGCCATGCAGGTCTACATCGTCCTGATGACACTTGCGGTGCTCGGCGGAACCTTGTTCGACGTGGTTCACAAGGGCAGCGCCAAGTTCTTCGCGCGGCGCAAGGAGGAGTATCAGGCGCGCGCGACAAGGCGCCTCAGCGGCGGCGACACGCTTGGACTGGCGCTCGCCACCATTGCCGAGGCCGCGGTCTCCGGCGAGTTCTGCAAATGGCCGCGGCGCGCCTCCCATCTGCTGATGATGTACGGCTTCTTCACCTATCTCATCACCACAGGCGTGATGGTGTTCGGCTACCCGGCGGGCGCGCCGACGCCGGCCCTCCTGCCCGCCTTGTGGACTCTGGGGGCCCTGATGGTCCTCCTCGGCGGCTTCTGGTTCTTCTTCTTTCTGCGCGTCAACGTGGCGTATGACGGCGCTTCGCCTTTTCACTTGGGCCGGGCGGACCTGTTCATCGGCTCGGTTCTCGTGAGCATCGTGTTCGCGCTCATCTGGCACTACCTGGGGACCACGCTCGGGGACGCCCCGTCGACCCGCATCGTGTTCGGGATCTACATCTTCTTCACGACGCTGCTTTTCGTTTCGGTTCCCTGGTCCAAGTTCGCTCACATGTTCTTCAAGCCGGCGGTCGCGTTCCAGCGAAGGGTGGAGGAGGCAAACGGTTCTTCAGACCTCCCCAGCCCGTCTGCCGAGAACTACATCGTCAGGAGTTGATCGATATGCCTACCTACACCGATATGACCAGATGCGACGGCTGCGGAGAGTGCGTGGACATCTGTCCGTCCGACATCATGCACATCGATCCGGTCTACCGCAGGTCCTACAACATCGAGCCCAATTTCTGCTGGGAGTGCTACTCCTGCGTGAAGGCATGCCCGCAGAATGCGATCGACGTTCGAGGCTATGCGGACTTTGCCCCGCTGGGCCACAAAGTGAGGGTGCTGCGGGAACCGGAAAAGGGAGTGATCTCCTGGAAGATCAGGTATCGCGA
>CAZOSA010000111.1:0-6402 GCA_964582155.1 uncultured Enterobacteriaceae bacterium | reverse complement strand
GGATGCGGTTCAGCGCGTCGTGCAGCTCGATGTCCACGCCCAGGTCGTAGGAGTTGAGCTTCAGCTTGTAGCCGGGTACCAGTCCCTTGTCCTCGGCGATGTCGAGGGTGAGGGTGGCGACGGGGCCGTCGCAGGATAACTTCCAGTGGTTGTACTGCCCGGGCGAGGTGTCGAAGCTGACCTGCATCATGTCTCCTTCGCCGCGAGCGCGCGCAGCTCCGCCAGATTCTGCCGGACCGTGCGCCCGGCAGTGTCCAGCACGGCATCGGCGCGCGAGTAGAGCCGGTCGCGGTCCGCGAGCAGGCGCCGGATTTCTTCCAGGGCCGCGGGGCTGCCCTTGAACGGGCGCAGGTCGCCCTGCGCCATCACGCGCGCCATGTGCTCCTCGGGCGTGGCCTTGAGCCACACGCAGGTGCAGTGGTCGAGCAGCAGGTTGTAGGTGTCGGGATCGGTCACGAGGCCCCCCCCGGTGGCAATCACGCCGTGCGCGTACTGCTTGAGCACCCGCGCCAGCGCCTTCCTCTCGAAGCGGCGGAACGCCTCCTGGCCGTACATCGAGAACACTTCACCGAGCGGCGCGCCGGCTTCCTTCTCGACTTCGCGGTCCAGCTCGATGAACGGCACCTCGAGCGCCTGCGCGAGCTTCGCGCCGAGCGTGGACTTGCCGGCACCGCGCAGGCCGAGGAGGGCGATGCGGGTGTGCTTCGCCGCGGCGCCGTGCTCGCGCACCAGCACTTCGACCGGCACCCGCATGGCGTGAGCGAGTTTGCGCAGCAGCAGCACCGAGATGTTGCCCTGGCCGGACTCGAGCTGCGCCAGGTAGCGCTCGGAGACCCCCGAGGCGAGGGCCAGCGCCTTGCGCGTCATGGCGTGCGCCGCACGCCACGCGCGCACGCGCTCGCCGAGGCGTCCGAGGTAGTCGGCTTGCGCCTGGTCTTCGCGTTGCAGCGTGCTCGGCGGTGCGCCCATGCGATATAGTGCTTGATGGAGGGATGAGTGTGCATTATAGTGTGCGGCGCATGAAAATCAACGTCCTCGTCGGCACCATGACCGGCACGGCGCAGCTGTGCGCGCAGGAAATCGAACTGGCGCTGGACGGCGACGAAGTCCAGGTCGTCACGCTTGCGATGGACAAGCTCGACCCCGGCGTGTTCGCCGACCGCGCGGCGGTGTACCTGATCTGCACCTCGACCTACGGGCAGGGCGACGTGCCCGACAACGCCAAGGCGCTGTACGAGGCGCTGTGCACGCAGAAGCCGGACCTGTCGGCGGTGCGCTACGGCGTGTTCGGTCTGGGCGACCGCACCTACGCCGAGACCTACAATTTCGGCGGCAAGCGCTTCGACGAGATCCTCACCGCGCTGGGGGCGGAGCGGATCGGCGAGCGCCTGACCCACGACGCCTCGAGCGGCACGCTGCCCGAGGAGATCGCGCTGGCGTGGGCGCAGTCCTGGGTGGAAAAGGTGCGCGAGAGGCTGGCCCAGACCGCCTAGAATTGCGTGCGAGGAGGAGTGCATGGAACTTTCCCGGGCCGACCATTCCGTTTCGCCGCCGCGCATCGAGGTGCCGCGCGAGTACAACGCGGCCTACGACCTGATCGAGAGGAACCTGCAGGCCGGGCGCGCCGTGAAAGTCGCGTTTCAGGACGACGCGGGCTCGATCACTTACGGCCTGCTCGCCGAGCGGGCGAACCGCTTCGGCAGCGGGTTGCTGGCGCTGGGCTTGCGCATGGAAGACCGCGTGCTGCTCGCGCTGCACGACACCCTCGATTTCCCGACGGCATTCCTCGGGTCGATCCGGGCGGGGATCATCCCGGTGGCGGCGAACACCTTGCTCACCAGCAAGGATTACCAGTACATGCTGTGCGACAGCCGGGCCAAGGCGCTCGTCGTCTCGGAAGCGCTGTTGCCGCAGTTCAAGCCGGTTCTCGACGGGTTGGCGTTCCTCAAGCACGTCATCGTTTCGGGCTCTTCCTTCAATGACGTGCTGGCCAAGGGCAAGCCGCAACTCGAGCCTGCGCCGACCACGCGCGACGACGCCTGCTTCTGGCTCTACTCCTCGGGCTCGACCGGCATGCCCAAGGGCACCGTGCATGCGCAGTCGAGCATGATCGAGACCGCCGAGCTGTATGCGCGCGGCGTGCTGGGGATGAAGGAGTCGGACGTCGTGTTCTCGGCGGCCAAGCTGTTCTTCGCCTACGGCCTGGGGAATTCGCTGTCGTTCGTGCTCGCCGCCGGTGCCACCGCGGTGCTGATGGCCGAGCGGCCGACGCCGGCTGCCGTGTTCAAGCGGTTGACGGAGAAAAAGCCGACGCTGTTCTACGGCGTGCCGACGCTGTACGCGGCGATGCTCGCCGACCCGAATTTTCCGCAAAAGAATGCGCTCGCGTTGCGCCTCTGCGTTTCCGCAGGCGAAGCCCTACCGCCGCAGATCGCCAAGAGTTTCAAGGAGAAGACCGGGCTCGACATCCTGGACGGCATCGGCTCGACCGAGATGCTCCACATCTTCCTCTCCAACCGGCCGCAGGAGTTCCGCTACGGCTCTACCGGGAAGGCGGTGCCGGGATATGAATTGAGAGTGGTGGACGAGCAGGGCAACCTGGTGAAGCAGGGCGAACTGGGGGAACTCGAGATCTCGGGACCGACCAGCGCGATGACCTACTGGAACAACCGCGCCAAGACCCGCGCCACTTTCGTCGGCGCGTGGACCAAGAGCGGCGACAAGTACACGCAGGATGCGGACGGGTTCTACGTCTACGGCGGGCGGACCGACGACATGCTCAAGGTGGGCGGGATCTGGGTGTCGCCGGCGGAGGTGGAGGCGGCCCTCGTGTCGCATGCAGCGGTGCTCGAGGCTGCGGTCGTTGGCATGGAAGACGAACAAAAGCTGGTGAAGCCGAAGGCTTACGTGGTGTTGAAGCCCGGCGCCAAGGCGACGGACGAGGAGCTCAAGGCGCACGTGAAATCGAAGCTCGCGCCGTACAAGTATCCGCGCTGGATCGAGTTCGCGAATGAATTGCCGAAGACGGCGACGGGGAAGATCCAGCGATTCAAGCTGCGCTAGCTTGACCACCATAAACAAATAGTTTACTATGTGCGATGATTCGCTCCTTCGCCTCGTCCGAGACGGAGCGCTTCTTCGTGACCGGGAAATCCCGGCGCTTGCCGCCGGAAATCCGGACACGGGCGGCGATGCGGCTCACGCAGCTCAACGCCGCCGTGAGGATCGACGATCTGCGGTTTCCGCCATCGAATCGGCTGGAAGCTTTGAAGCACGATCGCAAAGGGCAGTGGAGCATACGCATCAACGAGCAATGGCGCCTGTGTTTCCGGTTTGTCGGCAGCGATGCGTTCGATGTGGAGATAGTGGACTACCACTGAGGAGTTGACGATATGAGCAGCAAGAACGGTCTGCCGCCTATTCATCCCGGGGAGTTCCTCAAGGAAGCGCTGGAGGAACTGGGTAAGTCTCAAGCGGAATTCGCGCGGGCTATCGGTATTTCGCCGATGAGAATTTCGCATGTCGTGAACGGTACGCGCCCCGTTACGGCCGAACTGGCGCTGCTTTTCGGGCGTGCGTTTGGTCAGACGCCGCAGTACTGGCTCAACCTTCAGTCAGACTACGATCTGAAGACCGCGGAGCAGGAGATTGGCAAGCGGCTCCGCGCCGTACGTCCGCTGGCTCACGCTTGAAAGACCCGTACGGATTGCCGCTGTCGGTTGCGTCGGCGCGCGCGCGGTAAACTAGTCGTTTTGCCGATCACGGGGAATCTCATGGCACAGCCCGACGAAAAGCGCGGCGCCGATCCGAGCATGGACGGAGCGACGCTGTACCTCGAGGAAGTCTTCACCGACCGGCGCATCGGCACCATCCGGCGCCTCACGCCGGTCAAACCGGACGCCACCACCGATGTGGCGCGGCCCGTGATCTATGTCGGCGAGACGCAGGTGATGACGCAGATGGGCACGCTGCCCATCGCGTTCGAGATCCCGGCGTCAACGCTGGAGGACGCCGCGAAGCAGTTCGGCGGCCTCGCCAAGGAAGCGATCGATCGCGCCATGAAGGAGTTGCAGGAACTGCGCCGCCAGGCAGCCTCGTCCATCGTGGTGCCGCAGGGCGGCCTGCCGCCGGCGGGCGGCGGCATGGGCGGGAAGATCCAGCTGCCCTAGGGCTTCAATAGTGCAGCTCGGCGAAGACGATATGGTTGTCCTTCGCCGGCCAGGAGCGCACCACGATGCGCTCGCCATTGAACTCGGCGGCCACGCTCCGCACCGGGGCTTCGTTCAGCACCAGCTTGGCGCTCGCGTTTCCCGCCACTCCGGCGCCCACCCCGGGAAGGGGCTTTCCGTCCAGGCTCATCTGGTCCCTGCCCAGGCCGAAGTAGCCGCGTGGCCGGGACATGCTGACGACACTGCCCGCGTCGCGCTCTTTTGCCGCCAGGCGCGCCGGTCTCAGGTGCACGACGTCGGAGGAGCGCGGGAAGGGCGAGCGGTAGATGTGCGTGATGGCGAAACCCGGGGCGCGAAGCTCGAACTCGTAGGTCGCGTCGGATTTCGCGTTGAATGGTCCCCACAGGCCGTCGGCACCGACAGTCTTCGCGTGCACGGCCTTGCCCAGGCGCTCGCCGGTCTGCGCCGACACCTCGTAGATTTCCACCGACGCGCCGGCCAGCGGCAGGTTCGTCGGATCGTTGCCGCGCAAGCCGTTCACCTTGCCGTTCAGTACCGGAGCGCGTTCCGGCGCGATGTCGGTGCGCGCCGGCGCCTGGCCGGCGATGAAGTGCCAGATCCGGGTGAACGCCTGCGGGTGAAAGGACGTCTCGCGATGGTCGCGCCCGGGCAGCACCACGTTCTCCGCGCCCTTCAGCGCCGGGGCGTCGTAGCTCACGTGGGTCGGCTTGCCGGGCTGGCCGATCCAGCGCCCGTCCGGCTGGGCATATTTGTCGTAGTTGTCCGAGCGCAGTGTCATGAATCGCACGCCGGGCGTCACTTCGAGTCCGCCCGGGCCCTGCGGCGTGTTGAGCGCGCTGAGAAACGGGGCTTTGCCATTGAACTCGTTGCCGGGCAGGTATTCGCTTGCCCACACGCCATGGCTGGTGCCGCCGCCGATGATGGCGTGGGAGACCATGTTCGCGCCGCCGCCGTTGCGGATGTAATTGCGGATCGCGTTGCCGCCGCGCGAACTGCCGACCAGCACCACCTTGGCTGCGCCGGACAGGGTGCGCACCCGCTCGACCTCCGCGGCAAGCTGCTGCATGTGCTCGGCGGTGCCGGTGCGGCCTTCCTGCGGCTGGGCGTCGTCCGTGCGCGCCAGCGGATTGGGGGCATCCAGCGCAAAAAGCCGCTCTCGCGGCCAGCCGTTGGACTCGAAGCGCCACAGCGTGGTGTGCCAGATGGAGGCGCTGTCGCCGTTGCCGTGCACGAACACGATGGGCGGGCGGGTGTCCTGCGTGCCGAGCGGGGCGCAGGCGGCGAGCAGGACCGCAAACAGAGCATGGAAGAACTGTCGTCGCAACATGGGGCCTCCTCGAATCGACGGGGGAAGTTACCATAGCGATCATGAAAGGCCGCGGCATGCACGTCGCCGTTGTCGGCGCCGGCCCCGCTGGCCTGCTGTTCGCGCTCCTCGCCAGGCGCCGCTTTCCGCGCTGGCGCATCGCGGTCCATGAGCAGAGCCCCGCCGGCGCCACCTTCGGCTTCGGCGTGGTGTTTTCCCAGGGAGCACTCGCCTTTCTCGAGCGCGACGCGCCCGACCTTCATGCCGAGCTCACCGCGCGGATGCAATCCTGGCCGATGCAGCGCATCGTGCACCGCGGCCAGGCGGTGGACGTGGACGGCAACGGCTTCTCCGCCATCGGCCGGTTGCCATTGATCCTGTTCCTGCAGCAGCAGTGCCGCGCCGCGGGCGTGGCAATGCACTTCGACCGGCGCCTGGAATCGCCGCCGCCAGCCGACCTGGTCGTCGGCGCCGACGGCCTGAACTCCGTCGTGCGCCAGGGCGGGGGCTTCGAGCCGCAGGTCGAATGGCTCACCAACAGGTTCGTCTGGTACGGCACGCGCCAGCGCTTTGACTGCCTCACGCTCACGTTCCGCGAGAACGGCGACGGCGCCTTCGTCGCGCACCATTACCGCTACAGCGCGGACATGAGCACCTTCATCGTCGAATGCGACGCGCCAACCTGGCAACGCGCAGGACTGGATCGCATGGGCGAAGCCGGGTCGCGCGCCTACTGTGAGCGCGTGTTCGCGCCCGACCTGGGAGGAAATGCGCTGCTGTCGAACAAGTCGCAGTGGCGCCAGTTTCCGCTGCTTTCCAACCGGCGCTGGTCGGCCGGCAATGCCGTACTGATCGGCGACGCGCTGCGCAGCATGCATTTTTCCATCGGCTCGGGCACGCGCCTCG
>CAZOSA010000110.1:0-6450 GCA_964582155.1 uncultured Enterobacteriaceae bacterium | reverse complement strand
ACAGGCGCCGGATCGCGTCCCAGAAGCCGACGTAGGTGGCGGGGCAGGAGCGCGGGGTCTTGCCGATCGGCGCCTGGTCCACTTCCAGCACGCGCTCGACGAGCCTGCGTCCCTTGAGCACCTTGCAGCCGATCGGCCCGCCGGCCTTCAGGCTGTCGTGCAGCACGTCGCGCGCCAGAGTGGATTTGCCCGATCCGGACACGCCCGTGACCGCCACCAGCCGGCCGAGCGGAATTCGGAGATCGATTTTCTTCAGGTTGTGCATCGAGGCGCCGGCGATCTCGAGGGCCGCCGCAGACATCGGCACTGCACGCCTCGGCTGCAGTGGATGACGCAAGGGGTTGGCGAGAAAGCGTCCGGTGACGGAATCGGGCGCCAGCTCCAGTTCTTCCGCCGTGCCTTCGGCGATGACCCTGCCGCCCGCTTTGCCGGCGCCGGGGCCGAGGTCGATGACGTGGTGCGCGCGGCGGATGGTGTCCTCGTCGTGCTCGACCACCACCAGGGTATTGCCCTTGGCCTCGAGCTTCTCCAGCACGTCGAGCAGGACGCGGTTGTCGCGGTGGTGCAGGCCGATGGTGGGCTCATCCAGGATGTAGCACACGCCGCGCAGGTTGGAGCCGAGTTGCGCCGCGAGCCGGATGCGCTGCGCCTCGCCGCCGGAGAGCGTGGGCGCGGAACGGTCGAGCGCGAGGTAGTCGAGCCCCACTTCCTTGAGGAAGCTGAGACGACTTTGCAGTTCGGCCAGCAAGTCGCGGGCAATCTCGGCGGCACGGCCTTCGAGTTTTACTTGCGCAAGCAACCGGGCGAGCTGCGCCACCGGCTGCGCGCCGTAGTCGGCGATGCTCCGGCCCAGCCAGCGCACGGCAAGCGCCTCGGGGTTGAGCCGTTTGCCTGCGCAGTCGGGGCAGGCCTCGTCCACTTCCAGCCACTCGATCCAGGAGTCGAGCACGTGGTCCTCCTGGCCGGTGCGCGAACGCTCCGCGTCCCAGCCCACGTCCTTCAGCTGCAGCCCGGTGCCGACGCAGCTCTTGCACCAGCCGTGACGCGAGTTGTAGGAGAACAGTCGCGGGTCCAGTTCCTGGAAGCTGCGGCCGCAGGACGGGCAGGCGCGCCGCGTGGAAAAGGACCGGGACTTGCGCCCGGCGAGCACCAGGACGCTGCCCTTGCCGAACCCGAGCGCCTTCGACAGAAGCTCGCGCAACTCGCGCTCCGCTTTCGGCGAGACCGCGATTTCGCCCAGCGGCAGCTCGATGCTGTGTTCCTTGAAGCGCTCGATCCTGGGAAAGGGCTGTACGGGCAGGAGTTTGCCGTCCACGCGCAGCTGGCGGTAGCCTTTGGCCCGCGCCCATTTGGCGAGATCGGTGTAGACGCCCTTGCGGTTCACGACCAGCGGCGCGCACAGTCCGATCCTTTGTCCCTTGTACTCGCGCAGCAGGCGCGCCGCGATCGCATCCTCGCTCTGCGGCTCGATCGGCAGCTTGCAGTCCGGGCAGTGCTGGGTGCCGAGCTTGACGAACAGCAGCCGCAGGAAATGGTGAATCTCGGTGAGCGTGCCCACGGTGCTTTTCCTGCCGCCGCGGCTGGTGCGCTGCTCGATCGCCACGGTGGGCGGAATGCCGAAGATCGCGTCCACGTCCGGGCGCGCCGCCACCTGCACGAACTGTCGCGCATAGGCGTTGAGCGACTCGAGGTAACGCCGCTGGCCCTCGGCGAACAGGATGTCGAAGGCGAGCGTGGACTTGCCCGAGCCGGAGACTCCCGTCACCACGGTGAATCTCTGGCGCGGGATTTCCACGTCGACCGACTTGAGATTGTGTTCGCGCGCGTTGTGGATGCGAATGGAATTGGGGACAGGCCCCATTTTTTTGCTATGCGAAATAATGGGGTCTGTCCCCTTTAGCGCGCGCCCAGTATGCGAAGTCGCATGCTTCATTACCTCATCCGGCGTTCCCGCGCACACCAGTTCACCGCCGGCGTCGCCGCCCTCGGGGCCGAGGTCGAGGATCCAGTCGGCGGCGCGGATCACGTCGAGGTTGTGCTCGATCACCACCACAGAGTGGCCGGCGGCCAGCAGCTTGCGCAAGGCGCGCAGGAGTTTCGAGATATCCTCGAAGTGCAGGCCGGTGGTGGGTTCGTCGAACAGGAAAAGAGTGGGGACGGACCCCTTCCCGGGGTCTGTCCCCAGGAACTTCGCCAGCTTGAGCCGCTGCGCTTCGCCCCCGGACAACGTGGGCACCGGCTGCCCCAAACGCAGGTAGTCCAGCCCGACATCCGCAAGCGGCTGCAGGCGCGCGCGCACCTCGGCGTGCTCGGCGAAGAATTCCATGGCTTGCGTCACCGTCATCTCCAGCGCCTGCGCGATGCTCTTGCCGCGCAACTTCACTTCGAGCAGCTCGGGCCGATAGCGCTTGCCATCGCAGTCCGGGCAGCGCAGGTATACGTCGGAGAGGAACTGCATTTCCACGTGCTCGAAGCCGTTGCCCCCGCAGGCCGGGCAGCGGCCGTTGCCGGAATTGAAGCTGAAGCTGCCGGGCGTGTACTTGCGCTCCCTGGACAGCGGCGCCCTGGCATACAGGTCGCGGATGGTGTCGAAGGCGCCGACGTAGCTCGCGGGATTGGAGCGCGTGGTTTTACCGATCGCCGACTGGTTCACCATTACGACCTCGCCGATCGCCTCCGCGCCCTCCAGCGCGCGATGCCTGCCCGGTGCTTCCGTGGGCTTGCCCTTCGCCTTGAGCAGGGCGGCGTAGAGGACGTCCTGCACCAGCGTGGACTTGCCCGAGCCCGACACGCCGGTGACGCAGACCAGGCGTTGCAGCGGGATGGAGACGTCCAGGTCCTTGAGGTTGTGTTCGGCGGCCCCCATCAGCTTGAGGAACTTCTCCGGCTTGCGCGGCGCACGCGGCGCTTCCGCGCGCTTGCGCCCCGAAAGGTATTCCGCGGTCAACGTGTGCTTGGACCTCAGTTCCGCGGGCGAGCCGAAGAACACCACCTCGCCGCCGCGCTCTCCAGGACCCGGCCCCATGTCGAGGATGCGGTCGGCGGCGTGCATGATCTGGGGGTCGTGCTCCACCACGACCAGCGAGTTGCCGGCGTCGCGCAGCTTCGTCATCACGTCGATGACGCGCCCCATGTCGCGCGGGTGCAGGCCGATCGAGGGTTCGTCGAGCACGAACAGCGTGTTGACCAGCGAGGTGCCGAGCGCGGTGGTGAGATTGATCCGCTGCACCTCGCCGCCGGAGAGCGTGCGCGACTGCCGGTCGAGCGTCAGGTAGCCCAGGCCCACCTCGCCCAGGTAAGCGAGGCGCGTGCGGATCTCGCCGAGCAGAAGATCGGTCGCTTCGTCGAGCGGCGCGGGCAGCCGCAGCTGCGCGAACAGCTGCTGCACTTCGCTTACCGGCATCAGCATCAGGTCGCGGATCGATTTGCCGGTGATCTTCCACAAGGTCGCGTCGGGCTTGAGCCGCGTGCCGCCGCAGGCCGCGCACTCCGTGTACGCCCGGTACTTGGACAGCAGCACGCGGATGTGCATCTTGTAGGCCTTGGTTTCCAGCCACTTGAAGAAGCGGCCTACGCCGTACCATTTTCCCGGCCAGGATTTCTTCCAGCTCACCCAGCCGTCCTCCCCCTCGAGCACCCAGGCGCGTTGCTCGTCCTTGAGCTCGCGCCAGGGCGTGTCCATCGGGATGCCGCGTTTCTTCGCATGCTTCGCCAGGTCGCCCTGGCACTCCTTGAAGCTCGGCGTCTGCCAGGGCCGGATCGCGCCTGCGCGCAGCGATTTCGATTCGTCCGGGATCACCAGGCCGTAGTCGACGCCGATCACCCGGCCGAAGCCGCGGCAGGTTTCGCAGGCGCCGATTGGCGAGTTGAAGGAGAAGGCGGCTGGCGTGGGTTCCGAGTAGGAGATGTCGCAGGCGGCGCAGTGGAGGGCGGTGGAGAAGCGCCAGGTTCTGCGTTGCGGTGGTGCCTTCGGTGGTGCCTTCGATTGGTGTTCTATGATCTCCCGACTTGGCTCCATGAATCTCGGAGCCAAGTCGGGAGACCTGGGAGAAACCAAACCGTCGCCTTCATCGGCATAGAAATTGACCTTCCCCTGCCCAATGCGCAGCGCCGCCTCGATCGCCTCCATCACGCGCGCTTTTTCGGTGGTACCGACGCGCACCCTGTCCTGGACGACTTCGATCAGGCGCTTCGAGCGCGAGTGCAGCTCGGTGTACCCCTGCCGCAGCAGCAATGCCTCGATCTCCTTCTCGGAAAAATTCTTCGGCACCGGCACCGGGAAGGTGATCGCCACGCGCTCCTCCGGCAGGGCCTGGTAGATGGACTGCGGCGTGTCACGCCGCACCGGTTTGCCGCAGCCGCGGCAGTGCAGCTGCGCCGCGCGCGCGTAGAGCAGCTTCAGGTGGTCGTTCAGTTCGGTCATGGTGCCGACCGTGGAGCGCGAGGTGCGCACCGGGTTGGTCTGGTCGATGGCGATGGCCGGCGGGATGCCTTCGATGGCGTCCACCTGCGGCTTGTCCATGCGCTCGAGAAACTGACGCGCGTAGGGGCTGAAGGTCTCGACGTAGCGCCGCTGGCCTTCGGCGTACAGGGTGTCGAACACCAGGGAGGATTTGCCCGAGCCGGAGACCCCGGTGACGACGATCAGCTCGTTCGCCGGGAGGGAGAGGCTAAGGTTCTTGAGGTTGTTCTGCCGCGCGCCGCGGATGACGATCGCGTCGCCTGGTATCTGTGCCTGCTTCAAGGGGGGAACTGTCGGCGGAAAGCCCGCATTCTAGCCGACAGCGTGTAGCGGTCTGCGCCCACTTCTGATTGAATTGGCGTCCAAGTCGAAACAAGCGCACTTAGAGGGGGGCGAATCCCGATGGAACTGGTGCTAGCCATAGCGACCGTCCTCGGCGCCATTTCTTCCGTCTGGTATATCTGGGAAAAGTGGGCCGAGCACAAAGGGGGGCGCACGCGCGCGACGGTTGCCTCCCCAGAACTGGCGCCGCCGCGCGCGCGTTCTGGCATCGCAGTCGTTCTGCACGGCGAGCTGCGCGCGTTCGGCATCCTGATGGGCGAGGACGTGGGGGCCGCACGTCGCGCGGTCGCGCGCGGACGCAAAGTGCTCCTCGCCACGATCGCCGAGCATGGCGGCCGGCTTGGCGCGGCTCCTGCCGACGCAGTCCTCGCGGTATTCGATGACGCCGGTCGCGCCCTTGCCTGCGCGGTCGCCACGCGCAGCGCGCTCGCGAGCGCCAACGCGGCACTGCCTCCGGCCGAGCACGTGCACTACCGGTTCGGGATCGACCTCGGAGAAACCGGCCAGCGCGACCAGTCGCCTCCCAAGGCAACGCTCGAGCGCGCGGCCTCGATCGTTCGACGCGCCCCGACGGATGGCATTCGCTTGACGGAGGCGGTACACGCCCGGCTTCCGAACGACGCGGGCTACCTCCTTTCCGCCTTGGAGCCGGGGCTGTTCGCGCTTGCCGACGGCGAGGTGCCCGCTGGATCACGAGCCGTTCCGGCGCAACTTGAGTCCCTCGCGCTGCCGCTTCCCGATCGGCCGTCGATCGTACTGCTGCCGTTTTCCTGCACCGGCCCGGATCCCGAAGGAATGGCGCTCGCGGATGGGCTGCGCCTCGACATCCAGAATGCGCTCGTCAAGATGCCGGGCGTGTTCCTCATCGCAGCGGGGTCTGCCAACGCCCAGCGGGGCGTCGAGGCCAGCGAGGCGGCACGCCGTCTCGGTGTGCGCAACGCCCTCGAGGGCACAGTGCAGCGCCAAGGGGAACGCGTGCGGGTGAACGTGCAGCTCACCGATACGGTGGCCGGTACGGTGACATGGTCCGAGCGGTACGACCGGGCGCTAGATCACACGTTCGAACTGCAGGACGAGATCGCTACACGGGTGGTCACCGCGCTCGACGTGAAGCTGGCGAGCGGCGAGCAAGCGCGGATCTGGCACAAGTGCCTGACTGCCCCAAAATCCCGCGACCAGCTTTATCGCGGCATGCAGGCATTCTTCCGGATGAACAAGGAATCGATGGCCGCCGCGCGCGCCTGCTTCGAGCGCGTCGTCGAGCTCGCGCCGGATTCGTCGCACGGTCCCTCGTGGCTGGCGATGTGCTTGTGGATCGAGGTGGCGCGAGGCTGGAGCAGCGATCCGGAGCAGGCGTGCGCTGCCGCCGGCGAGTGGGCGGAGCGGGGTGTCGCGATGGCGGATGCCGACGGCCAGGCGCACACGGTACTCGGGAACGTCCGGCTCCTGCAGCGCCGCTTCGACGAGGCGCTCGTGATTGCCCGCCAAGCCGCCGTCATACGGCCGAACTGCACCAACGCCAACAGCTTCCTCGCCAACGTGCTCTTCCATTGCGGCGAACCCGAAGCCGCCCTCACACACGTGAAGCACGCGATTCGCTATGCCCCGGTTTACCCTCCGTGGTTCCTAGAGATCCTCGCGGCCTC
>CAZOSA010000109.1:0-6494 GCA_964582155.1 uncultured Enterobacteriaceae bacterium | reverse complement strand
CGGAGAAGCACCTGCAGATCCTGTCGGAACTGGCGCAGATGTTCAGCGACCGCGCCTTGCGCGACGCGTTGGCGGCCGCGCCGGACGCCGGCGCGCTGCAGCAGCTGATTGCTGCATGGCAACCCGATGCTGCAGGTCGACGTCACGCAGTTGCATGAGGACAACCGCGATGCGCTGGCCCTGGCGTGGGTCGCCGGGCGCGACGGCAGCACGGTCGTGCGACGCGAGGCGGCAGACTCGGCCGCGCTGATCGGCCACCTCAACCTTACCCATCCCAACAGCATCCAGGTCATCGGCGCCTACGAGGCCGGCACCCTCGCCGGAATTGCCGGGCGCCTGTTCGACTCTTCGCCGGCGGCGCTGATCGTCGCCGACGGCGTGCCCGCGCCGCGCGCCCTGCTCGAGGGCGCGGCACGCAGCAAGACGCCGCTGTTCACCACGCCGCTGAGTGCGGCGCGCGTCATCGAAAAGCTCTCGCGCTACCTGGCGAAGGCACTTGCCGAGAGCACCGAACGCCACGGCGTGCTGATGGACGTGCTCGGCCTGGGCGTGCTGATCACCGGCGATTCCGGCGTCGGCAAGAGCGAGCTGGGGCTGGAGCTCATCAGCCGCGGGCATGGCCTGGTGGCCGACGACGTGGTCGAGATCTCCCGCCTGGCGGCCAATGTGCTCGAGGGCCGCTGCCCGGCGGTACTGAAGGACTTTATCGAAGTACGCGGCCTGGGCCTGCTCGATGTGCGCACTATCTTCGGCGAAACAGCGGTGCGCCCGAAAATGCGGCTGCGCCTGATCGCGCACCTGGATAAGCCGGCGCTCGCCGGCGGCCGCGACGTTGCAGAGCGCTTGCCGCTCGCCGAACAATCCGAGGAGATCCTCGGCGTGACCGTGCGCAAGGTGGTGATTCCGGTCGCGGCGGGGCGCAACCTCGCCGTGCTGCTCGAAGCCGCAGTGCGCAACTACATCCTGCAGCTGAGGGGCATCAATTCCAGCGTGAAGTTCATGGCCAGGCACAAGCGCGCCATGGACGCCGCGGACTGAGCGGCGGCGCGTGCAGATCATCCTGGTCAGCGGGCTCTCGGGCGCGGGCAAGAGCATCGCGCTCGACGTGCTGGAGGATGGCGGCTACTACTGCGTCGACAATCTGCCCGCGACGCTGCTCATGGACGTGGTGCGCTTCCTTGCCGACGCCGGGCACGAGCGCGTCGCGGTGAGCGTGGATGCGCGCAGCGCGGCGCTCGCCGCGCTGCCCGAGAGCGTGGCGCGCCTCAAGGCGGGCGGCGCTGACTGCCGCGTGCTGTTCCTGGAAGCGAATCCGCCCACGCTGGTGCGGCGTTTCTCCGAGACGCGTCGCCGCCACCCGCTCACGGTCGAAGGCCTGACGCTCGCGGAAGCGATCGAGCGCGAGCGCACGCTGCTCGGAGGCGTCGCCGATCTGGGCCACCACATCGACACCAGCGACCTTCAGCCAAAGGTGCTGCGCAACTGGATCCGCGACCTGCTGGGCCTGGGCGGCGGGTCGCTCGCGCTGCTGTTCGAATCTTTCGCGTTCCGCGACGGCATTCCGCTCGATGCCGACTGGGTGATCGACGCGCGCATGCTGCCCAATCCCCACTACGATCCGGCGCTGCGGCCGCTCACCGGCCGCGACGCCCCGGTGATCGCCTACCTCGCGCAGCAGGAGCCGGTGCAGCGCCTGCTCGAGGACGTGCGCGCGTTCCTCGGGCGCTGGCTGCCGGAAGTGGTGAAGGAGAACCGCAGCTACCTCACCGTGGCGATCGGCTGCACCGGCGGGCGCCACCGCTCGGTGTACCTGGCGGAGAAGCTGGCGGCGGCCTTCGCCGGCGAGTGGCGCGTGCTGGTGCGCCACCGCGGCCTGGCGAAAGAGTGAGCAGCGGCGACGCAGCGGAGATTGCGCTGTTCCCGCTGCAGACGGTGCTGTTCCCGGGCGGGCGCGTGCCACTGCGCATCTTCGAGCAGCGCTATATGGCAATGGTCAAAGCCTGCCTGCGCGACGGCTCGTCTTTCGGCGTCTGCCTGATCCGCGACGGGCGCGAAGTAGGCGAGCCGGCCCTGCCCGAGGATGTGGGCTGCACGGCACGCATCGTGGAATGGGATATGCCGCAGCTGGGCGTGCTGCAGGTCGTGGCGCGCGGCGAGCGGCGCTTTCGCATCCGCGAGCGCCGCGTGCGCGCCGACGGCCTGGCGCTCGCCAGCGTGGAGCTGCTCGGTGAGCAAAGCGACGCGCCGCTCGACGCCGCCGAACACATTTGCGCGCGGGTGCTGAAGAGAATCGTCGACGCTGCACCTGCGGGCCTGATTGAGCCGCCGCCGCGCTACGATTCGTGCGCATGGGTGAGCGCGCGGCTGGCCGAGATCCTGCCGCTCTCCACGGTTTCCAAACAGCGCCTGCTCGAGATGGATGACGCGCGCGCGCGCATCGAGATCCTGCGCCGGCTGATCAGCTCAAGCGGACAGTAGGCCCTTCAGAACGGCACGCACCGGCGCAGGTACGGCGGCGCCGACGGCGTCCGCCACATCCAGCCACATCCGTCCCGGCGCTGGCGCCTTGGGCGTCGCCTTGCGCACGACGCTCAGGAGCGGCTGCGCCCGCAGGCGAAAATGCGTGAAGCCGTGCTCGACGAGCGGCAAGCGGCGCGGCTTTCCCGCGCCGGGGAGGCGGGTTTCCGGAAACGTCCACAGGCCACCCCATAGTCCGGCGCCGGGCCGGCGCTCGAGCAGGACCTGGCCGTGGCGCAGAAGGACGTACCAGGTGGCGTGCCGCAGCGGCAGCGGCGGCCGCGCGCGGCGCGCGGGCAGTTCGTGGATGCGATTCTCGCGCCGCGCGACGCAGCGCGCGGCTACCGGGCAGCGCCCGCAGGCGGGCTTCGAGCGCGTGCACACAGTTGCCCCCAGGTCCATCAGTGCCTGGGTATAGGTACGCACTGCGCGCTGCGGCAGCAAAGATTGCGCGAGGCGCCACTGCGCCTCGTCGCCTTCGACGCCGAAGTGGCGCGCGAACACGCGCTTCGCATTTCCGTCCAGGATCGCGGCGCGGCGCCCGAACGCGAACACCGCGATCGCCGCCGCCGTGGAGCGCCCGACGCCGGGCAGGGCCGCAAGGCCCTCCTGTGTGCGCGGGAATCCGCCTTGCGCCACGATAGCCCCGGCGGCGGCGTGCAGGTTGCGGCCCCGGGCGTAGTACCCCAGGCCGCTCCAGAGCCGCAGCACCTCCTCCTGCGATGCGCCCGCCAGCACGCGGACATCGGCAAAGCGGGCGAGGAACCGTTCGTAGTAGGGAATGACTGCCGCCACCTGCGTCTGCTGCAGCATCACCTCGGCAAGCCAGATGCGGTAGGGGTCGCGCGTACCCTGCCAGGGCAGGCCGCGGCGCCCGTGGCGGCGCTGCCAGGCGGTGAGCCGGGAGGCGAAATCCTGCATGCCGCATTGTATGATTCCCCCGTCCACGTCCCCCATGCTCGCCTTCATCCTGCGCCGTCTCGGGCAAGCGGTCCTCGTCATGCTGACCGTGGGCCTGATCGCCTTTTCCCTGTTCCGCTTCGTCGGCGACCCGGTGCTGTTCATGCTCGGGCAGGACTCGACGCCCGAAGACCGCGAACGCATCACCCGGCTGCTCGGCCTGGACCAGCCGTTCTACGTGCAGTACGCGAAATTCGTCGGCCGCACAGTGCAGGGCGAGTTCGGCCTGTCGCTGCGCCAGGTGCAGCCCGTCTCCAGACTGTTCGTCGAGCGCCTGCCGGCGACTCTCGAGCTGTCGTTCGTCGCCGCTACCCTGGCGCTGCTCGCCGGGGTGTCGATGGGCGTGTACACCGCGCTGCGGCGCAATTCCTGGCTGACGCAGTTCCTGCTCGCGGTGTCGCTGATCGGCGTGTCGCTGCCCACCTTTCTCATCGGCATTCTGCTGATCCTCGTGTTCGCGGTATTGCTTGGCTGGCTGCCCTCCTTCGGGCGCGGCGATACGGTGGCCATCGGCTGGTGGAGCACCGGTTTCCTGACCTGGAGCGGCATCAAGTCGCTGATCCTGCCTTCGATCACCCTCGGCCTGTTCCAGATGACCCTGATCCAGCGCCTGGTGCGCTCGGAGATGCTAGAAGTGCTGCGCACCGACTACATCCGGTTCGCGCGCGCGCGCGGCCTCACCGACCGGGCGGTGCACTTCGGCCACGCGCTCAAGAACACGCTGGTGCCGGTGATCACCATCACCGGGCTGCAGCTGGGCGCCATCATCGCCTTTGCCATCATCACCGAGACGGTGTTCCAGTGGCCCGGCATGGGCCTGCTGTTCATCCAGGCGGTGGGTTTCGCAGACGTGCCGGTAATGGCTGCCTACCTGTGCCTGATCGCGCTATTCTTCGTTGTCATCAACCTCGTCGTGGACCTGCTCTACTACGCGGTCGATCCCCGCTTGCGGATCGACCGGACGGCTGCGGCGCACTGAGGAAACCATGAAAAACGACCCGCTCGAAATGCTGCGCCTGTTCCACGCGGAGCTGGTGCATATCCGTCGCGACATCCATGCCAATCCCGAGCTCGGCTTCGAGGAAACACGCACCTCGCAACTGGTCGCCGACAAGCTCGGGGAATGGGGCATCGAGGTGCACCGCGGTCTCGCCAAGACCGGCGTGGTCGGCGTGATCAAGGGCCGCAAGGACTCCAGCGGGCGCGCCATCGGCCTGCGCGCCGACATGGACTGCCTGCCGATGCACGAGACGGGCGAAGTGGCGCACAAGTCCAAGGTCGCCGGCCGCATGCACGCCTGCGGCCACGACGGCCACACCACCATGCTGCTGGGCGCGGCTCGGTACCTGGCGCAGACGCGCAACTTCGACGGCACCGTGAACCTCATTTTCCAGCCGGCCGAGGAAGGCGGCGGCGGCGGCCGCGTGATGGTGGAAGAGGGGCTGTTCAAGAAATTCCCGGTGGACGCGGTGTACGCGCTGCACAACTGGCCCGGGTTGCCGGTGGGCAAGATGGCGGTGCGCCCGGGGGCGATGATGGCGGCGACCGACGAGATCAAGCTCAAGGTGCGCGGGCGCGGCGGCCATGCCGCGCTGCCCCACCTCGCAGTGGACCCGGTGGTCGTGACGGCGCACATCATTACCGCATTGCAGACCATCGCCAGCCGCAACGCCAATCCGGTCGATGCGCTGGTGGTGTCGCTGTGCTCGATGCAGACCAGCCAGGTCGGCGCCTTCAACGTCATCCCGGGGCACGTGGAGCTGATCGGCACGGTGCGCACCTTCAGCCCGGAAATGCGCGTGCTGGCCGAGAAGCGCATCAAGGAGATCGCCACCTCCGTGGCGCAGGGCCTGGGCGCGAGCGCCGAGGTGGAGTACCGGCGCGGCTACCCGGCGACCGTGAATACGGAGAAGGAGGCCGTGTTCGCGGCGCAGGTGGGCGAAAAGGTGTTCGGCAAGGGCAACGTGGTCACCGACGGCGAGCCCACCATGGGCGGGGAGGATTTTTCCTACATGCTGCAGGCTAGGCCCGGCGCCTACGTGTTCCTCGGCCAGGGCGGCCTGCAGGGCGGCTGCTTCCTGCACAACCCGGGCTACGATTTCAACGACGAAGTGATCCCGCTTGGCGCCGGCTACCTGGCCGCGCTGGTCGAGGAATCGCTGCCACTCAAATAAGCGAAAGGGAGATGCACCCGATGAAATTCAAGACTCTGCTGGCCGCGGCGCTGCTGCTCGTTGCCGCACCCCTGCAAGCGGCGACCCTGAAGTGGGGCGCGCAGAACGACATCCTGACGCTGGACCCGCATTCGCAGAACCATGCCACCACGCACGGCATCCTGCAGCACGTCTACGAGGGCTTGGTGCGCTACACCAGGGACTTCCAGATCGAGCCGGGCCTGGCCACCAGCTGGCAGCAGATCTCGCCCACGCAGTGGCGCTTCAACCTGCGCCGCAACGTCAAGTTCCACGACGGCACGCCGTTCACCGCGGACGACGTGGTGTTCTCCTACGGCCGCATCGTCCAGCCGCAGGGCACCAACCAGATCTACGTCTCCGGCGTGAAGGAAGTGAAGAAGGTCGACGACTACACCGTGGATATGGTGCTGGGCGGGCCGAACCCGGTGCTGCTGCGCCTGCTGGTCGACTTCCGCGTCATGAGCAAGGCCTGGTCGGTGAAGAACAAGTCCGAGAACATCCAGAACTACGTGGCCAAGGAGGAGTCCTACGCCTCGCGCAACACCAATGGCACCGGCCCCTACCTGATCAAGCTTTGGGAGCCCGACAAGCGCATCGTCTTCTCCGCCAACCCCGCCTGGTGGGACAAGATCGAGGGCAACGCCACCGAAGTGATCTACACGCCGATCAAGGCCGACGCCACGCGCATCGCGGCGCTGCTCTCCGGCGACGTGGACATCGTGACCGACCTGCCGACCCAGGACGTGGCGCGCCTGCGCACCGACCCGAAGCTGAAGGTGCTCGAGGGCCATGAGGTGCGCACCATCTTCATCGGCATGGACC
>CAZOSA010000108.1:0-6505 GCA_964582155.1 uncultured Enterobacteriaceae bacterium | reverse complement strand
CAGTGGCAGCCTCCGCTGTGCGTGACCATTGGCACTGTCGCCTGACGATTTGCGCTCGTGCGCGCTCGCGCAATCTTAGCAGGCTGTCAAAAAATAATTTGCGCTCCGCTCGCCGATTCCGGTGTCGGCGCGCGCCGCCGCGGTGTGTTCAACACCGCACTAATGATCGATATCGAACACACGTAGCACATGGCGCTGGCGCCATGTCCGCACACCCCTGCCCAATTTAGAGCGATAATTCCGCTGCCGGTTGGCAACTGTCCTTCAACTTGTATCGCTGTCAACTGCATTGAAAGGCGATCGTGTCCAGGAAGAAAAGCGTGACTCCCAAGCTTCTGCCCAAGATCGCCACCGGCATCGATGGATTTGACGAGCTGAGCCGCGGCGGGTTGCCGCGCCACCGCACGAGCCTGCTTATCGGCGGCCCGGGTGCGGGAAAAACCGTCTTTGCTCTGCAATGCCTCGTCAACGCCGCGCGCCGGCAGCGAGCGCCTGGCATTTTTGTGGCGTTCGAGGAAAGTCCCCATCAGATCATCGCCAATGGCGCCACTTTCAACTGGGCGCTGGCGAGCCTGTCGGAGAAGGAGCTCTTTTTTCTGGATGCCCATTTGTCGTCCACGCTGGTCAAGACCGGCGACTTCGACCTGGCCGGAATGCTGGCCATGCTCGCCGCGAAGAAAAAGGAGATCGGCGCGCAGTGGATCGTATTTGACGGCATCGACGTGCTGCTGACGCTGCTGCAGGATCCGGTCGCGGAAATGCGGGAAATCTACCGTATCCGCGACTGGCTCGCGGATAACGCGTTGACCGCCATCATCACGGCCAAACTCGAGAGTCGCACTTCCGAGGCTCTGCATTACGGCTTCCTGCAGTTCATGGTCGATTGCGTGGTGCGATTCGCGCGGCGCCAGGAGGACCGCGTCGCCGCGCAAAGCATCCAGATCACGAAATACCGCGGTTCGGCCTACGCGGCAGCCGAGTTCCCGCTGAGCTTCGGGCCCTCGGGCATCGAGGTGGGCGCCACCGAAGTTGCGGAGATCGGGCACGAGGCTTCGACCGAGCGGATTACCGCGGGATTCAAGCATCTCGATGCGATGCTGGGCGGCGGCATATTTCGCGGCAGCAGCACGCTGATTACCGGTGTGCCGGGCACTTCCAAGACCACCCTGGCGGGCAAGTTCGCGGAGGCCGCCTGCCGGCGCGGCGAGCGCACGCTGTACGTGAGCTATGACGAAGCCGCCGAACAAATAACGCGCAATCTGTTGTCGGTCGGAATTCAGTTCAAGTCGCACGTCAAGTCCGGCCTGTTGCGGATCCATTCGGCCCGCACCGAGGGCATCAGCGCGGAAGAGCATCTGCTCAGGGTCAGATCGCTGATCCGCGAGCATCAGGCGCGTTGCCTGGTGGTCGACCCGCTCACGGCAATCACCAAGTCCGGCAGCATTGGCACCGCGCGCGCAGCCGCAAACCGGCTCATCTACATCGCCAAGGACGAGGGGATCACCTTGTTCGTGACCGCGCTGAGCGAGACTGACCATCCGCAACTTGAATCGACCGACCTGCAGATTTCGACGATTTCGGATACGTGGATCCATCTCTCGTACCTGGTGCGAAGCGGCGAACGCAACCGCGCCCTGACCATCATCAAATCGCGCGGGACAGCGCACTCCAACCAGGTGCGCGAGCTCGTTTTGAGCAAATCCGGCCCGACGCTCACCGACGTCTATAGCGAAGGGGGCGAGGTGCTGATGGGCACGCTGCGCTGGGAAAAGGAGGCCGAAGAAAGCGCCAGAAAGGACCGGCAGCGCGCGGAATTCGACCATAAGCACCGCGATCTGCAATTTGCCGAAGCCGGGATCCGCGCCCAGATCGAAGCTCTGCAGTTGGAACTGCAGAGGCAACGCGCCGCATCGGTTTTGCTCTCCAGTGAAAATCAAGTGCGTACCGTCTCCTCGAGCGATCGGGAGCACGAGCTGCGCAGAAGGCGCAGCGCGGAGCCGGCAGGCATGTCCTCGAGGAAAAGCAGAAACAGGGCCGCCAAATGAGCCGGCGGCGGCACAAACCCAAGGTGCGCGGCGCGGGGGTTACGACGGTCGTCGTGCTGCGTCTGTACATCGTCGGCGGCGCGCCCAATTCGATGCTGGCCATCGCCAATCTTGAGGCGATTTGCCAGGAATATCTGAAGGACAACTACAAGCTGGAAGTTGTCGACATCCTCGAATATCCGGGGCGCGCGATGGCCGAAGGTGTTCTCGTCACACCCAGCCTTGCCAAGCTGTCGCCGCTGCCGGCCGCGAACGTCGTCGGCAACCTCAGCGACAAAGCCAAAGTGCTGCTCGCGCTTGGCCTGGAGCGCGAAGTTCAATGAGCCTTGGTGCCACGCCCCCCCCCCGGGCGGCATCGGTGCTAGGCTGGCGGACGTGAGGCTGCAAAACGCACTGCTGCAGCTGGCCAAGGGCGGCCTCGAACAAAAGGCCATCGAGGCGGGCGAGATCGACGCCATCGTTGACCACGGGAGCCGCAACGTCATCCTGTTCCCCGCAGCGCGGCGAGCGTTGCGTGAGGTTGCAAACCGGGACGCTGCCAGTGACGCATCGATTGCCAACAGCCTGCTGGCTGCCCTGCCTCACGCGGAGTATCAACGCCTGCGCGCCGTCCTCGAGCCGGTCACGCTGACATCCGGCCAGGTGCTACACGAGCCGGGAGTGCCGATGCGGTATGTCTACTTCCCTGTCGACTGTGTTATTTCCTTGCTGACGCAGATAAGGGGTCACCAACCTCTGTCGGTCGGGCTGGTCGGCCATGAGGGCATGGTCGGTATTTCGCTGGCGCTGGGAATCGATGTTTCGTTCCTTCGGGCCCTGGTCCAGGGAACCGGGACGGCCATGCGGATGGAATCAGGTGCCTTTCGCAACGAAATTCTGCAAAGCAAGCCATTGCAACAAGCTCTGTATCGGTACGAACATGCGTTGCTGGGCCAGATTGCGCAATCCTCTGCATGCAACCAGTTTCACTCGGTGCAAGAGCGCCTCGCCCGGTACCTGCTGATGACGGGCGACCGCGCAATGTCGAGGGAATTCCGCGTCACGCAGCAATTTCTCGCGGACATGCTGGGGGTGCGGCGGCCCGGCGTCACTATCGGTGCCGGCGCCCTGGAAAAACGCAAGCTGATCCATTGCGGCCGCGGAAAGATCACGATCCTTCATCGAAGGCGCCTGAGTGCAGCCTCCTGCGAGTGTTACCAGACCATCAAGCACATATTCGACAGTGCGCAGGCGGATGGCGCTGACTCTGCGCGACAACGCGCAGAGGTCATCCGCGACGCGCCGGCCGGGTGATCGAATGACCGCTTTTGTCCGGAACAAGCCGAAGTGAAGGCCAGGAAGGCAAAAACAAGGAAGGAGAAACAATCCTCCAGCGCTTTTTTTCAGAATCTGACGCCGAAATTTCTCGACTGGAAACCGCCGACGGAGGAAGAAAAGGCGTTGGACGTGAAGGCGCGGAGGGAAGCAAGGGAGGCCGAGTTGAAAAGGGTCACCGCACTGGCTAAGGCCAGAGAGGAAGAGAAAGCGGCCATAAGAAAGCGCGGCCGGAGCACCGCCGCCAGAAACAAGCGCTAAACGCGTGGGTTCGTAGACCAGCCCGCCACACTCATCGGCGGTGCTAGGTGGACAGGAAACCGCGCTGCGCGGCGTAGCTTTCGCTCGGCTTCTTCGCGAATCCGCTCTTGGCGTACTGGTGCAGCGAGCCGATGGCGTAGCGCAAGAGCATCGCGGCGCGGCCAGCGGCATCGCCGTCGGCGGCAGCGCGCAGCGCCTGTTTGAGCGTCGCCTCGAAGCGGTCGTAGAACTGGTTCATGCGCGCCTGCAGCCGCTCGTGCTCGCCGACCAGCGCATCTCCCGTCATCACGCGCACCATGCCCGGGTTCTTCTCGGCAAAGGCGAGGAGCATCTCGACCAGGTGGCCGGCCTGCTTCTTCCCCTCGGCCTCGTCGCTGGTGATCTTGTTGGCCAGCGTGAACACGGAGCTCTCGATGAACTCGATCAGGCCCTCGTACATCTGTGCTTTCGACGCGAAGTGCCGGTAGAGCGCCGCTTCCGACACGTCCAGCTTCGCCGCGAGCGCGGCCGTGGTGATCTTCTCCCAGCGCGGCGCCTCGAGCATCTGCGCGAGGGCCTTGAGGATCTCCAGCTTGCGCTCGCCTTTTACCCGGGGCATCGAAAGATTCTACTAGTGTGAATAGCGGAAAACGAGTCCCGGCAATTGTGTAACGGAAGCTACGCGCAGATCAACGTAAGAGACGTTTTTTTTCTCCCCGCTCACCCAGACTGTCGCCATTCCCAACCGCTTTGCAGTGCGCAAATTCTCCAGCATGTCGTCCACCAGGGCGCAGCGCCCGGGCTCGAGGTGGTGTTTGCGCAGCAACATGCGAAAGCCCGCGACCGACGGCTTGCCCAGGTAGCGGGTGCTCTCGATCGAGTACACCGCGTCGAAGTAGCGCGCCACGCCCAGCGTGCGCACCACCTCGTCCACGTAGTGCCGCGGCGCGTTGGAGTAGATGATCTTGCGCCCCGGCAGGCGCGCCAGCGCATGGCGCACCGCGTTCTCGTGCACCACCATGCCGGCGAGCTCGGGGAACTGGTGCGTGGCCCGCAGGAACTCCGCCGGGCTCGTGCCGTGGTGGCGCACCAGGCCGTTCATGGTGGTGCCGTATTTTTCCCAGAAGCCGCGGCGCATGTCGTTGGCGCCCGCCAGGTCGATGTCGAAGCGGCGCATCAGGTAGGCGTTGATCTGGTCGTGCATCGCCGGAAAGATGCGCGCGTGCGCATCGTGCAGCGTGTTGTCGAGGTCGAAGAACCACACCCGCCGCGACGGCGGCAGGCCGACGAGGCGCATGGCCTTACTTGCTCTTGATCAGGGTGCCGACGCCCTGGTCGGTCATCACCTCGAGCAGCAGCGCATGCGGCACGCGGCCGTCGATGATGTGCACGCTTTTCACGCCGTTCCTCGCGGCGTCGAGCGCCGAGCCGATCTTGGGCAGCATGCCGCCCGAGATCACGCCCTTGGCGACGAGGTCGTCGATTCTCTTCGGCGTGAGGCCGGTGAGGAGCTTTCCGTCCTTGTCCAGCACGCCCGGCGTATTGGTGAGCACGATCAGCTTCTCGGCGCGCAGCACCTCGGCGAGTTTTCCCGCCACCAGGTCGGCGTTGATGTTGTAGGTGGTCCCGTCCGCGCCGGTGCCGATCGGCGCCACCACCGGGATGAAGCCGCCTTGTTCGAGCGCCGAGATCACCGAGGGGTCGATGGAATCGATGTCGCCCACCTGACCGAGGTCGATGCGGCCGTTGTCCTTGCCGGGCAGGAGCATTTTCCTGGCGCGGATGAACATGCCGTCCTGGCCCGTGAGGCCCACCGCCTTGCCGCCGGCCTGGTTGATGAGCTCGACGACTTCCTTGTTCACCTGCCCGCCGAGCACCATCTCCACCACGTCCATGGTCTCGCGGTCGGTCACGCGCATGCCCTGCACGAACTCGACCTTCTTGCCCAGGCGCGCGAGCATCTGCTCGATCTGCGGCCCGCCGCCGTGCACCACCACCGGGTTCATCCCGACGAGCTTGAGCAACGCCACGTCGCGGGCAAAACCGACCTTCAGGGACTCGTCGGTCATGGCATTGCCGCCGAATTTCACCACGATGGTCTTGCGGTGGAAGCGCTGGATGTAAGGCAGCGCCTCGGCGAGGATGCGCGCCTTGAGGGCAGCGTCCGTCTGCGGGGCCAAGGGCGCGTTCATGGTGGCGAGGATTCTACAAACAAAAAGGGGCCGGCGCGCGAGGCGCCCGCCCCTTGCCACACCGGTCCTGCGACCGGGATTTACTGGATCGTGATCTGCTTGCGGGCCTCGGCGGCCTTCTTCGGCAGCGTCAGTTCCAGCACGCCGTCGCGCAATTTCGCCTCGACCTTCGCCTCGTCCAGCTCCTGCGGCAGCGTGAAGCTGCGCGTCACCTTGCCGTAGGCGCGCTCGACGTGCAGCACGCGCTCGTCCTGGCTCGCCTCGCGCTCGCGCTTCACTTCGGCCGACAGCGTGACTTGCGCGCCGTCGATCGACACCTGGATGTCTTCCTTCTTCACGCCCGGCAGCTCGGCGCTCACCAGGTAGGCGCCGTTCTTCTCGGCGACGTCCACCTTGGCGCGCAGCACGGCATCGCGGCCCTCGTAGGCGGCGTAAGGCATCGGCCGCACGAGGAAGCCCTTGAACAGGTCGTCCACCAGGTCGTTGAACGGGTCAAAACGGGTGATGTTGCTCATGTCGTGTCTCCTTTTCGTGTCCATGGGGGCTCCTGCCCCGTGTCCATTAGGTGGAGCCGCCTGCGGGGCTTTCAAGACCCCGCTCCTTTAGAATTCCCCCACCTCCATGCCGGTCCCCGACGACATTCGCGGCCAACTCGAGGCGCTGCGGCCCTACCTGCTGCGCTACGCGAGCCTCCAGCTGCGCGATGCCGCGACC
>CAZOSA010000107.1:0-6522 GCA_964582155.1 uncultured Enterobacteriaceae bacterium | reverse complement strand
CCGCCGTAGCGCCGCAGGCGCAGGTCGGCCTGCTCCTTGTGGCCCCAGAAGCGCTCGATGGCGCACAGGCGCGAGCAGTACTCGCCCACCGCGACACTCGCCTCGCGCGTGATCTCCTGGTAGGTGCAGGTCTTGAGGAACTTGCCGACCCACAGCCCGCCGGTGTAGCGCGCGGCGCCGAGCGTGGGCAGCGTATGGTTGGTGCCGATCACCTTGTCGCCGTAGGACACGTTGGTCTCCGGCCCGAGGAACAGCGCGCCGTAGTTGCGCATGCGCTCGAGGAAAAAGCGCGGGTTTTTGGTGAGGACCTCGACGTGCTCGGCGGCGACGCGGTCGGCCTCCGTCACCGCCTCGTCCAGAGAATCCACGAGGATGATTTCGCCGTAGTCTCGCCAGGCGACGCCGGCGACGTCCGCGGTGGGCAGGACCTTCAATTGCCGCTCGATCTCGGCGGGCAGCGATTCGGCGATGTTCTTCGAGGTGGTGATGAGAATCGCGGGGCTCGTAGGCCCGTGCTCCGCCTGGCCCAGGAGATCCGTAGCGATCATCTCCACGTCGGCCGTGTCGTCGGCCACCACCAGGATCTCGGTGGGCCCGGCGAACAGATCGATGCCCACCTTGCCGAAGAGCTGGCGCTTGGCCTCGGCGACGTAGGCGTTGCCGGGACCGCAGAGCATGTCCACCGGCGTGATGGTCTCGGTGCCCAGCGCCATGGCCGCAATGGCCTGCACGCCGCCGATGACGTGGATCTCGTCGGCGCCCCCGAACACCATGGCGGCGATGGTCTCGGCGTGCGGCTCGCCCTGGTTGGGGGGCGTGCAGGCGATGATGTGCTTTACCCCGGCGGTGCGCGCGGTGACGATGCTCATGTGCGCCGAGGCCACCATCGGGTAGCGCCCGCCGGGCACGTAGCAGCCGACCGACTCCACCGGGATGTTCTTGTGCCCGAGCTTCACGCCGGGCAGCGTCTCCACCTCGAGGTCGCGGATCGAGGCGCGCTGGTGTTCGGCGAAATTGCGGATCTGCGCCTGCGCGAACTTGATGTCGCTGATCGTTCCCGGCGCGACTTTCGCCAGGATCCCTTCAAGGTCGGACTTGGAAAGCTTCTTCGGCGTCCACTGGTCGAACTGCTCGGAGTACTCCCGCACCGCAGCATCGCCGCGCTTCTTCACGTCGGCGAGGATGGCCTCGACGGTGTGGCGCACCTTCTGATCGATCTCGTCGGTAATGGTCTGGGCGATGCGGCGTTTCAGGTGGATGGCCATGGGTACTCCTCCGGTGCAATGCGTTGAGCGATTCTAGATGACGCTGGCTGTCCGATTCTGCTAACCTTTTCAGACCGAGCAAGTCAACGTTTTCCTTGAGGAGGAGGCGGGACCATGGCTGGTATTTCGCGTCGCCGTTTCGTGCAATCGTCCGCGATGACCGCGGCGCTCGCCGGCATCTCCGGTTTCTACGGGCCCTGGAAGCTAAACCAGGCCTACGCCCAGGGCAAGCCGATCAAGCTGGGCCTCACCAACGATGCGAGCGGCCAGTTCGGCAACAGCGGCCGGGACGATCATCGCGCGATCCGCATGGCGATCGACGAGGTCAACGCCAAAGGCGGCGTGCTCGGCCGCAAGATCGAGTGGATCACCGCGGACACCGAATCGCAGCCGGCCACCGGCACGCGCGTTGCCGAGCGCTTCATCACGCGCGAGGACTGCGCGATCCTGATCGGCGCGCTGCACTCCGGGGTCGCCAATGCCATTACCCAGGTGGCCAACAAGCACGGCACGCTCTACCTCAACACCAATTCGTCCGCGCCGAGCGAGGCGGGGGAGAACTGCTCGCGCGTCAAGTTCGTCTGGGACGGCAACGGCACGAACTTCACCAAGGCGGCGGTCAAGAACGCAGTGCAATCGATCGGCAAGAACTGGCTGCTACTTACGAACGACTACGTCTACGGCCATTCGACCGCGGCGGCGACCCGGACGGAGGTCGTGGCCGCGGGCGGGCGCATCCTGGACAACATGCTGGTGCCGCAGAACACGCGCGACTTCACCGCCTATCTCCTGAAGGTGCAGCAGTTGCGGCCCGATGTGGTGGCGACCGCGATGGGCGGCGATGACAACAAGGCGCTGCGCGAGCAGGTCACGCAGCTCAAGCTCGGCGACAAGCCGGCCTGGATCAACAACCAGCAGGACTGGCCCGACGTGTGGGGCGCACCCGATAGCCTGTTCGGTGTTTTCGGCACCACCTGGTACCACAAGTTGAAGCTTCCGGGCGTCGCCGAGTTCGTCAGGAAGTGGCAGGCCGCGACCAAGGGAACTGACGCAATCCCGGTACCGGGCAATGTTTCGTACAACGGCTACATGGCGACGCGCGAGTTGTTCCGCGCCATCGAGCGAACCGGCTCGACCAACAACATCAAGATCATCCAGGCGCTGGAGAACCTGAAAATGCCCGCCGCGGACCGCCTGCAGCACTTTGACGCCTACATCAACCCCAACACCCACCAGGTGCAGCAGACGGTCTACCTCGCGCGCAAAAACGCCAAGCCCAGCGACAGCACCGATCACTTCGATATCCTGAGCTGGTCCGATCCGAAGGCGGTCGAGGACGACGCTGCGCCGGCGAAATGCAAGCTCATCCCCTATGAGCAGGTGCGCACGGTCGATGCCTGAGAGTGCTGGACCTCGTCCCGCACCTGCTCAACGGCCTGACGCTGGGCCTGTTGTTCGCGCTCATCGCGCTCGGCTTCATGCTGATCGTCGGGCTGATGGAGCAGATCAACCTCGCGCACGGCTCGCTGTTCGCGCTTGGCGCCTACATTGCGCTGCAGTTCCTCGGTCCGAAACCGCCGCTACCGCCTGAGCTCGCCGCGCAATGGCTGGCGCTGCCGCTCGGCTGGCGCTATGGCCTCGCGCTGCTCATCGCACCGTGCGTCGCCGGCATCGTCGGCATCGCAGTCGAGGTGTGCATGCGGCGCACCTACGGCAAGGATCCGCTCTACGGCCTGCTGCTGACCTTCGGCGCGGCGATGGTGATCGAGGAGGGCATCCGGCTGACGTGGGGCACGCGCGATCACGTGCTGCCGCTGCCGCCAGAGGTGAGCGGCGGCTTCATCTTTCATGGCCTGATCTGGTCGACCTACCGCTTCTATGCCGCCGGCATCGCTGCGGCGGCGATCGGCCTGGTCTGGCTGCTGATCGAGAAGACGCGCACCGGCGCGATCATCAAGGCCGGCGCCCACGACAGCGAGATGGTGCGCGCGCTCGGCATCGATCTGTCGAAACTGCGTCTGGGCGTGTTCGTGTTCGGCACCATGCTGGCAGCTTTCGCCGGCATCATCCTGGCGCCGATCTGGGGCATTCGCCCGCACATGGGCGTAGACGCCGTGATCCCCGCTTTCCTCATCATTGTGCTCGGCGGCGTGGGCAGCTTCTGGGGCTCCGTCATGGCTGCACTTCTGGTGGGCCTGGCGATCGGCCTCACCGGCGCCTACGCGTCGGAATGGTCGCTGCTCTCCATCTACATCCTGCTGGTTGCCGTGGTGTCGGTGCGGGCGCGCGGCCTGTTCGGCAAGAAAAGCCTGCTCGAGGCCTGAGCGATGCCGCACTCCGCCAATGCTGCCCGCATCGTCACGCCCACGATGCTCGTGCTGTGGCTCGCGCTCGCCAGCGCCCCGCTGTGGATCGACGCGGTAGGCCTGTATCCGTATTTGGGCGTCGAGATCCTGATCTGGTCGATCTACGCGCTCGCCTTCAACCTGGTGCTCGGCACCTCCGGACTGGTGTCCTTCGGCCACGGCGCCTACTTCGGCGTGGGCGCCTACGCTTTCGGCCTCGCGCAGTTCAATCTTTCCGCCAACCTGTGGATCTGCCTCGGGGCGGCGACGCTGGCGGCGGGCCTCGCCGGGCTTTTCGTGGGCCTGTTCATCTCGCATCGCCGCGGCATCTACTACGCTTTCATGACCATCGCCTTCGGCCAGATCTTCTGGACCATCGCCATCAAGGCCTACGGCCTCACCGGCGGCGAGGACGGGCTCCTGAACATCGCGCGGCCGCCGGCCGACTTCGGCGTGGTGTCGTTCGATATCTCCGACACTGTCGGGCTCTACTACTTCGTCCTGGCGGTATTCGTCATCGTGGTCGCGGCGCTGTGGCGCCTGGTGCATTCGCCCTACGGCCGGGTACTTGCTGCCATCCGCCAGAGCGAGACCCGCGCCGCCCATCTCGGCTACCCGGTGTGGTTCTACAAGCTGACGGTGTTCGCGCTCTCCGCGGCCCTCTCCGGCCTGGCGGGCGCCCTGTTCGCCATGGCGCAGCGCGCGGCCTTTCCCGACGTGATGAGCGTGAACCTGTCGGGCCTGGTGGTGATGATGACGCTGGTCGGCGGCGGACTGGTCAGCTTCTGGGGGCCGGTGATCGGCGTGGTGACGTTCCTCATTGCGCGCGACGTGATCGGCGCGCTGACCTTTGCGTGGATGATCTACTTCGGCCTGCTGTTCATGGCGATCGTGCTGTTCCGTCCCGAGGGCATCGCCGGCATGGCGAGACCCTTGTTCGCGCGATGGCGCTGATCGAGGCGGAAGGCGTGCATGTGCGCTTCGGGGATCGCGTGGTCCTCGAGCAGGTCGACCTTGCCGTCGAGCAAGGCGAGCTGCACGGCATCATGGGGCCCAACGGCGCCGGCAAGACCACCTTCTTCAACGTGCTGACCGGCCGGGTGAAGCCGAGCCGCGGCCGCATCCGCCTCGCCGGCGAGGACCTCGCCGGCCTCAGCCCCCACGCCATCGCCAACAAAGGCGTCGCGCGCTCGTTCCAGACCATGACGCTGTTCGACGAGTTCACGGCGCGCGAGAACGTGATGATCGCGCTGCCCGCGTTCCGCGCACGCGGCTTCGACGTGCGCCGAGCCGTCGCCGGCGATGCCGGATTCGCGCTGGAGGCCGATGCCGTGCTGGCCTCCGTTGGGCTGGCCGGGAGATCGGCCGTCACCGCGAGGCAGCTGCCTTACGGCGAGCGCCGGGCGCTGGAGATCGCGGTCGCGCTGGCGCAGCGCCCGCGCGTACTGTGCCTGGACGAGCCGACCTCGGGCCTGGGGATCGACGGGACGCAGCGCCTGGTCGAGTTGATCGGCCGCATCAGGGCGAATCTCACCATCGTCGTCATCGAGCACGAGATGGATTTCCTGTTCTCGCTGGCCGATCGCATCTCGGTGATCCACTGGGGCCAGGTGCTCGCCAGGGGAACCCCGCGCGAGCTGCAGGCAAACGAGTGGGTCAAGCGCTCGAACCTCGGGCGGTTCGCGTGATCCTCGAGGTCGCCGGCATCGATGCCTACTACGGCGAGACGCAGGTGCTGTTCGGCGTGTCGCTCGCGATCGGGCCGGGGGAAGTTCTCGCCTTGCTGGGGCCCAACGGCGCCGGCAAGACCACCACCATCCGCTCGATCCTCGGCCTGACGCCGCCGCGCCGCGGCACGATCCGATTCGACGGTGCCGACGTCACCCGCTGGCCCACACATCGCATCGCCCGGCGCGGCATCGCCTGGGTGCCCGACGACCGGCGCGTGTGTCCGATGCTCACAGTGGCCAAGAACCTGCAGATCGCCGTCAAGCGCAGCCGCTTCGGTGCCTGGGGCATGAGCGACGTTTGCGCCATCTTCTCGCCTCTCGAGCACCTGATGCACCGCGAAGCGGAGAACCTGTCGGGCGGCGAGTCGCAGATGGTGTCGATCTCGCGCGCGCTCCTCGGCTCGCCCGGGCTGGTGCTGTTCGACGAACCAAGCCAGGGCCTGGCGCCCAAGATCGTCGGCGACGTGCTTGCGGTCGTGCGCCGGCTCAAGAGCCAGGGCGTCGCCTGCCTCGTCGTCGAGCAGAATACCGAGGTCGCCCTGGCGGTCGCCGATCGTGCCTCGGTGCTCGACCGCGGCAACGTGGCCTGGACCGGCGCCGCCGAGGAGTTGCGCCGCGACACGGCGCTGCGCCGCCGCCTACTGGGCGCCTGAGGCCATGGCCGCCCCGCTCCTGGTGCTGGACCGGCTGCGCAAAGTCTATTCCCGCGGCTATGTGCTGCGCCGCCCGACGTTCACGCTCGAAGCCGACCTTGCGATCGAGACCCCGCGCATCGTCGGGGTGATCGGACCGAACGGCGCCGGCAAGACCACGCTGTTCGAGATGATGACCGGCTCGAACACCCCGACGCGCGGCCGCGTGCTGGTCGCCGGCACCGACATCCACCGCGTCAAGTACCGCCAGCGCGACCGGCTCGCCATCCACTATCACCAGTCCTACCAGGTGCGCCGCTTCAGGAAGTTTCTGCCCTCGCTGCTGCTGCAGCCCTCGCCCACCCCGCGCCCGCTGGTGCACCTGTTCGACGAACCGCAGTTCAATACCGTCGACGGCTATATCGGCTTCATGCTCGAGTTCTTTCGCAAGCTGAGGCGCGAGGGCAAGCTGGTGTTCGTCTGCCTGCATCCGACCGCGCGCTACCACCTCGAGATCCTCAAGGAGATCGCCGAGGAATTCCTCATGGTG
>CAZOSA010000106.1:0-6571 GCA_964582155.1 uncultured Enterobacteriaceae bacterium | reverse complement strand
CTCGAGAAGCTCGCCGCGAAGACGTGAACCTCCCGCGCGGGCTGCGCGCGTTCCGGCACCGCAGCTTCCGCATCTTTTTCCTCGGCCAGGGCGTTTCCCAGTTCGGCACCTGGCTGCAGCTCATCGCCACCAGCTGGCTGATTTACCGGCTTACCGGCTCGGCTTTCTGGCTGGGCCTCGCCACATTCGCGCTGCAGCTGCCTTTCCTGCTGCTCGCGCCCTTCGCCGGTGTGTGGGTGGACCGCCTCAGCAAGCGCAGGGTGCTGGTGGCGACCAACGCCATTGCTTTCGGACAATCGCTAGCCATGCTGGCGCTGGTCGCCAGCGGCCACATCGAGCCCTGGCACCTGATCGCCGGCAACGCGGTGCTCGGACTGGTGAACGCCTTCGACAGCCCGGCGCGCCAGTCCTTCCTCATCGAGCTGGTCGGGGGGCGCGAGGACCTGGCCAACGCCATCGCCTACCAGTCGGTGCTGATGAACGGCGCGCGCTTCGTCGGGCCGATGATCGGCGGCGCAGTGATCGCGCTGGCCGGGGAGGTGTGGGGCTTCGCGCTGAACAGCGCCTCCTACCTGGCGGTGCTGGCGGCGCTCGCCGTGATCCACGTGCAGGCGCGTCTGCCGGAACCGGCGGAAGCCGGCTGGCTGGCGCAGTTGACCGCCGGATTCCGCTGGGCCTACGGCTTCCTGCCCTCGCGCAGCATGCTGCTGCTGCTCGCACTGATGAGCATCGGCACCCAGCCATACCAGTCGCTCGCGCCCTACTTCGCCCGCGACGTGTTCGGCGGCGACTCCCAGACGCTCGGCTGGCTGATCGGCGCGGGCGGGCTGGGCGCCGTGTCCGGCATGCTGTACCTCGCGCTGCGCCATTCCGTGCGCGGCCTGCTCACAGTGATCGGCTATGCCGCGGCGGCGGCCGGCCTGGCGCTGATCGGCTTCGCCTACACCGCGCGGCTCTGGCCGGCGCTCGCGCTGGTCTACGTCACCGGCATGGGCATCATGCTCACCGCAGGCTCGATCAACACCGTGCTGCAGACCATCGTCGAGGACCGGCTGCGCGCGCGCGTCGCGGCGATCTACATCATGTCCTTCCTCGGCATGAGCCCGCTCGGCGCGCTGGCCGCGGGCTGGGCGGCCCACTACATCGGGCCGCCGGCGGCGCTCGCCGCGGGCGGGGTGCTCGCGCTCGGCGCTGCCTGCGTCTACCTGATCAGGCTGCCGGCGATCAGGCGCGAGATCCGCCCGGTCTACGAGCGCCTGGGCATCGCGCGGCGCGCGTGACTCAGTACTTGCGCCTGCCTACCATTGCCGCCGTTCCTCTGCCTTGGGCCAGGCGGTGTCGAATTGCCAGCCGTGCTGCGCCTCGATGCGCGCCCGGAACACCGCCTCCAGGCCCGGCGCGGCCGCCAGACGCTGCGGAAAACTTCCCTCGATCACTGCGCACTCCCCCACCAGCATGGCGCTGACGCTGGCAACCGCCCTGCCGTGCAGCCAGATGGCGGCATCCTGCAGATAGGCAGGCAGGCCGAATTGGCGGCAAGTCGCGACCGCCGGCATCGCCCCCCAGGCGGCCCAGCGCCGCGCGCGCCCGGGCGCCAGGCGCTGCGGCGCGATCAGCGCGAAGGCGCTCTCCCAGTCACCACGCATCCATAGCAGAATCGGCTCCGCCGCGGCGCCCTGTGCCGCCGCCAGCTCCGCGCTTGCCGACGGCACTCGCCGCTCGCCGACAACGCACGCACGCATCCAACGCGCCGCTTGCGCCATGATGAAGGCTTATATATCACGCGCACCGCCCTATGCAATAATCGCCGCGCGCCATGGAACCGGAACGCAACGCGACCGCGAACGACGCTCCGGCCGCGGGCAACCGCTGGCTGGTGACCGTAACGCAATTGCCGACAGAGGACCCGGCGGGCCGCATGCGCATGCTGCGCACGCTCGAATCGTTGGGCGCTGCGGTGATGCGCGAGGGCGTCTACCTGCTGCCTGACTCGGCGGACAACCGCCACGCGCTCGAGCGCCTTGCGCGGTATGTGTCTCAGAATGCCGGCATCGCCAGCGTCCTGCGGGTGGAGGTGGCCAACGACGCGCAGCAAGCGCAGTTCCAGCGCTTTTTCGACCGCTCGGCGCGCTACGACGATCTCACCAAGATCATCGACAGCCTGCGCGTGGGCTTCGGCGTCTCCGATGCGTCCGCGATTTCGCGCGTCCTGCACAAGCAGCGGCGCGATTTCGAGGCGATCACCGCGCTGGATTTCTTTCCCACCGAGGCGCGCGGACGCACGGAACAGGCGCTGGTCCAGGCCGAGACAGAAGTCAGGAAATTGCTGTTTCCAGCGCAGGCTGGCGCGGCCGTATTGGCCGACGAGCCGATGCTGGGCCGCACCTGGGTCACGCGCCGGCCCTTGTGGGCGGATCGGCTCGCCAGCGCGTGGCTCATCAGGCGCTTCATCGACGCGGAGGCGAAGCTGCTGTGGCTGGACAAGGGCGCCGCATGCCCGCCGCAAGCCATCGGTTTTGCATTCGAGGGCGCCCGCTTCGGCAATAGCGAAGCACGTGTCACTTTTGAGCAGATGCTGCCGCAATTCGGGCTCGACGGGCATGCCGCGCTTGCCCGCATCGGCGCCATCGTGAATTCCCTGGAGGTGCGCGGCACGCCGGTGCCGGAGGCCGCCGGCGTGCAGACGCTGCTCCAGGGCGCCGTGCGGCGCGCCTCCAACGACAACGAACTGCTGCGCGAAGCGGAGAAAACTTTCGACCTTCTTTACGAGGCCTATGCGGACCCGCGCGAGGGCCCGCGCGATTGATCAGCGCTTGGCGTCGCGCATTTCCTGCGCGTGCTGGGCGCGCAGTTGCTTGAGCCGGGCCTCGACCGCAGACAATTCGTAGAAATTTCCGTCCCCGGCGGTTTGGGCGAGCTGCAGTTGCTCGATCGCTGCCGGCATGCTCCCCCGGAGCAGGTAGAGCTCGGCCTGCGCCTGGTGCTGGAGCAACCGCTTGCCCAGTGCCGCGTAGGTCCGGGCCTGCAGCGCGCGCAGGCGCGCGTCGTCCGGGTGCTGGCGCAGTGGCTGATCGAGCGCCGCAAGGACATCCTGGTTGCGGTTTGCCTGTTGCAGCCCCTCGGCGTACGCGTACACCAGCGGCAGCCGCCCCGGGTAGCGCTGCAGCGCCTGCCTCAACGTGGCAAGCGCGCCGGCCCCGTCGCCCGCGGCCTGTTGTACGCGCGCCGCCAGGGTCTCGATCATCGGGCTCGCCGCGCCGGTGGCGCGCACTTGCGCAAGATCGGCGAGCGCTTCCCGCGTCTGCCGTGCCCTCAGCCGGGCCGCCACCAATCCATAGCGGGCCGCGGCTTCGTTGGTGTAGCGCCGCTCCTTGACTGCAGCCGAGAAATTCGCCACCGCGTCGAGCGCTTCGCCGCTTTCGGCACGCAGCTTGGCACGCACCAGGTGGAAATCCAGGCTGTCGAGATGCTGGCGGTAGTGCGCGTCCGCCGCCCGATTCTGCGCATCGGCGATGCGCTCGGTGGTCATCGGGTGTGTGCGCAGGTAACTCGGCACGGCTCCGTCGTCGGTCAGGCGCGAGTAGCGCTGCATCTTCTCGAAAAAGCCCGGCATGGCGCGCACATCGAAGCGCGCGGCGGACAGCGTCTGGAATCCGACGCGGTCGGCCTCGCGTTCGAAATCGCGCGTGTAGCTGAGCTGCTGTTGAATCACGCCGCCCTGCACCGCCGCCGCGGCCCCGACAGCCAGGTCCGGACGCGAGCCGCCCAGCAGGATGGCGGCCGCCAGCGCGACCATGTTGGGCAATTGCATCTGCTGTTGCGCGCCGATCAACCGGGCGATATGGCGCTGCGTCACGTGCGCAATCTCGTGCGCCAGAACCGAGGCGACTTCGGACTCGCTTTCCGCTGCGACCAGCAGGCCGGTGTGCACGCCGATGAAGCCGCCAGGCAGGGCGAATGCGTTGATCGCGGCGTCGCGCACGGCGAAGAATTCGAAATCGTGGCGCGCGCCCGGCACCGCGGCCAGCAGGCGCCGGCCGAGGTGGTCGAGGTAGTCGGCGACTTCCGCGTCGTCCACGTAGGCCGGGTCGCGAAACCGGATCTCGCGCGCGATGCTTTCACCGATGCGCCTCTCCACTTGCGGCGATATCGCCGCGCTGGAAGCGTCGCCAAGTTCGGGCAGCGTCTGCGCCGGCGCCTGCCCGAAGGGCAAGGCGGCGGCGGTCAGTCCGGCGAGCAGGGCAAGCGTGCGGCGCATGCGGATATGATACCGTCGCCCCCTTCAAGTTCCGGCGCCGTGATGGTTCGCAAACTCAAGCGCAAGCTGACGCATTTCGACCGCCGCGGAAGCGCGCATATGGTGGACGTCGGCGCCAAGGCGCGCACGCGCCGCGTCGCCGTGGCGTCGGGCCGCATCGCCATGTCCGCGGCGACGCTGCGCCTGCTGTCCGCCGGCCGCGCCGCCAAGGGTGACGTGCTGGGTGTGGCGCGCGTAGCCGCCATCCAGGCGGCGAAGCGCGCTGCGGAGCTGATCCCCCTCGCCCACCCCATCGCCATTACGCGCGCCGCCGTCGAGTTCGGCCTGGACGCGCGCCGCAGCAGCGTCTCGATCCTCGCCACGGTCGAATGCCGGGGGCCCACGGGGGTCGAGATGGAAGCGCTCGCCGCCGCCGCGGTCGGCCTGCTCACCATCTACGACATGCTCAAAGCGGTGGATCGCGGCATGGTACTGGGCGAGCTGCGGCTGGAGGAGAAGCGCGGCGGCCGCTCGGGCACCTGGCGGCGCGGCGGCGGATAAACCTTCCCCGCGGCATGAAAAGCGGAGTTCTCAAGGTCGCGCTCGCCGTCGCCGTCCTGTTCGGGGCGGCGGCCGGCTATTTGTGGCTGCAGGAGCGCAACGGCGCCGTGGGCGCGAGCTACCGCCTGGCCAGGCTGGAGCGAGGTCCGCTCACCGCGGTGGTGGCGGCGAGCGGCACGCTGAACGCCGTGACCACGGTGCAGGTCGGTTCGCAGATTTCCGGCCAGGTGAAGGAGATCCACGCAGATTTCAATTCGCCGGTGAAGGAGAACCAGGTCATCGCACGCATCGACCCGGCGACCTTCGAGCTGCGCGTCAACCAGGCGCGCGCGGACCTGGACGCCGCGCATAGCGCGGTTGCCGTAGCGCGCTCCGGGCTCGTCGCGCAACAGGCTGAGGTCGGCCGCGTCAATGTGACGCTGGCGGATGCGCTGCGCGACTACGAGCGCAAGAAAGCCCTGGTGGAGAAGAACTACATCTCGCCCGCCGAGCTCGACAAGGCGCGCGCGCTGCTCGATGCGACGCGCGAGCAGCTCAAGTCCGTCCAGGCCCAGATCCAGGTAAATCAGGCGCAAGTGCGCAGCGCGCTGGCCACCGTGAAGCAGCGCGAGTCCCTGCTCAAGCAGGCGCAGGTGGACCTCGAGCGCACCATCATCCGCGCGCCCGTGGACGGCACTGTGATCCTGCGCAACGTGGATGCCGGTCAGACGGTGGCGGCGAGCCTGCAGGCGCCGGTGCTGTTCACCATCGCCAAGGACCTGCGCGACATGCAGGTCGAGGCGGCGATCGACGAAGCGGATGTCGGCAGGCTTCGGGCGGGCCAGGCTGCGACATTCACAGTAGACGCATTTCCGCGCCGCAGCTTTTCCGGCGAGATCGTGCAGATCCGCAAGTCGCCGGTCAACGTGCAGAACGTCATCAGTTACACGGTGGTGATCTCGGCGCGCAATCCGGACCTGTCTCTGCTGCCGGGAATGACCGCCAACGTGCGCATCGTCGTCGAGCACCGCGAAAGCGCGCTCAAGGTGCCCAATGCGGCCTTGCGTTTTCGCCCCGCCGGAGTTCCCGAGGCACAAGCTGCCAGGCGGCGGCCGCCGGGACAGGCGGGCGGCGGGCTGGCCGCCGCCGGGCGCGTGTGGATGCTCGACGCCGGGCAACCGAGCCCGGTCGATGTACGCCTGGGGCTGAGCGACGGCATCAGCACCGAGCTCATCGATGCGCCGCTGGCCGAAGGAGCGCAGGTCATCGTCGGATTGTCACCCTCCGCGGCTGACAAGAGCGGCGGATTGCCGCACATGCGCTTATTCTGATGGCCGAGACGCTTATTCATACGCGCGACCTGGTGAAGATCTACCGGGTAGGCGACAACCAGATTCATGCGCTTGCCGGCGTCAGCGTGGACATCGCGCGCGGCGAGAGCCTCGCCGTGATGGGCCCTTCGGGCTCCGGCAAGTCGACTTTCATGAATCTGCTCGGCTGCCTCGATCGCCCGACTTCCGGCGAATACCTGCTCGCCGGGCAGCGCGTGTCGGACCTCGCGGGCGACGCGCTGGCGGCGGCGCGCAACCGCAACATCGGCTTCGTGTTCCAGAACTTCAACCTGCTGGCGCGCACCAGCGCGCTGGAGAACGTGGAGCTGCCCCTGGTGTACGCCGGGGTCGCGGCGCCGGAGCGCCGTGCACGCGCCCTCGAGATGCTGGCGCTCGTGGGCCTCGCGGCGCGCGCCAGCCACTTGCCGCAGCAGCTTTCCGGCGGGCAGCAGCAGCGCGTGGC
>CAZOSA010000105.1:0-6653 GCA_964582155.1 uncultured Enterobacteriaceae bacterium | reverse complement strand
CGCGCTTCTCCGACTCGGTGAAGAACATGTTCTCGCGGAAATTGTCCCAGTGACCAGTGCGCTTCCACAGACTGACGTCAAGGATCTGCGGACCGCGCACCTCGCGGTAGCCGTTGTCGCGGTAGATCCGCCGCATGTACTGCTCGACGCACTGCCAAAGGACCCAGCCCTTCGGGTGCCAGAACACCAGCCCCGGCGCCTCCTCCTGCATGTGGAACAGGTCCAGCTGGGTGGCGAGGCGCCGGTGGTCGCGCTTCTCGGCCTCCTCCAGCATCTTCAGGTAGGCGTCCTGATCCTCCTTCTTCGCCCAGGCCGTACCGTAGATGCGCTGGAGCATCTCGTTCCTGGAATCGCCGCGCCAGTAGGCCCCGGCGACGCGCATCAGCTTGAACACCTTGAGCTTGCCGGTGGAGGGCACGTGCGGCCCGCGGCACAGGTCGATGAAACTGCCCTGGCCATAGAGCGAGATGATCTCGCCCGCGGGAATCGAGGCGATGATCTGCGCCTTGTACTCCTCGCCCTGGTCGCGGAAGAACTTCACCGCCGCGTCGCGCGGCATCTCCCTGCGCGCCACCGGGTAGTCCTTCTTCGCGATCTCGGCCATGCGCTTCTCGATGGCCGTGAGATCCTCGGGGGTGAACGGCCTCCTGTAGGCGAAGTCGTAGTAAAAGCCGTTCTCGATCACCGGCCCGATCGTCACCTGCGCCTCGGGGTGCAGCTCCTTCACCGCGTGCGCCAGCAGGTGCGCCGTGGAATGGCGCAGGATCTCCACGCCCTCCGGATTTTTTTCGGTGACGATCGAAAGCTCGGCGTCGGATTCGATGCGGTAGCTCGTATCGACGAGCTTGCCGTTCACCTTGCCGGCGAGCGCGGCGCGCGCCAGCCCGGCACCGATGGCCTGCGCCACTTCGGCGACGGTGACTGGGCCCGGAAATGTCTTCACCGAGCCGTCTGGGAGCTTGATGTTCGGCAAGATAGTGGTAGGCGCGATTGGACTCGAACCAACGACCCCTACCATGTCAAGGTAGTGCTCTAACCAGCTGAGCTACGCGCCTGATGGGACGAGGAGCGGGATTTTAACTGAAGCGTCATGTCCGCGGAACTAGATTGCGGCAGGAGCGTTCACAGGAACATGGACCTGATTCTATGGCGCCACGCCGAGGCCGAAGACCTCGCGCCCGACCTCGAGCGGCGGCTCACGCCCCGCGGCCAGAAGCACGCGGCGCGGGTCGCCGCGTGGCTGCTGCAGCGACTGCCGGCGAAATTCCTGGTGCTGGCCAGTCCCGCGCGTCGCGCGCAGGAAACGGCGCAAGCGCTCGGCGTTCCTGTCAAGACAATCGAAACGCTCGCCCCGGGCGCCTCGGTCGCCGAAATTCTCGGGGTCGCCGAATGGCCCGAGCGCAAGACCGCGGTCGTGCTGGTAGGCCACCAGCCGGACCTGGGGCGCACGGCCGCGTTTCTCGTCTCGGGCTTCGAAGCGTCCTGGAACGTGAAGAAGGGCGGCGCCTGGTGGCTGACCTACCGGGTGCGCGAGCAAGCAGCGCAGGTGGTGGTGCGGGCCGTGATCGCCCCCGACCTGATCTAGTTGCGACTGAGCACCGACACCTTCTTGTCGGAAAGCCCGCTCACCGCGAGCTTCATGCCGACGGTTTTCCAGTGTCCCGCCTCTTCTTCGAGCGCCGCGGCCGACAGCGGGTTGTCGTCAAGCCAGGACTGCGCCAGTTCGATCTCGAAGCCCCCGGCGTCCCCCGCCACGCGCAGCAGCGGCAGCTTCACCTCGGCGCGCCGGCGCAGGATGAGCGAGGCGAGCCGCAGCGCGAACACCAGCGGCCAGTCGGTGCTTTCCAGTCCCGCATCGTGCATCTTGCCGAGCTTGCCGCGGTGCGCGAGCACGATCCTCGCCAGCCGCTGCTGCTCCATGCGCGAGAAGCCGGGCATGTCGGCGTGCTGCAGCACGTAGGCGGAATGCTTGTGGTACTGCGAGTGCTCGATGGACAACCCGATTTCCGCGAGGCCCGCCGCCCATTCCAGCAGCAGGCGGTCGGCGTCGTCCTCGCGTTCGCGGCCCGGCGCCAGCGCGTCATAGATGGTGAGCGCGAGACGACACACGCGCTCGGCCTGCGCCGCGTCCAGGTGGTAGCGGCGCCCGAATTGCACCACCGTCGCGGCGCGCATGTCGCGATGCTGCACGCGCCCGAGCAGGTCGTAGAGCACGCCGTGGCGCAGCGCGCCCTCGGATACCGCCATCGTCTCGAGCCCCAGTTCGTCGAACACCGCGCTCATGATGGCGAGCCCTCCCGGCAACACCGGCGCACGGTTGGGCCGCAGCCCGGCGATGCGCTCCGGATCGGCGCGCTCCTGCTTGAGGAGCAGGCTCCTCAGGCGCTCCAGTCCCTCGCGCGTGATGCCCTGCCCGGCAAAGCCGTTCTCGCGCAGGATGTTCTCGATCGAGCGCGCGGTGCCCGACGAACCGACGGCCTCCTGCCAGCCGGCGGCGCGATAGGCGAGCACGATGCCCGCGACCTCGTGGCGCGCGGCGAGCTCCGCCGCCTTGAGGCTGGACTTCTCCACTTTTCCTTCCGGGAAGTACTTCAGGCTGTAGCTCACGCAGCCCATGTAGAGGGACTCGGTGAGCTGCGGCTCCAGGCCCTTGCCGATGATGAGCTCGGTCGAACCGCCGCCGATATCCACTACCAGGCGCTCGTGGGGCGCGGGCGGCATCGAGTGCGCCACGCCCAGGTAGATGAGGCGGGCTTCCTCGCGCCCGGCGATGACCTCGATGGGAAAACCCAGTTCCTGGCGCGCCTCGCGCAGAAACTGCGGCGCGTTCTTTGCCACCCGCAGGGTGTTGGTGCCCACCGCGCGCACCGCCTGGCGCGGAAAACCGCGCAGGCGCTCGCCGAAGCGTCGCACCGCCTCCAGGGCGCGCGCCTGGGTGGCGCGATCGATGCGCTTGTCCGCGGTGAGCCCGGCGCCGATGCGCACCACCTCGCGCAGCGAGTCGAGGGGATAGATCTGGCCGTCCACCACGCGCCCGATCTGCAGGTGAAAGCTGTTCGAGCCGAGGTCGACGGCCGCGAGCGTTTCCTGGTGCGCCATAGGGGGTCACTGTAGCGCAAGGCGCCCATGGTCACATTTCTGTCATCCAGGCAGCGTAAAATGATTTTCCCCGCGAGCCGCGTTCCTGCGGCCTCCCGCGATGAAAAGAGACCTGCCCACCGCGCACTACCTGAACCGCGAACTCGGCATCCTCGAGTTCAACCGGCGCGTCCTGGCGCAGGCGGCGGACGACTCGGTGCCGCTGATCGAGCGCCTGCGCTTCCTCACCATCGTCTCGTCGAACCTCGACGAGTTCTTCGAGATCCGCGTCGCCGGCCTGAAGGAGCAGATCAAGCTCAACCTGCCCGAGCCCGGCCCCGATGGCAAGGGGCCGCAGGAGGTGTTCCAGGCGGTGAGCCAGGAGGCGCATGCGATCGTCGCCGAGCAGTACCGGCTTCTCAACGACGTGCTGCTGCCGGCGCTCGCCGGGGTCGGCATGGTGTTCCCGCGGCGCGAGCAATGGACGCCGGCGCAGCGGCAGTGGATCCGCGATTACTTCTTCCGCGAACTCCTGCCGGTCCTGACGCCGATCGGACTGGACCCGGCGCACCCGTTCCCCAAGGTGCTCAACAAGAGCCTGAACCTCGCCGTGGAGCTGGTCGGCCGCGACGCCTTCGGGCGCAACTCGGGCGCGGCCATCGTACAGGCGCCGCGCGCGCTGCCGCGCGTAATCCGACTGCCGCACGAAATCTCCGCATCGCAGTCCGCGTTCGTGTTCCTGTCCTCGATCCTGCACGCGCACGTCGACGAGCTGTTCACGGGCATGAAGGTGCTGGGGTGCTACCAGTTCCGCGTCACGCGCAATTCCGACCTGTTCGTGGACGAGGAGGAGATCAAGAACCTGCACACCGCGCTCAAGGGCGAGCTGCTGCACCGGCACTTCGGCAACGCGGTGCGCCTGGAAGTGGCCGACAACTGCTCGCCGGCGATGATCGACTTCCTGCTGCAGCAGTTCGGGCTGGACCAGGACGACCTGTACCGCGTCGAGGGCCCGGTCAATCTGTACCGCCTGCGCGAAGTGCCCGACCAGCTGGATCGGCCGGAACTCACGTACCCGCCGTTCCAGCCCGGCCTGCCGGCGCCGCTGGAGGCGCGCAGCGACCTGTTCGAGCTGCTCAAAAAACAGGACGTGCTGCTGCACCATCCCTACCAATCGTTCGAGCCGGTGCTCGATTTCATCCGCACCACGGCGGCCGACCCGGACGTCATCGCCATCAAGCAGACCGTGTACCGCACCGGTACCGATTCCGAACTGATGGAGATCCTGGTGGACGCGGCTCGGCGCGGCAAGGAAGTCACCGTGGTGGTGGAACTGATGGCGAGGTTCGACGAGGAAGCGAACCTCAACTGGGCGGCGCGGCTGGAGGAAGTCGGCGCACACGTGGTGTACGGAGTGGTCGGCCACAAGACGCACGCCAAGATGGCGCTGATCGTGCGCCGCGAAGTCACCGATTCCGGCAAGGTGCTGCGCCGCTACGTGCACCTCGCCACCGGCAACTACCATCCGCGCACCGCGCGCCTGTACACGGATTTTGGCTTGCTGACGGCGAATGAGGACTTGTGCGCCGACGTCGCCGAGGTGTTCAAGCAGCTCACGGGGCTCGGGCGCGCCGGCAAGATGCGCCACCTCTGGCAGTCGCCCTTCACCCTGCACAAGCGCTTCGTCGCCGCCATCCGCAACGAGGCGCGGCTGGCCAAGGACGGCCGGCCGGCGCGCATCATCGCCAAGATGAACGCGCTGCTCGACCCCGAGGTCATCGACGAGCTGTACCTCGCGTCCCAGGCCGGGGTGAGGATCGATCTCATCGTGCGCGGTGTGTGCGCCCTGCGCCCCGGCATCGAAGGGCTGTCGGACAACATCCGCCTGCGCTCGGTGATCGGGCGCTTCCTCGAGCACTCGCGGGTATTCTTCTTCCTCAACGACGGCGCCGAGGATGTCTACCTTTCCAGCGCCGACTGGATGAGCCGCAACTTTTTCCGCCGCATCGAGTTGTGCTTTCCGGTGCTCGACCCGGCATTGAAGCGCCGCGTGATGCGCGAAGGCCTGCAGCCCTACCTCGACGACAACGGCCAGGCCTGGGTCATGGACGCCGGGGGCGCCTATGCGCGCGTCAAGCCGCGGCGCGGGCGGCGGCGCTCGGCGCAGGAGGAGTTGCTGTTCACGCTGGCGACGCCGTCCTGATGCTGAGTCCGCACAAGGGGGCGACCGGCATCCGGCGCATCCTCAATGCCACGCGCTACTCCTATGACGGGCTGGCCGCGGCAATCCGCCACGAGGATGCGTTTCGCCAAGAGCTGATGCTAGCCGTCGTGCTCGTGCCGCTCGGGCTGTGGTTGGGCAGTAACGGCGTGGAGCGCGCGCTTCTCGTCGGCAGCGTGCTGATGGTGCTGGTGGTGGAGCTGGTGAATTCGGCCATCGAGGCGGTGGTCGACCGCGTTTCGCTGGAGAACCATGAACTCGCCAAGCGCGCGAAGGACTACGGCAGCGCGGCGGTGATGATCGCGCTCAGCACGACAGGGATTGTCTGGCTGCTGGTGCTGTTTCCTCAGCTGCAGTAAGGCCCCAGAACTAGTCCCTGTACCCCGCCTCCCGCTGGTGCCTGATGCGCAGCACGCGCACGATCTCCGGTCGCAGGTCGTGGCGATACAGCGCAAGGTAGCCGGCGGCCCCGTAGGTGATCACCAATTCGCGGCGGTGCCCATCCACGCGCCGGCCGACGCGCGGATGGGCTGCCAGAATGCTGACCGCGCTGCGAATTTGCGCGAGCGCCGAGGCCGCCGCGGCAGGCGATGATTCCAGCAGAAACTCGATGATGCGTTCGAGGTCGGCGAGCGCCTCGGCCGAGTAGACTACTTTCGCCACCGCAGGGGCCGCGGCCGGCGGGCGGCCCGGCCCCGGATCTTCGCTTCCAGGTAGGCGTGCACGTCGCCCGCCGCGTAGCCGAGGCCGCTGCGCTGCATCGCTTCGTCGGCGCGGATCCCGTCGTCGATGAACGCCTGGTAGCGCTCCGCGGCCTCGACGTGCCCTTCGAGGGCGCGCAGCATGAATGCGTGCGCGGATTCGCCGGAGCGCCTGGAGAGTCGATCGATGCGCGTCTTGAGTTCGCGCGGGACTTTGAGGCTGGTTGCGGTGGTCGGCATCGGTAGTCAGATCATACTACTCAGGACGTGCTCGAGCAACGCGGCCTGACCGGCCTGCAGAACGCGACGCCGCACCTCACCCCCGCGCCACGCGCATCACGCCCGCCACCTCGCGCACGAGGGCAAAAGCGCGCTTCAACTGCGCCAGGTCGCCGATCTCGAAGGAAAAGCGCATGAACGCCAGCTCGTCGCGGCTCTGCGTGCGCACCGCGGTGACGTTGATGCGCTCGCGCGCCAGCGCGTCGCCGATGTCGCGCAGCAGCCCCGGCCGGTCGCTCGCCGTCACTACCATGTCGACGCTGTAGGCACCGGCAGCGCTGCCCCATTGCGCATCGAGCAGGCGCGCGCTGTCGGCCTGCGCCAGGCGCTTCAGGCTCGCGCAGTCCCTGCGATGAATCGATACGCCGCGCCCG
>CAZOSA010000104.1:0-6835 GCA_964582155.1 uncultured Enterobacteriaceae bacterium | reverse complement strand
GCCCTGCAGCGCGTCGCCGGCATCCGAGGTGCTCGCCGCCAGTTGCGCGAAGTCGCCGTCCGCCTGCGCCTGCAGGCGCGCGCGCGCGGCGCGCGCGCGCGCCTCCTCGATGCGCTCGGGGCTCGCCTGCTCGGGGATGCGCACCAGGATGTGCGCCACGTTGTACTCGACGGCGCTTGCCGCGGACGCCTTGTTCTCCTCCAGGTAGAGGTCGACCTCGCCCTCGCCCACCTGCACGCGGTCATCCACCTCGCGCTCGCGCAGCCGTTGCAGCAGGATCTGCTGGCGCACGTCCGCGCGGAAACGCTCGAACACCACGCCGTCCTGCTCCAGGGTGCGGCGGAATTCGGCCAGGGTCAGTTTGTTGTTGTCCGCGATGCGCTGGACGGCGCGGTCCAGCTGCAGCTCGTCCACCTGCAGCCCTCTTTCGGCCGCCAGCTGCAGCTGCGCCTTGTCCAGCACCTGCCGCTCGAGCACCTGCCGCTCCAGCGTCGCGCGCTCCGGCGCGGCGATACCGCGCCGCCTGAGCTCGCGTTCGGCGACCTCGGTGCGCTCGGCGAGTTCGGTCAGGGTGATCACGTCCTTGTTCACCACCGCCACGATGCGGTCGACGAGCACCGGCGGCTGCGCGGCGACGGGCAGCGCCGTGCCGCAGGCGAGGGCGAGGGCCAGCAGCTGGCGCATTCAGAACGCCTGCTCGGGCGGCAGTTGCGGCCGCACGCTGGGCGGCACCAGCGACTGGTCTCTCGGATTGGTCACCGAATAGCCGGGCACGTTGCGCCGGAACAGGTTCACGGTTTCATTGGAACCGATCTGGCCGAAGCCGTTGAACTCGAGCTGAAAGAAGAACGCCGTCGAGGAAAGGTCGGTCGCCGCCTGGATGCGCTGGTACACGGCGCGAAACACCCAGCAGCCGCCGTTGTATTCAAAGCCCGCCAGCCCTTCGAGCAGACGGCGGTCGAGAATGGAGTAATTGTAGCGCCCAATCGCATACCAGCCCGCCATGACCGGCCATTGCCCGGACAGGTCCACCTGCCGGATCAGGTCGCGCTGGTAGCGGTAGCTCAGGTTGAGCACCTTGGCGGCTTCGGGCGCGTAGCGCAGCTGCACGCCGTAGCGCTCGGTGCGCGAGTCGCGCGGGTTGTACTGGAACGCGCTGTCGAAGTTCCACGACTGCGCGAAACGCGCGCCCGCCGAGGCCAGCCAGTCGGACTCGGTCGAGGTGCGCAGTGTCGTGGCCGCGTTCAAGCCGACGCGCTCCTCGTCGAAGTAGTAGCGCTGGCCGATGGTGGCGCGCAGCCGCTCCTCGCCCAGCGCGCTCAGCAGCCGCGAGGTCACGGCCACCGTCAGCTGGTTGGCGTCGCCGAAGCGGTCCCCGCCCACGAAGCGGTTCTCGGAGAACAGCTGAGCGTAATTGAAGTCGGCGAGCGCGGTATCGAAGAGCGGCAGTTGCGACTGGTCGCGGTAAGGCGCGTAGACGTAGAACAGCCGCGGCTCGAGCGTCTGTGTCAGCCGGTCGCCGAACCACTGCGCCTCGCGCTCGAACACCAGTCCGCTGTCCAGGCTCAACCAGGGGACGCTGACCGAATGCCGTTCCGGCTGCCCGGGCGCCGGGCTGCTCAGCGTGTAGCCGGCGTAGCGCGCCCCGAGTTTCGGCGTCACGAAGTAGCCTGGCGCGCGCAGGGGCATGCTCAGAACCGGATTGAAAGAGCTTCGTTCGCCCCCAATGAGCGTCGGGTGCGTGAAGCGCACGTACTCCAGCGGCAGCGCGCTATCCACCAGCCCGCCGATGTCGTTGGTGGTCGCGCCCAGGTTGAACTGCGGGACGCGGTGGTAGGGGGGGACGATCGGCGCCAGCGGGTCCTGCAGCGTCTGGAAGCTTTGCACGCGCCCTTGTACCTGCAGGCCGGTACCGCCGATCGCGCGCGTGTACTGGAGGTATCCGTCGCGCTGAAGGTTGCCGGTGGAGACCTGGCGCACCGCGCTATAGAGGTCGACGAAGTAGCGGTCGTCGGAAACATTGTTCACGTCCACGCGGCCGAACAGCCGCGGCGTGAAGCGCTGCTCGTGCTGCAAGGCATAGCCGGTGCGCGCCTGGCGCAGCACCCGGTCCTCCGGCATGTGCTCCAGGCGCAGCTCGCCGCCGTAGGTCGAGCCGAGATAGCGGTACTGGGTCTTCAACTGCTCGCCGCGCTTGGACATCACGCTTGGCGTGATGACGGCGTCCTGCTCGGGCGCGATGTTCCAGTAGTACGGCAGTCCGAGCTCGGTGCCGCGCAGCGTATTCTGCGAATACTGCGGTGCGAGGATCCCGCTCGTGCGCCGGCGTTCAAGCGGGAAGCTGAAATAGGGCGTGCCGAGAATGGTCGTGTCGAAAAAGCGCAGCCGCGCGCCGCGCGCCACGCCCAGATCCTCATCGTAATCCAGGTCGAGCTGGCGGGACTCGAGCCACCAGTCGTCGTTGCCCGGCTCGCAGGTGGTGAAACTGGCGTTGAACAGCCGCAGGCGGTTACGGCCCTGAAATTCGATGCGCTCGGCCCCGCCGCGCGCGGTCTGGCCGCGCCGCATGAGAAACGAGGGATTCTCGAACACGCCGGTGTTATCCGTGGTGTTGTAGCGCAGCCGCGGTCCGTAGAAGCGGTCGGCGCCCTGCTCCAGCCGCACGCCGCCGTCGGCCTCGAGGCGGCCGAACTCGCGGTTGAACTTGAGGTAATCCGCGTAGATCGAGGATTCGCCCTGCCGGAACTCGACGCCGCCTTCGGCCGTCACCTCGAGCCCGGATATGCCCTCGATGCTGCGCGCGTCGATGGTTGCCGGCTCCTCCCCCGCGGGCGCCAGGGTCTGCGCCGCCCCTTGCAGCGCAAGCAGCAGCGCGGCGAAGCCGGCAACGGTGGTGGCCAGCTTGCGCACTGGGGGACACTGCATGGATGGAGAGGAGCGAACCGCCTTTACGTGTAAAATCGCACAATTTCGCGCATCGCGCAACGCACCTCGTGGACACAAGGCTCGCTGCGCTCGCGCGCTGGCTCGCCGGCCCCCTCGCCGGCCAGGAGTTCACTCTCGCCGCGGCCTCCGCGGACGCAAGTTTGCGTCGCTATTTCCGCGCCACGCTGGCTGACGGACGCACATTCGTCGCCATGGACGCGCCGCCGGACAGGGAGGATTGCCGCCCGTTCGTGCATGTCGCGGGACTGCTGCGCGCAGCCGGCGTGCACGCACCCCGGATACACGCGCACGATTTCGGCCAGGGCTTCCTGCTGCTCACCGACCTGGGCCGCAGCACCTACCTCGACGCGCTGAACGAAGCGAACGCCGCGTCGCTGATGCGCGACGCTATCGGTGCACTGGTGAGGTGGCAGCTGGCGACGCGCCCGGGGGAGTTGCCGCCGTACGACGAAGCCCTCCTGCGGCGCGAGATGGCGTTGTTTGCGCAGTGGTACGTGGAGCGCCACCTCGGGCGCAAGCTCGCGCCGGCGCAAAGCATGGCCTTCGAATCGGCCTGCGCGCAACTGGTGGCGAGCGCACTGGCGCAGCCGGCAGTGTACGTGCACCGCGACTACATGCCGCGCAACCTCATGGTGTGCGAACCCAACCCCGGCGTGCTCGATTTCCAGGACGCGGTGCTCGGTCCGATCACCTATGACATCGCCTCGCTCACGCGCGACGCGTTCATCAGCTGGGACGAAGAACGCGTGCTCGACTGGGCCGCGCGCTACTGGGAAAGCGCCAAGCGCGCGCGGCTGCCGGTCGATGCCGATTTCCCGGAATTCTGGCGTGCCATGGAGTGGATGGGCCTGCAGCGCCACCTGAAAGTGCTCGGCATCTTCGCGCGGCTCGCGTACCGCGACGGCAAGGAAAAGTACCTCGCCGACACGCCGCGCTTTCTCGGCTACGCGCACGCGGTGGCGCGGCGCTACGTCGCGCTCACGCCGCTCGCGCGGCTGCTCGACGCGCTCGAAACATGAAGGCGATGATCCTCGCCGCCGGGCGCGGTGAACGCCTGCACCCGCTCACCGAGCGCGTTCCCAAGCCGCTGGTGGAGGCCGGCGGCAGGCCGCTCATCGTCTGGCAGCTCGAGCGCCTCGCTGCCGCGGGTTTTCGCGAGGCGGTGATCAACGTTTCCTGGCTCGGGGAGAGTATCGAAGCGCGGCTGGGCGACGGCAGCGCCTTCGGGCTGTCGCTGGCCTATTCGCGCGAGGCGCAGCCGCTCGAATCCGCGGGCGGCATCGCCTGGGCGCGCGCACTGCTCGGTGCGGCGCCATTCGCGCTGGTCAACGCCGACGTGTATTGCGATTACGACCTCGCCACTTTGCGCAGCCGGAACCTCGGGGCGCACCTCGCCCATCTGGTGCTGGCGCCCAATCCGGCGCACCATCCGGCGGGCGACTTTTCGCTGGAGGGCGACCGGGCCGGCAATGCCGCGGCACCGCGCTACACTTACACGGGTATCGCGCTCGTCGACCCGGCGCTGGTGGCCCCGGTACGCGCGGGAGACAAGGCGCAGCTGGCGCCACTGCTGCGCACTGCGGCCGCGCTCGGGCGGCTGTCGGGCGAACTGCATGCGGGGCTCTGGCGCGACGTCGGCACCGCGCAGCGGCTGGCCGAGCTCGAGGCACTGCTGCGAGGCGAAAAGGAACCAGGCGCATGAAGGCGGATGACCTGAAGCAGGATGCCGCGGTGCACGTGGAGCGCCGGCGGCGGCTGGCCGAGGCGCTCGGCGAGGGCATCGCGGTGATACCCACCGCGCCGGAACGCACGCGCAATCGGGATACGCATTACCCCTACCGCTATGACAGCTACTTCTACTACCTCACGGGCTTCCAGGAGCCCGAGGCGGTGCTGGTGCTCGCAGGCGGCGATGCGCCGCGCGCGATCCTTTTTTGCCGCGAGCGCAACCTGGAACGCGAAATCTGGGACGGCCATCGGCACGGGCCGGAAGGCGCGCGCGAACGTTTTGGCTTCGAGGAGGCGCACCCTGTTGGCGCGCTTGACGACCAGATGACGGCGCTGCTCGGCGACCGGACCGCGCTCTGGTACCCCGTGGGCGCGGACGCGCAGTGGGATGCGCGCGTGATGCGCTGGCTGAACGCGGTGCGCGCCAACGCGCGCGCCGGCGTCGCCGCGCCGCAGGAACTGCGCGACGTGCGCGCGCCGCTTGACGAGATGCGCGTGGTGAAGGACGCGCACGAGCTCGCGCTGATGCGCAGGGCGGCGTCGATCTCGGCGGCGGCGCACCGCCGCGCCATGATCGCTGCGCGCCCCGGGCGCAATGAATACGAAGTTGAAGCCGAGCTCTTATACGATTTCCGCCGCAACGGCGCGCAGTTCCCGGCCTACTGGCCGATCGTCGCCGGCGGCCCCAGCGCCTGCGTGCTGCACTACGTCGCCAACGATGCGTCGCTCGCCGACGGCAGCCTGGTGCTGATCGACGCCGGCTGCGAGCTGCAGGGCTACGCCGCCGACATCACGCGCACCTTCCCGGTGAACGGGCGCTACAGCGGCGCGCAGCGCGAGGTCTACGAAATCGTGCTCGCCGCGCAGCGCGCCGCCATGGACCAGGTGCGCGCGGGCAAGGCCTGGAACGAGCCGCACGACGCCGCGGTGCGCGTGCTGGCGCAGGGCATGCTCGACCTGAAGCTCCTTGCCGGCAGCCTCGAGGCGGTGCTGGAGCAGGAATCCTACAAGCGCTTCTACATGCACCGCACCGGGCACTGGCTGGGCCTGGACGTGCACGATGCCGGCGAATACAAGCGGGCGGGCCGATGGCGCGCGCTCGAGCCGGGCATGACGCTGACCGTGGAGCCGGGGTTGTACATCCGCGCCGCGCACGATGTGCCCGAGCGCCTGCGCGACATCGGCGTGCGCATCGAGGACGACGTGCTGGTCACGACCGGGGCCTGCGAAGTGTTGACGGCGCAAGCGCCCAAGGGCGTGGCCGAAATCGAGGCGCTGATCCGTGACGGCCGGCGCTGACGTCCTGATCCTCGGTGCGGGGCCGGTCGGCTGCGCGCTGGCGCTCGCGCTGCAGGGCTCGGGCCACGACGTGCGACTCGTCGATCCGAAACCGGCGCCGGGCGGCACGCCCCGGCCCATCGCCTTGTCGCGCGCCAGCCAGCTGATCCTGGAGCGGGTCGGTGCCTGGGGCGATTTTGCCGCCACGCCGATCCTGTCGATCCACGTATCCCAGGCCGGCACGTTCGGCCGCACTTACATGGACGCCGGGGACGCCGGCGTCCCCGCGCTGGGCTACGTAACGGACTACGCCGAGCTGCTCGCGGCCTTGCGCGCGCGGGTCAGCGTGGAGCGCGGACCCGGGACGAACGCGCGCTGCACGATCCATGCCGAGGGCATCGCCGGCGAGGCGCGCGAGCGGCGCTACAGCCACGACGCCCTCGTGGCACACGTCACGGCGCAATTGCCCTCCGCAAACATGGCCTACGAGCGCTTCACGCCACAGGGGCCGCTCGCGCTCCTGCCGCTCGCGGGCGCGTGGGCGCTGGTGTGGAGCACGCCTGCGCAGCGCGCCGCCGAGCTGATGCAAGCCGCGCCGCAGGAATTCCTCGCACAGCTGCAGCAGGCGTTCGGCGGGCGCGCGGGACGCTTCACCGCATTGCGCAGCCGCGCGCGCATGCCGGTCACGCTGCGCGTGCGCGGCTCGCGCGTCGCGCATCGCGAGGTGTACATCGGCAACGCCGCGCAAACCCTGCACCCCGTCGCCGGCCAGGGCCTGAACCTGGGCTTGCGCGATGCCTGGGACCTGGCGCAGGCCCTGCGCGGCGCCGGCGATCCGGGCGACGCGCGGGTGCTGGCGCGATTTGCCGCGCGGCGGCGCCTG
>CAZOSA010000103.1:0-6885 GCA_964582155.1 uncultured Enterobacteriaceae bacterium | reverse complement strand
TGTCCTACAACGCGACCACCTTTTACGACCGGGGCCGCACGCTGCAGGGCGTCTTTGCCGCGGCGCGCGATGTGACCGAGCGCAAACGCTTCGAGCAGACGCTGCAGGAGAAAAACCTCGAGCTGGAGGGCGCCAACCAGGCCAAGGACCGCTTCCTCGCCAGCATGTCGCACGAACTGCGCACGCCGCTGAACGCCATTCTCGGCTTCACCGGCACGCTGCTGATGAAGCTGCCCGGGCCGCTCAACGCCGAGCAGGATAAGCAGCTGTCCACCGTCCAGTCCAGCTCCAGGCACCTGCTGTCGCTGATCAACGATCTGCTCGACCTGGCCAAGATCGAGTCGGGCAAGGTCGAGCTGCAGCCCGAGCCGGTGGCGTGCAAGGCGGTGCTGGACGAGGTGAGCGCGGCGCTCAAGCCGCTGGGCGAGGCCAAGGGACTCAAGTTCGAGACGCGGGCGCCGAAGGGCGAGCCGATGGTCAACACCGACCGCCGCGCGCTGACGCAGATCCTGCTCAATCTCACCAACAACGCGATCAAGTTCACCGACCGCGGCGCGGTGAATATTGAACTGGCGCAGCAGCGCGACAAAGGCCTGCTGCGGACCCGCTTTACCGTGGTGGACACCGGCGTGGGCATCGCTGCCGCGGACCAGGCGAAGCTGTTCCAGGCCTTCGAGCAGCTCGGAGTGTCCGGTGCGCGCCGGCACGAGGGCACCGGGCTGGGATTGCACCTGTCGCAGAAGCTCGCGGCCCTGCTCGGCGGGCGCATCGAGTTCGAAAGCGAAGCGGGCAAGGGCAGCCGCTTCGCCCTGGTGCTGGAGGAGCGCTGAGGCGGTGGGGACGCGCATCCTGGTAATCGAGGACAACCCGACCAACATGGAGCTGGCGCGCTACGTGCTCGAGGCCTTCGGCTACACCGTGTCTGCGGCGGTGAACGGCGAGATCGGACTGGAACTGGCCCGCGCCGAGCCGCCCGACCTGGTGATCTGCGATCTGCACCTGCCGGGCATCGACGGCATCGAGGTGGCGAAGCGGCTCAAGGCGCAGCCGGCGCTCGCGCGCGTGCCGCTGGTCGCTGTCACCGCCTACGCCATGGTCGGCGACCGCGAACGCGTTCTTGCCGCCGGCTTCGACGGCTACATTTCCAAGCCGATCGATCCGCAGACCTTCGTGCCGCAGATCGCCGCCTTCCTCGCGCCGCGCAAAGAGTCCTGAGCATGGCGCGCATCCTGGTGGTGGACGATCGCGCGATGAACCGGGAATTTCTCGTCACCTTGCTCGGCTACTACGGCCATACGCTGGCCGAGGCGGCGGACGGGAACGACGCGCTCGCCGCCGTGCGCGCGCAGCGCCCGGACCTCATCATCACCGACATCGCCATGCCCGGGATGAACGGCGTCGAGTTCGTGCAGCAGATGCAGCGCGACCACGAGTCCGCCACCATTCCGGTGATTTTCTACTCCGCGACCTATCGCGTTCCCGAGGCGCGCCGCATGGCGCGCGAATGCAATGCCGCGGCCGTGATTCCAAAACCCTCCGATCCTGAAGTCATCGTCGCCGCGGTACAGGCCGCGCTCGGCGAGCCGCCGCAAGGCGTGGCGAAGGCGCAGCCGCCGGCGCAGGGATGGAACCCCTCGCTCGTCGCGTTCATGGACTTTCAGTGCGCGCTGGCCGAAGAGCGCGACGCAAACGCGGTGCTCGAGCTGGCATGCCGTGGCGCCCCCACTCTGATCGCGGCGGAATGCGCCGCGCTGGGGCTGGAGTTCCCGGAGACGGGAGTGCTCGCCCGCGTGCTCGTGTGCGGCATCGATGCCTCGGCAACGTTCGCCGCCGCGGCGCGCGTCACCGAGGCATTCGCACGGCGGGTGGACGAGCCTGCATTTCGCCGCGCCTGGAATCCGCACGCCAAACCGCAGGCGCTGGGGCTGCCGCCGGCGCATCCGCCGGTGCGCAGTCTGCTGGTCGTGCCGCTCGCCGGCGTCAAGGCGCGTTACGGCTGGATTTACCTCGCCAATCGCAGCGACGGATCCCCGTTCAGCGCGGCCGACGAGGAACTGCTCGCCCTGCTCGCCCGGCAGACCGCCAACGCCTACGAAAACGAACTGCTCGGCGAGCGGGCGACGCGCGATGCTCTGACAGGACTGCAGAATCGGGGCGAGTTCGACGCCGCGCTCGAGCGCGAGACGGCGCGCGCGGCGCGCCAGCACAGCCCGCTGGCGCTGGTAATGGCGGACGTGGACCACTTCAAGCTGTGCAACGACCGCCTCGGCCACGCGGCCGGGGACGCGGTCTTGCGCGGGCTCGCCGCCGAGTTCGGAAAGTCGGTGCGCGGCTACGACCAGGTATTTCGCTTCGGCGGCGAGGAATTCGCGCTGCTGTTTCCGGGAGCCACGATCGAGGACGCATTGATGCGGGCGGAGCAGATCCGGCACAGTGTCAAGGCTCTCGATCTGAGCCACGACGGACAGGAGATCGGGCCGATCACCCTTTCTCTCGGAGTGGCTGCCTTTCCCGAGCACGGCGATGGCGCAGATGCACTGCTGCGCGCGGCCGATCGCGCGCTCTACGAAGCGAAACGCGATGGCCGCGACCGCACCTGCGCGGCGCCGCCGCGAAGGGGGGATTGACCATGGCAAAGATCCTCATCGTCGACGACCGCCCGCTGAATCGCGAGTTTCTCGCCACCCTGCTCGGGTATTACGGGCACACGCTCGCCGAGGCCGCGGACGGCGTCGAGGGCCTCGCCCGCGTGGGCGAGCGCAAGCCGGATCTGGTCATCACCGACCTGGACGGGGCGTTCGAGAGCTGGTCCGAGTCGCTGCCGATCGAAGAAATCACCCCGTTGTTGAGCAAGGCGAACTAGGCAGCGTTCACGTCACATGTTGGGGTAGTTCGGTCCGCCGCCGCCCTCGGGCACGACCCAGACGATGTTCTGCGTCGGGTCCTTGATGTCGCAGGTCTTGCAGTGCACGCAGTTCTGCGCGTTGATCTGCAGCCGCGGCACGTCATTCTCGCGCACGATCTCGTACACGCCCGACGGGCAGTAGCGCTGCTCGGGCGCGTCGTAGAGCGCGAGGTTCACGTCCACCGGCACGCTCGCGTCCTTGAGCGTCAGGTGCACCGGCTGGTCCTCGGCGTGGTTCGTATTGGAGAACGACACCGAGGTGAGGCGATCGAACGTGAGCTTGCCGTCGGGCTTGGGGTAGTCGATCGGCTCGGCCTCGGTGCGCTTCCTCAACGTTTCGTGGTCGGCGTGCGCGTGGCGCAGGGTCCAGGGCGCCTTGCCGCCGAACACGATCTGGTCGACGCCCACCATCAGGCTGCCGGTGTAGAGGCCCTTGGACATCCAGGGCTTGAAGTTGCGCGCGCGGTAGAGCTCGTCGAACAGCCAGGACTGGTGGAACGCTTCCGGGTAGGCGGCGAGCTCGTCTGCCGAGCGCCCGGCCTTGAGCGCCTCGTGGGCCGCGTCCGCCGCCATCATCCCCGACTTGATCGCGCAGTGGCTGCCCTTGATGCGCGGGGCGTTGAGGAAGCCCGCGTCGTCGCCGATCAGGCAGCCGCCGGGAAACACGAGCTTGGGCAGCGATTGCAGCCCGCCCGCGGTGATTGCGCGCGCGCCGTAGGCTACCCGCTTGCCGCCTTCGAACGTGGGGCGGATCGCCGGATGCGTCTTGTAGCGCTGGAACTCCTCGTAAGGCGCGAGATAGGGATTCGTGTAGCCCAGGCCGACGACGAAGCCCACCGCCACCAGGTTGTTTTCGAAGTGGTAGAGGAAAGATCCGCCGTAGGTTTGCCGATCCAGCGGCCAGCCGGCGGTATGCACGACGAGTCCCGGGCGGTGCTTCTCAGGCTTTACTTCCCAAAGCTCCTTCAGGCCGATGCCGTAGACCTGCGGGTCGGTGCCTTCGCGCAGGCCGAATTTTTTCTCGAGCTGCAGCCCGAGGTGCCCGCGGCAACCCTCGGCGAAGAAGGTGTATTTCGCGAGCAGCTCGACGCCCGGCTGGAAGGCCTCGGTCTTCTCGCCCTTGCGGTTCACCCCCAAGTCGCCCGTGGCGACGCCGCGCACCGCGCCCTTGTCGTCGTAGAGCACCTCGGCGCCGGCGAAGCCGGCGAAGATCTCCACGCCGGCGCTTTCCGCCAGCTGCCCAAGCCAGCGCGTGACGTTGCCCAGGCTGACGACGTAGTTGCCGTGGTTCTTGAAGCAGGCCGGGAGCAGCCAGTTCGGCGTGCGGTACGCGCCGGTCTGCGTGAGGAACAGGAACCGGTCTTCGCTCACCGGCACGCCGAGCGGCGCGCCCTTGTCCTTCCAGGCGGGCACCAGCTCGGCCAGCGCGCGCGGGTCCATCACCGCGCCCGAGAGAATGTGCGCGCCGATCTCGGAGCCTTTTTCGATTACGCAGACCGAGGTTTCGGCGGATAGCTGCTTCAACCGGATCGCTGCCGCGAGACCGGCCGGGCCGCCGCCGACGATGACAACGTCGTACTGCATCGATTCGCGCGACATGCGTCCAATTATAATCGGCGCCACATGAGCGATGAGCGAAAGCTGGTGCACGTGGAGCGCATCCCCATCCGCTGGGGCGACATGGACGCCATGGGGCACGTCAACAACACGGTGTACTTCCGCTACATGGAGCAGGCGCGCATCAGCTGGTTCAACGGCCTTGGCGTGACCGCGGGACCGGACGGCGAGGGCCCCGTGATCGTGAGTGCGAGCTGCACGTTCAGGCGCCCGTTCACCTACCCGGGAACGGTCGAGGTGCGCACCTACGCCGGAAAGCCAGGCGGCTCGAGCATCCCGACCTTCATCGAGATGGCGCTGGTGGACGATCCTGCGACCGTATACGCCGAAGGCGCCGCGGTGGTGGTGTGGATGAATTATCCGAAGAACAGGCCGATCCGCGTCCCGGACTCGGTCCGGGCGCTGCTGCCGAAATGAGCGGGCAGCCGCTATGGACGCCGGATCCCGCGCACGCCGCGGCCACCGGCATGGCGCGTTTCATGCGCCTGGCGGGAAAAGGCGACTACCAGGCGCTGCACCGCTGGTCGGTCGAGCACGGCGAGGATTTCTGGGACCTGGTCTGGCGTTTCGGCGAGGTGCGCGGCGAGCCGGGCCCGCGCCGACTGATCCATGGCGATCGCATGCCGGGCGCTGTCTGGTTTCCCGATGCGCGGCTCAATTTCGCCGGGAACCTGCTGCGCGAGCGCGACGACTCGCTCGCCATCGCCTTCTGGGGCGAAGACCGGGTAAAGCGCCAGCTGTCGCGCCGCGAACTCTACGACCTGGTGTCGCGCCTTGCGCAGGCGCTGGGCGCCGAAGGCGTGACCAAGGGCGACCGCATTGCCGGCTATCTGCCGAACATGCCGGAGGCGACCGCGGCGATGCTGGCGACGGCGAGCCTCGGCGCCATCTGGTCGAGCTGCTCGCCGGATTTCGGCGTGCAGGGCGTGCTCGACCGCTTCGGCCAGATCGCGCCGAAGGTGCTGTTCTGCGCCGACCGCTACCTGTACGGCGGCAAGGAATTCGACCTGCGGGAGAAGAATGCGGAAATTCTCGCCGCGCTGCCCAGCGTAATCAAGTGCGTGCAGGCCGGATATGAGGGAGGATTCGGAGATTTCCTGGCGTCGTTCGCAGCCCGCGACATCGCATTCGAGCAAGTTGAGTTCAATCATCCGCTCTACATCCTGTTTTCCTCGGGCACCACGGGGGTGCCGAAATGCATCGTCCACGGCACCGGCAGCACCCTCCTGCAGCACCTGAAGGAGCACCAGCTGCATAGCGACGTGCGCCCGGGCGACCGGCTGTTTTACTTCACCACGCTTGGCTGGATGATGTGGAACTGGCTGGTGTCGGGCCTGGCGAGCGGCGCGGCCCTGCTCCTGTACGACGGTTCGCCGTTTCTGGGGCGCGGCCGGATCCTGTTCGATTTCGCCGATGCCGAGGGCATGACGCACTTCGGCACCTCCGCCAAGTTCATCGACGCCATCGCCAAGATCGACCTGAAACCAAGGGAGTCGCATCGGCTGGAGCGCCTGCGCATGGTCCTTTCCACCGGCTCGCCGCTGATGGCGGAGGGCTTCGATTACGTCTACCGGAACATCAAGGACGACGTGTGCCTGTCGTCGATTTCCGGCGGCACCGATATCGTCAGCTGCTTCGTCCTGGGCAATCCTGTGCTGCCCGTGTGGCGCGGCGAGATCCAGTGCAAGGGCCTGGGACTGGCGGTGGAAGTATTCGACGAGCAGGGCCGGCCGCTGAATGGCGGGAAAGGCGAACTCGTGTGTACGCGGCCCTTTCCTGCGATGCCCATAGGTTTCTGGAACGACCCGCAGGGCGCCCGGTACCGCGCGGCCTATTTCGAGAAGTTCCCAAACGTCTGGTGCCACGGCGACTGGTGCGAAATCACGCCCCACGGCGGCATCGTCATCTACGGGCGATCGGACGCAGTGCTCAACCCGGGCGGCGTACGCATCGGCACCGCCGAGATCTACCGGCAGGTGGAGCGGCTGGAGGAGGTGGTGGAGTCCATCGTCATCGGGCAGGACTGGAACGGCGATGTCCGGGTAGTGCTGTTCGTGAAGCTGCGCGAAGGCCTGCAATTGGACGAGTCGTTTGCCAACCGCATCAAGCAGCAGATCCGCGAACACACGACCCCGCGCCACGTGCCGGACAAGATCCTGCAGGTGGCGGACATCCCGCGCACCAAGAGCGGCAAGATCGTCGAGCTCGCGGTGCGCGACGTCGTGCACGGCCGACAGGTGAAGAACCTCGAGGCGCTCGCCAATCCCGAGGCGCTGCAGCACTTCAGGGAGCGCAAGGAGCTGGCGGATTTGTAGACGCGGGGGAGTTCCTGTAGACTCCTCCATCCCTACACGCCGTGGGTA